>JAJYAE010000001.1 GCA_021779695.1 Acidobacteriota bacterium | reverse complement strand
GTCGCAACTCCGGGCGGAGCACAGGTGCCAATAACCCAGCTCGCAGACATCCGGGTAACCATGGGGCCGCCCGTCATCAAGACGGAAGGCGCGGTTCCCGTGGGCTATGTCTATGTGGATGTGGCGGGCGTCGACATCGGCACCTATGTTCACAATGCTATGCAGGTCGTCAACCAGAAGGTCAAGCTGCCACCAGGGTATTACCTCAACTGGAGCGGCCAATGGGAGTACATGGAGCACGCGAAGCAGACATTGAAGTACGTCATTCCGCTCACGCTGCTGATCATCCTTGTGCTGCTTTATACCAATTTTCACTCCTTCGCCAAGACCATGATTGTCATGCTCTCTCTGCCGTTTGCGCTGATCGGAGGGTTCTGGCTGTTGTACCTGCTCAGTTACAACACGAGCGTCGCGGTGTGGGTCGGGTTCATCGCTCTCGCCGGCGTCGCTGCTGAAACCGGCGTGGTCATGATCGTATATCTAGACGAGGTCTATGACCGGCGCCTGGCGGGGGGGACGATGATCACGCGGCGCGATTTGTACGACGCCATCATTGAGGGCGCGGTGATGCGCGTTCGGCCCAAGATGATGACCGTGACCGCCATCATCGCCGGTCTGCTTCCTATTATGTGGAGCCACGGCACGGGCGCCGATGTCATGAAGCGCATTGCCGCTCCCATGGTGGGCGGCATGGTGACGTCGACCATTCTGACGCTGATCGTGATCCCGGTGATTTACGAGATGTGGCGTGGATGGCAGATGCGGCACAGCCACCACGAGGAGGCGAGTCATGCATAAAACACAAAAGAATAGCAGGCCCGGATGGCTGACACAAACCGTCTGGGCGACGCGGAGGCAAAGATGAAGGCTTCATCGCTCAGCGTTCTTCGATCACGGTCGAACTTCTTAAGACCGGGTCAGTTCGCCCTGGTGGCGCTCGCGGTACTCGTACTTGGTATTGCCCTCGGATACCTGTTTCGCAGTTCCTCGTCCTCGGCATCCGTTGCCAGTCCATCGGGCACGGATCAGAGAGCGGATTCCAACTCATCGGCCAACTTTGACGGCAGAATTCGACCGCTTCTGCGGCGTCTCGAAGACAACCCGAACGATCCCGATCTTCTGGTCAACATCGGCAATGCGTACTACGACAATCACGATTACGAAAAGGCAATCGGCTATTACCAGAAATACCTCAACCTTCAGCCTCAGGACGTGAACGTCCGGACGGATATGGGAACAGCTATCTGGTACTCGGGAAATCCGGACGGGGCCATTCAGCAATACGAGACCGTGCTAAGCTCCCAACCGGATTACCCAAATACGCTTTTCAACCTGGGCATCGTAAAGTGGCAGGGCAAGCACAATGACCAGGCCGCGATCGAATGCTGGGAACGGCTGTTGAAGGTTCATCCCGACTATGCTGACCGGCAGAAAGTGGAGGATCTTATCCGGAAGGTTCAAAGCGAGTCTGTCGAAAAACTGATTCAAAAAGTACAGATGGCGCCAAATCAATAAGGACAGATTGCAGTTGAGGAAAAGAGATTTGTTGGTCCGGAACATGTGGGGAATGAGATGAATTTTCGGCGACCCAAACCAAACCGGTGGAACGCTCGTTCGGTCTTCTCGGTGCGTTTTGCCGTGCAGGCCGCGAGTTATGCGAGCATAACCGGCCTTTGCCTTCTCATTTCGGCCATCTCCTTATGGAGTCAGGAGGCCGCGCCCGGTAACCGCGGAATTGCTTCAGTCGATTCTCCATTTGCCACATGGAACACCTCCCTGGAGCAGGCAGCGGATGGAGTTCTTGCTTCCGCTGCACAGGAGGACTCTGTTAGGGATTCAGGGTCCAATTCCAGCCGCGCAGACGTTACCGTCCGCCACGATGACGCCTGGCGGCGTTCTTCGTCAGCGAAGACTGTGCCGTCTCGAATAACTTTCTTGCAACCGGTGATCGATCCGATCCTGCGCGAAGTTGGAATCCCGGAGGAATTGGCCGCGGTGGTTCTTGTCGAAAGCGGCGGAGATCCCATGGCGCTTTCTCCCAAAGGTGCTCGCGGGATTTGGCAGCTCATGCCGAATACCGCCCGCCGATACGGATTGACCGTGGATGCGAGCGAGGACGACCGTCTCGATATTGAAAAATCCACGCTCGCTGCGGCACGCTATCTTCGTGATCTTCACTCCGAGTTTGGCTCCTGGCCGCTGGCGCTTGCGGCGTACAACACCGGCGAGCAGAATCTTCAGCGCGCCATCGATCGTAGTCGAAGCAATGACTTTAACGTACTCAGTTCACTGAGACTCCTACCCTTTGAAACAAGACAGTACGTCCCAGCAGTGCTTTCCGCAGTCACGAGATTGAAGAGTCCGCCGGCAGCGCCGCAGGGCGCAATGCCATGGGAGCAGAGTGCCGGAGCGGTCTTTGCCATTGCAGTAAGCAGCAATCGAAGCGATGCGAAAGACCTGATGAATGGCACCAGTGCTGAATGAAGAGTTCGAGTTCTGTGAGCGCGCCTGAAAAAGGAGGCGAATCGGATGAGTCATCATCGAATCAGGACCAAAGCCGCAGGAAGTTCTCTGCGCGAACAGTGGCATGTCTTGTGGCCCGTGCTGGCGGTTCTAGCGGTGCCTCTTCTCCTGACGGCCCTTGTGATCGTGAAAGTGTTCTGGTCCGAGCATCCGCGAAAGCTTGCTGCAGATCAGGACCTTCATCTCAGTGTTGCCAAGCTGCAAATGAATAGGCCGCACCTGTTCGAAACGACAGTTTCCGGGCACACCGTGCGGTTCGTCGTCGAGCGAACACAGAGCCAGGATGTCCATGTCGCAGTCGCAGCCTGCCGGTTCTGCTACCGCGAACGGCGCTCGAACCGTGTGCAGGATGACGCGGTTATGTGCGGCCGCTGCCGTAGTTCCATGGATTTCGAGCCCTCCAAAGCTACGGACCACGCGAACAGCTGCAATCTTGTCGAGATTCCACACCGGCAAACCCAGCGAACTCTCACCGTCATGGCGCGCGACATCGCACAGACGGTCACGAAACTGGCTCAGCAGTGAAAACCCCAAAGGACTTCCAAGTATGCACCTTTTCCATCAACCGCCGAGCCCCATGGCACAACACCAACCTCAAGGAGAATCAAGTGAAGAAGAATCTCATGCTCGCTCTCGCTGCCCTCGCCATCGCAATATTCCCAGCAGTTTCGCGCGTATACGCATCGCAACCTCTCGAAGGAGTGATTAGCGACTCCATGTGCGGCAGAAGGCACATGGCAACCGGCAAGACACCCGCACAGTGTGTCAAAGAATGTATCCGGAACAACTCCCACTACGTGCTTGTCACAAAGGACAAGATCTACGACCTGACTGGGAAGCTGCAGGCAGTGACTCCCTTTGCCGGCAAGCGCGTGCGCATTGAGGGCGCAGTCGCTAGAGACACCGTGAAGGTCGAAGCCGTCCAGGAGATCAAGCCAGAGATGCCAGCCAACATGCCCATGTAAGGCAGTGCGCGAGATGATCTCACGCCAATCGACGTGTGATTGTTGTCACTGACCATGGATGAGCGTCTCGAAGAGGATGGCAGATTAACATGAGGTGCCTTGTCAAATTCGTTGCCAGCCTGGTGATCGCGATCATTGCCATTGCACCCGCGCTGCCCGCGACTCCCTGCGGGCAGCCTGCACAATCCATGGCTTGCTGCGGCCCCCATTGCCCGATGATGCTGCGGGCAATGGTCACCCCAGCTGGCAGCCGCTCCAACAGAGCCGTTGCCCGCACTGCCTGCTGCACTCGTTCTCCGCGGCCCATGACATCAGCCATTCTTGTTACCGGGCCACAGAACTCGCTGGACCCCGTAGTTGGGCACATGATCCCGGCCGAAGCCATCCTTCCGTCTTTCCGGAGCGCGACGCGCGGTTCGCCTCGGCTAGGCCGAAGCTGTACCCGACAGCTGCAGACCGTTCTCTGTACCTTCCTCATCTGAGTTTCTGTCCACGAGAGTATTCCCGGGCCACACGGAACCGTGCTGATCCTGCATCTGGCGTGCGGGAAAGCCGAAGCGGCTCCGCGGGTTTTCTCTGCCAGTTCCAGATAAGAAACGGATGCTGCCGATGGCGTTGACCGGCTTTGCCCGTGGACGCAGCGGCCGGCATTCATCAGACCACGTTCGGACAGAAAAGGATCAGGTTATGAGATTCAGAAGGCATCTTGGCATCGTTTTTGGGGCAGTCGTGTGGCTGCTCCTGGCTGCTGCGCCGCGTAACGCTCTCGCCGTGCCGCAGTACGCGCGGAGATATCACTTGAAGTGCTATGCCTGCCACACCATTCCGCCGGTGCTGAATGAGCAGGGGTATATGTTCCAGCGGCTAGGGCACCATCTTCCCGCGTCCCTCGATCCCAACAGTGAGATCGAGCGGATCATCGATCTGGTGCGGAAAGAGCCCGAATGGAGGCTCACCAATAACGCCTCCATGGCAGTTTCGGATTTCAACTTTTCGGCGCAGCGGTCGACGGCTCAGGGGCAGGCGCCCTCATCGACTTCAGCTATCCAGGTCGGAGCGTGGAACGCCTATTTTGGAGGCTGGATTCCAAACACCCAGTTCTTCTACTACTCCGAATTCGACATCGTCACCAATGGGCAGACCAATCCGAATATGCCCAACGCCCACATAGGGTATGTCGGTGGCAATGCAAAAAGCAGCTGGTATGCCACCGTGGGACGGGAGCACCTCCAGGTGACAGAAGGAACACGGGCCGCCGAGGTCTACAGCCTGCTTCCCACTGCACCGCTGATTTTCGAGAACCAGGGACCAACCAACTTTGTGCTCGACCAATCCCCGATCGCCGCCGAAGCCGGCTACACGTGGGCCTCGTCGAAATACCGAGACATCTTCGGGGTCAACCTCAAAGTGACGAACGGCGATCACGCCGACGGCAGCGAGATTCTGACCAGCGACTCCACCAAGAACAGCAAAGATGTGTGGCTGGATGCCGACTGGTGGTATGCGCCGGAAAGCGGCGTCAGTTTCGTCACCTATCAGGGCCAGAAGAACCAGATTCAGAACTCCGGCCTCGCCAACCAATTCAGCTACTACGGCCGCATCCGTCGCGAAGGAGCGTTCGCCAACTACATGATCGGCAGGGACAAAGTTGACGTCCTTGGCGGCTACCTGCATGGCAACGACGATTGGGAGAATCCGGCCACGGGGGCTCCCGGCAGCTATCTTTCCAACGGATACTTTGCCGAGATCGATTACTACGTCCAGCGTGGCTTTGCCTTGGCGGGACGATACGACCGGCTGCGTCAGGATGTGACCAGCGGCATTCACCCCACCAATCTGGAGCAGTGGCAGACGGGCGTGGAAAAAGCATTCACTTCCGAGGGGAACATCGTGGGCCGTCTGGCCGTTGGAAACTCCCATGGCATCGACCCGGTAGCGTTCAACTCCAGCGCCAATCGAACCTATGAGGCGGATATTCAGTTCAACTTCTAACGGCAAAGACGAGGAATCGGCAATGAAGCAACATTGGTTCTTATCGAGTTTAGCTCTTGCGGCATTGGCTGTCGTGTCGGTCTTTGCCGCGCAGGCAGCTCCGCCATGGCATCACGGCACAGCAAAATCAACTCTCAACGTCAGTACCTATCCTCCCAACATCCAGAATGGCTTCCGCGTGTTTGCAGGAAAATGCTCAGAATGCCATGCGCTTTCTCCAAGCCTGAACGTGTCGCGTTCCGAGGCGGGCTGGACGCAGGAAGTCCGCCGTATGCAAGACATGGCCAGTTCGCACATCGATGACCGCGAGGCCGGCGAAATTGTAAGGTTTCTGGCTTATTACGATACGCACAAACCCGGCGAACAGAATGGCGCGGGTGGTGCAGACGGCGTGCCTTCGGGCCGGGATCTGTTCGACAAACTCAGCTGCTCGGCCTGTCACTCGATTGCCGGTGCGGGAAACACCAGTTTTCCGCTGGACGGGATCGGAAGCCGAAGGACGGCCAGCGAGTTGAAGAAGCAGATTCTCTCTCCTGTAGCTGGCAGTGCGATGCCAGCTACAACAGCTTCCCAAGCCGAAATCGACAGCCTGGTCTCATATCTGGTTACCCTGAAGAGCCGGTGAGGTGACGACAGCCGGAGAAAAACGATCGTCAACATAGCCGCTGCCTTACGGAGGAGGGCCGACAGCATTCGGCCCTCCTCGATCGGAGCAGGTTCACTAGTGCCTTATATACGCCACATTGTGCCTGAAATGCGGCAGAGAGCCACGACGCTTCTTGTGGGATGGGGCCATTTTCCTAGCCTTACCTCAATGTTCGTATGGTACGGCGTTTGCTCTACAGGAGATGTACGCCTGCGGCACGCGAAAATTCTGTCATCCAAAGGGGGAACCTCGATGAAGCCAGCAAAGCATATTCAGTCCTCATTCTTTCCGGCCAACTGGTGGAATGAGCGGGAAATGGAACAGTGGAGAGCCCGGCCGGCGATGGCTCGAGCGGCCAGAGCGAAGCGCCGATGTATAGGCACAACTCCGAAGGAGGAGGCAGGTAACTCGCTCGATAGGAGAGAACAGCCGGTACGCATTGTTGCCGTTTCGGCAGAGCCTCTTTGTGGCGGAGAAGAGTTTGCCAGATCTCTTGCCGCCAGGCTCGGATGGCAATGCGTAGACTCCGCAGTGCTGATCGAGCGGGCGGTGGCTCGCGGTGGCGACCGAATGCAGTTGCTGGCGGCACTTGAAGGACGCCGTCTGCATGAGCGTGAGCGGCGGGCAGAGATCCTGCTTCTTCAGGCAACGCTCGGCGAGCTTATCAAGGATGGGCCGGTGGTCTGTCATGGTGTCGCGGCCGATCTTCTGAACCTTGTGGCAGGGGAAGTCCGCAGAATTGCCGTCGTAGCGCCATACCGGTGCCGGAGAGCCGCTCTCGAAGAAGACTTAAAGCTCTACGGCGCAGAGGCCAGAGTATTCCTGAATGAACACGACCGCGCACGCCGCCGCTGGTGTATGTATCTCTTCAACAGCAGAGCGGGATTACCTCTTGGATACGACCTCGCAGTCAATCCGTCCGAGATGGGACTCGACGCGGCGTTGGCAGCTACTTGCGCGATGATTCGCGAGACAAGGAGTTCTAGTGCAGACAATCGAACCTCTGTCACGGATTTCGTTCTGGCAACCTCGATCAGGGCCGGACTTGCTATGTGCCCCGAGACCGCTCATCTGGATCTTGATGTGGAGGTTCAGAACGGCAACTCCGTTCTGCGCGGGCGGGTGAAAGACAACGAGGAACTCGAACTCGTCAAGCATGTGCTTCTTCCCCTCTTGCCGCAGCAAGACATGGATCTCAGCCAGATTCGGGTGGTCGAGGCCGCTCAGGCTTCCAGTGAAGTACGCTCCTGGAGTAGCAAATCTTTCAGGCTTCCCCTTGCGCCTCGCCAGGCCCGGACCTTTGCAGGACTCGGAGGGCTGGCGCTCGTTGCCCTCGCCGGGTTCTGGTTTTCAGGGCGCTGGCTGCACCCTGCAAACAGCGGTCTTTTGAACCTCGAAGGAGTGATTACGGACTCAACCTGCGGCTTCTCCCACCACGAAGCGCTGCCGGCGCCCGATTGCGTGCGCTCCTGCGTCAGGACACGTGGAGCCAAATATGTGCTTAGTACGAGATCCCGCATCTTCACGCTGGCAGACCAGCATGAGGGCGAGGCGTTGGCTGGACAAAGCGTCGCTGCCATTGGCTTTCTGGATGGTGCGACCGGGAATCTGCAGCTTCGCTCCGTGCGGGAGGTTGCGCGCTAATGTCTTTGTTACGAACCCGTAATGCGGTCATTGTCCCGGAAGCGTCCGAATCCGGACGAAGGCTGTACCCCAGCTGGAGATGGGAGGTACGCCCTATCTCCGTCTTTCTTGACGCATCCGGAGAGAGCCGGGATTCGCGCTCAACACGTGATCTAAGTCACATACAACCGAGAAAACGGCATTGTCCAATGAAAGACACAAGCAGGCATGACAGGGTGCTGTTGAGTGATAGGACAGTGAGTGTTCCGCAACCGCGTGCCGTTTCTTCCTCAGGAGAACAGAGATGAATCACCACCACTCCCCCTCTATGCAGAAGACTGCCCAGCACAGATTAACAACCACCGCAGCAATTGCCTGTCTCGCCCTCTTTCTCGCATCCTTGTTGACGGCATGCGGCGGAGGGGGGAGCAGTTCCACCTCAGGGACTGGATCGAATCCCACTCCCGCGGCCAAGACGCCTGTCCAGGTGAATATGGGCGATTCGCCCGCCGACTGGATGCTTGCTTTTTCCATGAACATCACTTCCATGTCGCTTACCGGAAGCAATGGCTCGGCCACCGTCGTTTCTTCCTCGACGCCGATGGAAATGATGCACCTGATGGGCTCGATGCAGCCGTTGGCGATGGTGTCCGCGCCTCAAGGCACGTACACAGGCGCATCCATCACGATCGGTTCCGCGACCGTGATGTATATGGACCCGACCACGAAGGCTCCTGTTCAGGCGACGATCCCCGGCCCGATCAATGCAAATGTGACCTTCAGCAGCCCCATTACAATCGGGTCCACGCCGATGGCGATGGGCTTCGATCTCAATCTCGCCAGTTCCGTGACCGCTGGCTCCGGTGGCAGCCTCAGCATGAATCCCACCTTTCACGTCAGTTCCGGGATGCAGGGCTCGGGGAACGCTCTCGATCCCACCAATGGCGGGATTCAGCAGATGATGGGCACGGTTTCGAGCGTCTCTGGCAGTTCGTTCACGATGACTTCGATGCAGGCGGCACAGAACTTTACCTTTGCAACCAACTCCTCAACCGTGTTCGACGGCACCAGCATGAGCTCGATGTCGGGCGGCATGCTGGCAATCGTGGACGCCACGATGCAGGCTGACGGTTCGATGCTTGCAACCAAAGTGCAGTTGATGATGGGCTCCGGCGGAGCTATGGGCGGAGGCATCATCACCGCGGTGACGGGTCAGCCGCCTACCTCGCTCACCATGGTCATGCAGAACGGGGCCGGCACCGGGATGATGTCATCCTATTTTGCTGCGGGCGTCACGATAGATTTGAACGGGAGCACAACCTATCAGATCGACGAAGACAACATGGACATGTCCGGACTGCCCTTTACACCGGTCTTCGACGCCAGCCACGTTTACGTGGGCCAGAGCGTGATGCCCATCAGCTCTGGCGGCATGATGAGCGGCGGTGGAGGAATGATGGGCGGCAGTTCAATGGCGGGCACAATGACGGCCTCGAACCTTGAACTGGAACCACAGGGATTGAGCGGGACGGTTGCGACCACGATCACGAGCGGCGCAGCCACAAGCTTCGCGCTGACTCTTCCCTCCGATTCCGCCTTTACCACCCTGACCGGAGCGACCACGGTAACGGTCTACCAGCAAGCCGGAACCACGATCGCTGGAGGGTCGTCCATCGCCAGCGGCTCCACGATGCACGCGTTCGGGCTGTTGTTTTTCGACGGTGGGCAATGGAAGATGGTCGCATCTCGAATGGGCTCCAACTAGAGGTGTCTCCAAAACTGCTGATCGGCGGGCGCCAGCCGTCGAAATTTGAGAGTCGCGTTCGCGACAAGTGCGCCCGAACCGATTGCCGCGCGGAAGAGATTGCGCACAAGAATCGAGCAGACGATGCCGCATGTAGGGACGAGCGACAATGGCTCCGAACGGTCTGAAGCTTCAGGCTGCCTCCATCCAAACCACCTGCCCAAATGGCGCTCTTCGAGCCTCAGTTGATGCCCAAAGCACCGGAAACGGCGGTGCATCACTTGGAAACGTGCCGCAAAGATCGGTAAGAAACACCAACGACTGCGGCACGATGCCATTTTCCTCAAGCCATTCGAAGCATGGTCGGAAATCCGTTCCGCCTCCACCAACTGGACAGAGCGAAACCGGCTGCCCGGCTTGGTAGGTCTCCACTTTTTGGACGGCCGCATCAAAGTACAGCACATGGACAAGCCGCGGACGCTGTCCAGCCAGGATCGACCGAATCTCCGCTTCGAACAGGCCCAACTGCCGGGGACTAACCGACCCGGAGCAGTCAACGGCAATCGTGATCTCTCCCACCCCTTCCGATGTGATCCCTGGCAGATATAATCCGGACCAGATATGACGCCGGTTGGGACGCGTCCAGGCGTAGTCGGACGGGATCGTATCGGACCAGGCCCGGCGCAGCAGCTCGCGCCAGTCCACTTTCGCAGCCTGGGCGGCTTCGAGAGCGCGGACTGTGCCTCCCGGAAGTTTGCCGGCGACCTTCGCGACCGTCTCAGCCTGTTCGACGGCGATCTGCCATTCGCGAGCTTGCTCTGCGATCGAGGGACCGTCTTCTTCTTCCGGCGCCGGCGCATCGAGTACCTGCCCTACGCCGCCCGGAGTCGATGGAGCGGAGGGTTCGTCGCCACAAGGATCGTTTTGAAGAGAACCATCCTCCGATCCGCCTGAACCATTTTCTGTCTGGCTCTCAGACTGGCCGGTGGATCCCTGCTCCTTTTCGTCCTCCTCGATCAGGTTGTAGATCCGCTCCGCGCTCATCCCGCGGAACCGGTTGTCGATAAGCACGTCTTTGGGCAATGTCAGACCGGCATCAAGCAGAATGGGATTGATTGCATAGTCACACGCCATATTCCACCGCACCGGACTCCGATCGCCGCGGCGTGTGTGGTGCTGCAGGGCCGGATGCATGACCTCGTGAGCAAGAACGCCGGCCAGTTCTCCCGCATTCAGTGTGTCTACGAATTCGGGGTTATAGAAGAGCGACACTCCATCGGTTGCCATTGTCGCGACCGACCGTGACGCCTTGCCGCCGAGCCTGAAGAGCAGAGTGCCGAAGAAGGGATGATCGAGAAGCAGCGTGGTCCGCGCCTTCTGAATGCGGACCTCGCTTGGGATCTGGTGTGTGATTGGAAGCATAAATTGGCGTCCCTGTATTCATAAAGTGGCCGTGGCAAGAAGGAACCGCCCCTGTGCAACTGTCCCTGATTCTTCACTGATTCGAGAGACGCTGCTCCCAGAGATCCTCCGGCCCGCATCGGGAGTGACGGAAGAGCCGGCATGACCGATCGTGGAGCGCTTTGAGGAATGGATGAAGGACTGGGGCGTTTAACGGGCTATCTGAGAATCGAATCAGCGCTTGCCAAATTGCTGGTATACCTTATTGGCTCCGCTAGAGCGAATAATGCGACTACCCTCGAGAGGCAAGGGAAACGGTCTGCGGGACGAGCGAGGTGTCAGCGATCTCGTGATTGCCCAGCGGGACGGCCGTCGTCTTGAGTATCGTTGGCCGCGGTGCGCTTCGGGCTTCCCAGACGTTGATACCCCGGATGAACTCCTCGGATGAGGCCCTGCTGATCGGCGATGCGCAGCAATAGATTGCCAAGCTGGTCGCGCTCTTCGCTGCTCAGCGCTGCGAGTAAAGAATCCTGGTGCTCCCGCGCGACCTTGCCGATGTTCTCTAAGGCTCCCTCACCATTCTTTGCGAGGTAGAGGGAATACAAGCGCCGGTCATCCGGGTTGGCTCTGCGCTCGACGAGGCCCCGTTTTTCGAGGTTGTCCACGATCGCCACCATGCGGCTGGGGTGAATTCGCAGCCTCGCCGCAAGTTCCTGTTGGCTCAGGCCCGCTGCGATGCGCAGCATCCGCAGGATTCCAGCGTCCGGGGGCGTGAGTTCGAAAACCTCCAATCTTTCAGCAAATTGCGATGCGGCGTGCGCTCCAAGCTGCGCAAGCAGGAACGCCGGTTGTCCGATTCCCTTCTGGCCGTGAGTCATATTGAAAATAATTATTGCATATGTAATTCGTTTCTTGTATAAATGATTTTGTTATGAAACATACTTCTCGATTCCGTGGTCCCTCTTTGATCCCGCTCGCAGCGGTTTCCATCCTGCTCTTCGCGGCCGGCCTTGCAGCAGCAGCGGCGCTCCGACATGGGACGTCTTACGTAACCCCTTTCGCGCCCGCTGAGGCCCTGCGCGCGTTCTTTGCGCAGAGCCCAACGGCCGTTCGCATGAGCAGCTTCTTCCTGTTTGGCTCCGCGATTCCCCTGGGGATTTTCGCAGTCACAACCGTCAGCCGGTTGCACTTCATGGGCGTCCGCGCTGCAGGAACGAACATCGCTCTGCTCGGCGGCCTGATTGCCACGATTGCATTGCTTCTTTCCGCCACCGTCGGCTGGATGTTGTCCGTTCCTGAAGTATCGGCCTCAGGGCCAGTCGTGAAGGCGATTGATTTTCTCGACTTCCTGCTCGGAGGAGTCGTCTACGCGGTTGGATTCGGCCTGCTGGCCGCGGGTGTGTCCGTCACAAGCTACTTCATGCGGCTTAGTCCGCGCTGGATTGTTGTTCTTGGAATGGTCGTTGCCTTGGCAGGAGAGCTCTCCTCGTTGAGCCTCATCGCGTACCCGGCAAACTTCTTCATTCCGATAACCCGATATTTGGGCTTCTTCTGGATGCTGTCGGTCGCTGTCGCACTGACGAGAAGCCGCACAACTGTGCACTCTGCGGATAGCGGTGTTGCTCCGTAGCTGCGCCTAAACAAGTCAATCACCTTGGGAGGGAATGAACCGATGCGCGACTATTTGCTATTCATCGTGAAAAACGCCTTGCGCAGCAAGCGCCGCGCCTTTCTGACGATGGCGAGCGTGGCCCTCTCGTTCTGCCTGCTTGCGGTCCTGATGGCGCTCTATCACGCGCTCTTCCTCTCCGCTCCCGCAACTCCCGGCCAGGCGCTTCGCCTCGTGGTTCACCACAAAGTCTCCCTCACGCAAGACCTTCCCTTGTCCTACGAGAAAAAGATCGCGGAGATTCCCGGCGTCAAGGATGTGACGAGCCTGCGATGGTTTGGGGGCACATACAAGGACGCGCGGGACCCGAAGAACAACTTCGCGCAATTCGGAGTTGAGCCCGATCATCTCTTCAATGTGTATCCCGAGTTCCGAATGCCGCAGGATCAGATTGCCGCCTTCGAACAGCAGAAGACTGCTTGCGTCGCGTCGCGGGCGCTGGCGAACAAGCTCGGCTGGAAGATCGGCGAGCGCATCAATTTAGTCGGCACGATGACGCCCGTGACGCTGGAGCTAACGCTTGTGGGCATCTTCGATGATCCCGCCGACAGCGAAGTTCTTTATTTCAACCGTGCCTATCTGCAGGACAGCCTTCCGGCGACCGATCCTCGCCACGACATGGTGCAGCAATATTACGTCGAAACCAGCTCGCAGAATGATGTTGCGAGCGTGGCGTCCGCAATCGACGCAACATTCGCAGAATCGCCGGCCCCCACGCGCTCTGAGAGCGAGCATGCCTTCATGCTCAGTTTCGTGTCGTTCGTGGGCAACGTGAAGCTCTTCCTGCTCGCCATCGGCGGCGCCGTCACGTTCACCATTCTGCTTGTTTCTGCCAACACCATCTCCATGTCGGTCCGGGAGCGGATCCGGGAAGTAGGGATCCTCAAGACCCTCGGATTTTCGGCGTCTGAAGTACTCACTATGATCCTCAGCGAATCGGTCTTTATCGGGTTGGTGGGCGGTATTGTGGGCTGCGCGATTGCCGTTGTTCTCAGTCTGGGAATCGCGCAGGCCGCCCATCATGGCTCCGCGTTTGTGCAATCCTTGCGGTCGTTCTCGATGACGCCGCTCAGCGCTCTTCTTACGGTGCTGGTCGCCATCTCGGTCTCGGCGGCCAGCGCCCTTTTTCCCGCGCTCTCTGCGGCGCGTGCTCCGATCGTCGAATCGCTGAGGCATACGGGGTGAACCATGAACATTCCTCTCACATATAACATTCGCAATCTCGTCGTCCGCAAGACAACCACATTGATGACGGTGGCCGGAATCGCGCTAACAGTTGCTGTCCTCGTCTCGTCGTTGGCGCTCGTGAACGGACTTCGGACCACCTTCGCGAACACCGGGAACCCGCTTCAGATTCTCGTGCTGCGCAAGGGAGGCAACTCGGAGCTGGGAAGTTCTGTTTCTCGTGAGTCGTACGAATTGCTGCGTACCATGAGCGGGATCGCGAAGAACAACGCCAATGAGTCGACGGCGTCGCTCGAAATGGTCCAGGTGATCAATCTCCCCAGCCTCGATGACCCCAAAGGCATGAACGTCACACTGCGCGGGCTCCTCCCGGTTGGCATTGCGATGCGAAACGTGCACCTGGCGAGCGGACGGTGGTTTCAAGCGGGGCATCGGGAGATCGTCGTCGGCAAGTCTATTGCGCAGCGCTATCCGGATACCCAGTTGGGCCGGAATCTACGCTTTGGCAAGGGCGATTGGTTGGTCGTCGGGATCATGGATGGCGGGCAATCGGCGCTCAACAGCGAGATCTGGGGTGACCTGAACCAAGTCAGCTCTGACTACAACCGCGAAGACAATCTGAGCTCGATCCTTGTCCGCGCGATTGGCCCGGCAGAAGTTCCCGTGCTAATCAAGACGATCGGCGCCGACCGGCAATTGAACCTGACCGCTCTTTCGGAGCCCGCGTATTACGCCAGTCAGACATCCTCCGGTGCGCCGCTGGAATTTCTCGGCATCCTCGTCGCCATCATCATGGCCATCGGCAGCAGCTTCGCGGCCATGAACACCATGTATGCCGCGGTTTCGCGGCGAAGCCGGGAAATCGGTACGCTCCGCGTGCTCGGCTTTTCGCGCGCGAGCATTCTGGTGAGCTTCCTCATCGAGGCGTTGTTGCTTTCCATCGCCGCCGGCCTCCTGGGTTGTCTCATCACCCTGCCGTTGAATGGCGTCACAACCGGCGTCGGCAACTTCTTCACGTTCAGTGAAATTGCCTTCCACTTCCGCGTCGGCCTCTCCACTATGGCCATCGGCGTTATCTTTGCTGCAATTGTCGGGGCGATAGGAGGATTTTTCCCTGCGCGGAATGCTGCAAAGAAAGAGATCCTGGGGGCGCTGCATGAAGCCTAACCTCGATTCCGAGCTGGAAGGTCTGCGCATTGAACGAACTCGGGAGCCGGACCCGAAGAGGCGTCCAGGAGCACGGTGGAGCATTCTGGCTGCGATTATTGCGATTGGAGCGGCCGCTGTGATCACCGCATACGAACTTCACGATTCGGCGCCACTCGTCGAAGTGACCCGCGTGAGGGCGGCGCAGAGCGCTATCACAGGCGACACCCCCGTTATTCTCAATGCCACCGGCTATATCGTCGCGCACCACGAAATCCAGGTGGCTTCCAAGGTGAGTGGAAAGGTGTCATGGATCGGTGTGGACGAAGGCAGCGCCGTCAAAAAAGGAGAAGTCCTCGTTCGTCTGGAAGACACCGAGTACCGAGCCCAGGTCGAACAGGCCAAAGGCAATCTCGCTAATCTCGAAGCCAAGCTTCTGGAACTCAAGCACGGCTCCCGTCCTCAGGAAATCACCCAGGCACAGGCGAATCTCCTGCAAGTGCAGGCCGACCTGACCAGCAGCCGTCTCTCATTTGAGCGAAGCAACGCGCTCTATCACGACGGGATCATCTCCCGGCAGGACTTCGACACCGCGCAATACAACTACAAGAATCTGCAGGCCAAGGTGAACTCGCTCAAAGACGCTTATGACCTGGTCGAAAAAGGACCGAGGCAAGAAGAGATCGACGCCATGAAGGGCGAGGTCGAGCAAGCCGATGGGCTCCTAGCCTACGACAAGGACCAGGAAAACAACACCGTCATTCGATCTCCCATTGACGGACGCGTTCTGGAGCGAGCTGTAGAGGTGGGTGAGTTTGTCACGAACGGCTTTGTCGGCGACAAGGGAGCGAAGGGATACGTCGTCACCCTCGCCGATCTGAATGACCTCCAGGTCGAACTCGACATTTCTGAGAACGATTTTTCGAAAATACGTATAGGCAGCAAGGCGATCGTGACCACTGATGCATATCCCGATCGGAAATACAATGGCAAGCTGGTTGAAATTTCCCCGGTCGCCAACCGGCAAAAGGCGACGGTTCAGGTGAAGGTGCAGATCCTGCAACCGGACAATCATCTTCGGCCCGACATGAATGCAACGGTCGCCTTCGTCGATCGAACGCACTCGCGCCAGGAACAGTCCGTCAATCCGGTCATCACGATTCCTGCAGCAGCAGTCAAAGACCAGACCGTCTTTGTGGTCGCTGAAGGAAGAGTGGTGCGCCGCCACGTGCAAACCACCTCCACCACCCCCATGGGCGTCAAAATTTCCCAGGGCCTGCAGGGTGGCGAAGATGTGATTCTCAACCCACCCGCAAATCTGAGAGACGGAGAAAAAGTTCGAGTCGAAGGAGATCAACCATGACTGAAACGATCATCGAAAGCCAGGGACTCACCAAAGAGTTCGTCAAAAACCAGTTTCACGTTACTGCACTCAAAGATGTAGACCTCGCGATTGAGAAGGGCGCCTTCGTGGCGTTGATGGGGCCATCCGGTTCGGGAAAGTCCACGCTTCTGCACCTTGTCGCGGCGCTGGATAAGCCGACCTCCGGCGAAGTGCGGGTTCTCGGCATGAATCCTCATCAACTTCGCGAACGGGAGGTCGCTCGCTGGAGGAACACGCACGTGGGCTTCGTCTTTCAGTCGTTCAATCTCATCCCCGTGCTGACCGCACTGGGAAACGTCGAGCTTCCTTTGCGCCTCACCTCGCTCTCGCCGGCAAAACGCCGCGAGCACGCGGATAGGGCACTTCGCGTTGTAGGGCTTGAAGGGCGCCTGCAACACCTGCCCAGCGAACTTTCAGGTGGCCAGCAACAGCGGGTCGCGATCGCCAGGGCGTTCGTGACCGATCCCGATCTGATCCTCGCGGATGAACCTACCGGAAATCTTGACGCGGTATCTGCCAACGAAATCCTTACATTGCTCGCGCAACTGTGCAAGAAATTCGGCAAAACCGTTGTGATGGTGACCCACGATCCGCATGCTGCCGAGTATGCGGGAATCGTCTATCACATCGAGAAAGGAAACCTCCTTCCGTCGAACCCGGCGCCAGTACATCAACCTGCCGCTGACCATTGAGGCATTGAGGAGCTTTGCCGATAGGTCGAGTGAATGAATTGAACAACACTGCCAAAGACGGGAGTTGGCTCTCGGCTGACAGCACCGCGACGCCGCTATGGCTCCGGTTTGGGTTCTGGATGTGCACTGCTATCGCTGTCGCTGCGGTCATACGGCGCCTTGTCGCACTTGCGATGCCATCATCCTCCGGGCCGCCCCAAATGGTCGAACTGGATCGGATATTCGCTTCCCACGCGGCTCTCACGCTGGCGCATATAGTTCCGGCTCTCGCCTTCGTGGTAGTGACACCGTTTGCAATTTTCCGCCGCTTTTCATCTCTCACCTGGCCTGAGCGCTGGCTGCTTCCACTCGGAGTGGTTGTCGGCCTAACTGCCTATGCCATGAGCGTATATGCTGTTGGCGGGTGGATCGAGCGCGGCGCCGTCCTTTTCTACGACAGCCTATTTTTGTTCTCGCTTGCCCGCGCCTGGCTTTATAGAGTCCGCGGCCAGACATTGCTGAAGACGCGGTGGCTAACGAGAGCGATCTGCATTCTTCTCGGCATCGCAACAACTCGACCGGTCATGGGTGTCTTCTTTGCCACCAGCAGGTTGACGCACCTCGGTCCTCATCAGTTCTTCGGGATCGCTTTTTGGATTGGCTTTTCAATCAACTGGATCGTTGCCGAGAGCTGGCTTCATTTCAAGAACCGGCAGTCGAACACATGAACGTGCATGAGCGTCAGGACCAGCAACTGACACGTTCAAAGGGGTCATTTCAATGGCCGAGGAAATGCGGCCCAAGGATAAGAAGGACAATATTGCTGAGTAGGTGCTTGAGAACGGTGTTGAACCTCGAACGAGTAGCCCGGTGGACGTATCCGGTAGCGATCCGAGAGTTGAAGGTGTGGGGCAGCGCAACTGGATATTGCCACTGGAGATAACGGGAGGCCCTCCAAACTCGTCTCGCTTGCAGCTTCCCACTATCACTGTATGCCCACAATTCACACTTGCTGCCATCTCATGGTTCAACTCGGTATTGCAGAGTAATAGGGCCGCAGCTATTACAAAGGGGGTAGACAGAGGGCACTGCCATACTATGCATTCACAATGCAGCCACCTTATGCGCCAAGTCACACACGGTGGTCATGAAGCTGGAGCCTCCATGTAAGCGACCATGTGCGCGAAGATATCGTCGGCTCTGACGGCATTCTCTGGACAATCAATCACCGATTTCTCCTCGCGTCCGCGCAGTACCGCATCCATCTCCGTGAGAATCTGCGCGGCATCGTCCGCCGTCGCCGCGCGGAGGATCTCGTTCTTCTTGAGATCCCGAGCGGTGAACCCGCAGAGGCGATCCCGGATTTCCCCGGCAAAGCGGTTGAGTTCCTCATCCTGATTCACGTTGAGGCGAGGCAGCAACTCGACGAGTTCGCAGATATTGGTCACCAGCGAAGCATGGAAGCGCGACTCGGGTTCATTGAGGCGCTCGACCATGTGAACAACGACGCCCTTCAGCCGCGTCCACAAGTCCTCAGTCCCTTTCTGCAGCGACTGCCGAACATTCTCATCGATCTCCTGCGCCACCCGCGCCTGTTCTTCCTCAGAGAGCGTCACCCGGAAATCGTTGCCGCTCGGGATGGGAAGGACTTCGAGTTTGACCCCGAACTTGTTCCGCAGCTTGTCCGTCGACGGGTAATCTTCTTCCCGGAAGAGTCCGTTGAGCTCCGGCCGGACCTGCTCGATGTAGCTGGGATAGACGGCCAAGAACTCCTCCACCTGCTGCGCGAAGGCCTGCTCGAACTCCCGCATCTTCGTGGTCAGTTCGAAGTAGAAGTGGGCTGGCAACAGGCGATAACCCTCGTCGGACCAGGGCAGCGTGATTTTGTAGAAGTACTGACGAATCTGCCCGGATAGAGTTCGCAGCGATTCCAGTCGCTCCGCTTCCCGGAGCAGTTGCTTGTTGTAACGGCCGGCGCCGGCATAGGCTCCGTGCTGCTCGGCAACCTCCCGGCTGACCTTCCGGTCGTGTTTGATCGCAGTCCAGATACTGATATGGACGGCGGCCAGCATGGCGCGTTCGGTAATCATTGCAGGACCTCCGCATGTTCCACGCCGAAGCGGATGAACTCCGTCGTATGGGTGATGGCCCGATCGCGGGCGGCGGCGTCGCGCATGGCGAGCACCCGCATCTCGGTCGGCATCCGGTCGAGGTACCGGATTCCCTTGGGAATCGAATGGTCGGTCAGCGCGCGGCCGAGAGCCGTGGCAATTGCAATCCGCGCCGACGGCTCCTCGGGGAGAGGCGCCGCATCGGGATTGAGCAGGATTTCGTCGATCGACGGCAGTTGCCGGAAGAGGCGCAGGAAGGCGACCAGCTCCGTGGTCGCCGCCTCGCCGATCGTTCCCTCCAGCAGCTGCGCCTCGATCTCCGTCGTGCCAGCAAAGAAGCCGCTCTGCTGGCGGCGGGCAAAGCCGGTCAGTACGTTCGACGCCATCTCCCAGGAGCGCGGCGTCGGCCACGCGTTCACGTCGGATGCCGCATCGGGATCGTGGAGGAGTGCCGGCTTGAAGCGCAGGAAGGCGATGATCTCGGGACGAATTCCCGCCTTCACGGCCCACTTGCACCAATCCAGGAAGTCGGGTTCAAGGTCGAGATGGACGAAACGATTCCGCAGCGGTCGCGGCATCGAGAAGTGGACACCTCGCTCCGATGCCGGATTACCGGCCGCGATTACCACCCAGCCATCCGGAAGCCGATACTCGCCGAGCTTCCGGTCGAGGACCAGCTGGTAGCAGCCGGCCTGGGTCATCTGCGGCGCCGCAGTTAGCTCGTCGAGGAACAGAATGCCCTCGCCATCGAGCGGCAGGAATTTCGGCGGCACCCATTCCGCGCGGTCTGCTGAAATTCGGGGGAGACCGCGCAGATCGACGGGATCCAGTTGCACCGCTCGAATATCGAGAAAGTCGCATTTGCGGTCCGCGGCGACCTGGGCGACAATTTGTGACTTGCCGACGCCGCATGCGCCCCAGACGTGCAGGGGCACACGTTCACCGATCAGCGCATGTAGCGCCTCGTGGAGCTCTGAAGGTTTCATTGGAATTGAGATCCTTTTTTCTGGGTGGCAATAGAAGAAGGAGGCTCTTGAGGTTGGCAGCACAACGGCGGATTAGAACGGGTGCTGCCTGGTTAACTATCTTGATTCCGCACCTCATCGGAATTGCCCAGCGCTCCGCAAGACACGGCATTCATTCGCTTTCCGATGCTCCCAAGGCCGATACCATGTAATCAGTGCGAGCGCTCAGCCCCAGGGCTAGGTTCTCTTGTGGAGCAAGCAATGCAGGTCGGAACCATTGGAAGGCTTTATTCGCTTTTGAAGTCGCGACCGAAACCAGTACTTCTTCTGGGAGCTGGTGCATCGATACGTTCTGGAATTCCCGGGGCAGCAGGCGTAGTAGAGAGAGCCGCCCGCTGGGCATATGCGCATCAGCACGGTCGGTCCGAAGAGGATCCCAGACTACAGCGAAGTGATTGGTTGCCTTGGCTCCAGGAGCAACCGTGGTTTGACCAAGACGCACCGCTTGTCGACAACTATCCAGCGGTTGTCCAGCACCTGCTTCAACCCCGTCATGCTCGCGCAGAGTTCTTCCGCAAGCTGCTATCGCCTGGAATTGAGCCCAGCCCTGGATACGACAAGCTTGCGGAGTTTCTGCATCTGCAGCTTGTTCATACGGTTCTCACCACGAATTTCGATTCGCTTCTAATGGATATGCGCGCCCAGAAGGGACGTCCACATTTCATCAATGCTATCCAGACGAATTCGGACTACACCAAGTTCACCACAGATCCGCAGTATCCGCAGCTCGTGTATCTACATGGATCAGTCGATCATTACACTGATAAGAATCTCATCGACGAGGTGCAGCGGCTCGATCAGGAGCTGATTGGCATACTGTTGCCGCTTCTTAGAGATCGACCGCTCATTGTTGTTGGGTATCGTGGCGCCGAGCCTTCCGTTATGCGTCATCTATTGATCGAGAATGCGGAGAGCTGTCACTTCTATCGCCATGGCATTTTTTGGTGTCGACGTTCCAGTGAATCGACTCAAGAACTCCCTGGAATGGTCGAGGAACTAGCGAAGACGATTGGCGAGAATTTCAGCATAGTGGATATCGAGGGCTTCGATGAGTTGTTTGCCCGTGATCTTTGGGCATTGAATCTCGACGCCGAACTCACATTTTCCGCGCCTGACTCGACAAATTCCCATCGCCAGTCACCAACATTCGATATGTCGGTTGCAGGCGTGGCTGTCAAAGAGCTGGATTGGTCGATCCTGCACACCCGCATCCTGCAATATGCCGAGGCGTTGAAGCTAAGCGTTCCATCCCAAGTCGATCGATATTGGATCTCTGAACAGCTCTTCAATCTCAATCTCGCCGCGCGAGAGACCAACCCGCCCACACAATCGCTCACGAATGCCGGCGTCCTACTCTTTGGAAAGCAGCCTGAGCGATATATCACATCAGCGGTAACGAAGATCAGAGCAGCGGGCAACCCCGAATGGCTCACGAGAGTACGTCAGCCCATTGAAAGTGGAACTCACGAAAGCGATGGTGACGGGTTCGAAGGGACTATTCTAGGAAATCTCTGGGAGCAATTTGAACAAATTACGCAATTCTTGGGAGCTTTCAATCGGCCTTTCCGGCTGAAAGGTGAAGTGTCTGAGACTGTCATCCCATATCCGCCACTCGCTCTAAAGGAAGTCATCGTGAATGCCTTAGTGCATCGTGACTATCGGGTGCCCGGGCACATCGAAATCATGGTGACTCCTTCGAGCATCAAAATATCGAATCCTGGCGGATTGGTCGAGGAGGTCCAGCACCGGGTTGAGCAGGGCTCCATTGAATCTGAAATCCGGCGCGGTCGCCGAGGGATAAAAGGCTATCGGAACCCAGTATTGGCCGATCTTTTCTATGGCAGTGGGGAGATGGATAAGAGGGGCTCGGGCCTATCGGATGTCTTGCGAGACGTTAGGAACAACGGTGGCGACGTCCGATTCGGGCCGGACGAAAATAACACCGCATTCGACATCGAAATCTTCTCAAGACCAGAGGCCGTCGATCAGTCGACCGGGACAGCATCTCCGCTCATACCGACGACCAGCCGCTATGCGGCGAACATTATTGAGGTAGTAAAGATCCCTGCCTATCTGCACCACGCCGGTACGACTGTGTCCCGCCTCAGCGAAATTTGGGAGGAGGCCGGCGATGATTGGATCCCCCCATTCCTTTTCCACGATGGCCGGTTCTTCAGCTTCTATGATCTTGAGGCTCGGAACAATCCACTGTCTCGTTTGCTCGATGGTGGCGACTGCGAGACGTTGACGAGTGCCGAGTTCTCTTCGACGCCAGATGGTTCTCGACGACTTGTCCAACTTCTGAACATGACTCTTGAAGCTCATTTGTACCAGCGGGGTCTCTTCGTAGATAAGAAGCGGAAGCGAGCCTACTTTCCAAAAGAAGAAGATGGCCCACGCGTGATCACGTACCAAGCGCGCTTACGAAGAGCGACGCGGACCGTGGTGAAAGCACGAATCTCTCCTCGAACTGAGAAAGTCCAGTATTGGGAACATCAAGCGTTCAGCTATCGGTTTGAACAGTTTGGCGACACTTGGGCCCTAATCATCGAGCCCGGTTATGTTTTTACCTTCAATGGGTTGAAAGGCTTACTTGCCTCGGAGCGAGTGAATGCGCTTTCAACGAAGCGCGCGTCGAGAGACTATAACAACGCGGTCCTCAACGACATTTCATTTTGGCTTTGGGTCGTCGCAAAGGGAGAAGTTGGGTCTTTTGATCTCACGCCTGAACCGCCCGTCTCTGACCTTCTGCCAGGCGAAACGCGCTCATTGTCCCGATTCCCCCTCGAACCAGAAGCGCACGTTACCTTGATGGCGAAGTTTCCGTCGGTCGCTATTACCGACTCCGCTTTCGTTGAAGAACAGGATATCGAACCCACAGAAGGTGAGATCGACGACGATCTCATCAACGAAATTGCAGAGCTCGCTGAGACCTCCCGCATAGAAGCAGAAGAGGAGGATCATGCCGATACAAATTGATCTTTGTCAAATGGATGAACCGCTACTGGAGTTTGGCGGCCCAGGTGAATTTTCCGATGTGCGCCAAGGACTTCGCGAAGCAGGCCCTTTTGATCTACGATTCGGCGCCGGAAGAAACGAGATGATCACGGTTGGACTCGTTGGCCCGGATCAGATGATCGAGGCAACGCAGAAATGGCTCAACCGCTGTGCGGACTTCATTCCTGGGGCAGCGGACATAACGCAGTATCCCGCATACCCCGGCTTTGACGAGGTGTTCCGAGCCAAAATGGTTACGGACGCGCGATTTGTGCGCAGCCTTGGTGGAGAGTCGGGAGACTTGGCTGCAGCGCTACGCGAAGGTGATGCAAAAGTTCGGTTCGAGAGTGTTCTGGACCTGTATTCAGAAGGCGTACGTCACCTCGCTTCGATGGAGACGAAGAAGCCCGACGTCATTCTTTGCTGTCTCCCAGCGGAACTCATCGTACGTTGCTGGTCGCTGAACTCATCACTGACGAAGGAAGAAAAGGCAGCAGTCGCTCAACTCAAAAGGAAGCAGAAAGACACCCAGATGTCGTTTTCGTTTGAGAGCGAAGCTATCGAAGAACAGCCTGAGGACCTTCTTCAGCGTGATTTTCGCCGTGCTTTGAAAGCTCGCGCGATGCGCTATCGGATGCCCGTTCAGATCGCGACTCGGGACCTTGTCGAAGACCACGAGTCAAACCAAGCTCCCAACATCAGAGCGTGGAACAGCTCGGTTGCTCTCTACTACAAGGCCGGAGGCATACCTTGGCGCCTCAATCTCGATGGTCCAGAGAGCTGCTTTGTCGGAATCAGTTTTCACCACCTGAAAACCACCCAGAGACATCTCGTTCAATCGAGTATCGCCCAGGCGTTCTCCAGCAAAGGGGAAGGGTTTGCCCTTCGTGGAGGAAATGTGGATTGGAGCGAAGATCAGGGACGGAATGTCCATTTGACGGACGCTCAAGCCGCCGCGCTCGCCACCAATGTGCTCGAAGAATATCGAGATCGCACCGGCGGTGACCCCGTCCGCATGGTCTTCCATAAGACATCTGCGTTTAGTGAGTCTGAGCGCGAGGGGTTTCGACATGCTTTATCGTCAGTCCCAGTTATCGAACTCATCAACCTGATGCCGACTCAATTCCGTCTGTTGCGCTTTGGCTCGTACCCTCCAAATCGAGGTACGCTGTGCATAATCAACAACGCTAAGTCGTATCTCTTTACAACGGGCTACATGCCTTCGTTTGGGACCTATCCAGGGCCACATATACCTGCACCTATTGAGATTCGGAGCGACCGAGCCGTTGATTTCGAGCGTGTGGCAAAGGACATTCTTGGGCTCGCACGCATGAACTGGAATACTGCAAGCATGTCGGGCGGACAGCCGGTTACTCTGGCTTTCTCGAGAAAGATAGGAGGCATCATGGCCGAGTATGGAGAAGACGACTCTGTGTCGCCACTGTCGTCTTTTCGCTACTACATGTGAGTTACCTTGTGGATCTTCAAGGCGGAGCCAGCGAGAAACCTGGAGAGAAGGAGTCCTTCTTTGGGCGTCGCTTAGTACCGACAAACCGGCACCGGACATGTTTTCCGGCGGCACGCCGTCAATGATGCTTTTTCGCTTGGTCCGGCACTTTGCGGAACACGCAATTGAAAATCTCATGTGCTAGATCCACTGATTCTTCGATCGCCTGTCGCGTGGGAACGACCCGCACATTCACCTGTCGCTCCCGCGCAAGCCGGATTCCGGCAATCAAACAGGCTCCCAGATAGACCATTCCGCGATTGATTCGTGGCAGGTGTGCGTCGGGGTCGAACATCAGATTGCCCCCGCGCGCTTTTGCCGATTGACCAGCTGATCCACTCGTCCGAGGAATACTTCCGATGGCAGGTAACGGCGTTTCTCGCCGCACAGCGGGCACTCGACGACAATTGACTGGAACGGAAATTCGCCGGCGCCGGTCGGGACGTCCCGGCGGCATTTCTTACAGGCGACAACGAAGGTCGTGTCCTTTCGGCAAGGCTGCATGAAATGGGGTGTGCAAGGTTGGTAGGGTGAGTCAGCCGGATAAGGGCGGCTGACGATGGCGGTGAAGAAGTCGGCAGTACCAGATTCAGTGCGACAGTTAGGGCAGGAGTTCGACGAGTTCCGATCAACGCGGAGCGGGCGCGGGAAGCTGCCGGAGTCGTTGTGGCAGGCGGCGGTGGAGCAGGCGCGGCAGCACGGAGTGAACGTGGTGGCGCAGGCACTGCGGCTGGATTACAACGTGCTGAAGCGGCGAGTCGGATTGGTGGAACAGCGGCAGAAGAGAGCATCGATGCCGGCATTTGTGGAACTGATCGGAGCAGCGGCCACAACAGGCGATGAGTACATCGTCGAGTTCGAGGGTGCACCGCGGCCGCGGATGCGGGTGCAGTGGAAGAGCGCGACGGCGCCGGACTGGGCGGCGCTGCTGCGGGCGTGGCGAGAAGTGACGGGATGATCCAGATCACGCCGCAGATGCGGGTGCTGGTGGCGATCGAGCCGGTGGATGGACGCAAGGGGATGGATTCTCTGGCGCGGCTGTGCCAGGAGAAGCTGGCCGAAGATCCGTTCTCGGGCTGCGTGTTCATCTTCAGGAGCCGGCGGGGCACCACGATACGGCTGCTTGCCTATGATGGGCAGGGCTTTTGGCTTCTGACCAAACGACTCTCAAAGGGAAGGTTCGGCTGGTGGCCCGATAGCGAGGGCAGTGCGGCGCGGCGGCTGGAAGCGTGGCAGGCGCAGTTGTTGCTGGCAGCCGGCGATGCATCGCGAGTGCGGGCAGCACCGATATGGCGTCCTGTAGGCGGGAGCGCAGCGTGAAGCGGACCTGAACAGGTACATCTGCAAAAAACAGCGAAGAAAATCCTGGCTTTTTGAAACGACCTGGGCGAACCTGGGTTGGTGACGAAGCCCGAAGTGCTGGAGATCCCGCGCGAAGATCTGGAGTCGCTGCTGGAGCGTGTACGGCCGTCGCTGCCTGAGGAGGACTTCCGGAAGCTGAAGGCACTGGTGGAAGGGCTTGAGCTTCTCACCGAGTTGATCGCGGACAAGGACACCACGATCCGGGACCTGCGCAAGCTGCTGTTCCCGCTGGTGACGGAGAAGACGCGCGAAGTGCTGGAGCGGGCGGGGCTCGGCGAACAGTCGAAGCCGGCAGCACAGGAAAAGAAGAAGCCGAAGAAGCCCGGGCACGGGCGCAACGGAGCTGATGCCTACAGTGGCGCCACGCGAGTGGAAGTACCGCATGGGCAGCTGACGGCCGGCGATCACTGCCCGGGCTGCGAAAAAGGGCGAGTCTATGTGCAGCAGGATCCGCGGGTGCTGGTGCGGATCGCGGGGCAGGCTCCACTGACGGCCACCGTCTACGAACTGGAGCGGCTGCGCTGCAACCTGTGCGGGGAGGTCTTTACTGCACAGACTCCGGAAGGAGTGGGCGAAGAGAAGTACGAAGACACGGCGGCAGCGATGATCGCGCAGCTGAAGTACGGCAGCGGCATGCCGTTCTACCGGCTGGAACATCTCGAACAGAGTCTCGGCATCCCGTTGCCGGCGGCCACGCAGTGGGAGATCGTCGAGGAAGCGGCGGAGCCGATGCGACCGGCGTGGGATGAGCTGATCCGGCAAGCAGCGCAGGGCGAAGTGCTGCACAACGACGACACCAGCGTGCGGGTACTGCATCTGGCGCGGGAACCGGCCGATGAGCGCACCGGAGTCTTCACCAGCGGCATCGTGTCGACAGCACCGGGATGGAAGATCGCGTTGTTCTTCAGCGGGGCAAAACATGCGGGCGAGAACCTGACCGCCGTGCTCAGGCATCGCGCAGCAGGACTGGCTGCGCCGATCCGCATGTCGGACGCGCTGGCGCGGAATGCGCCGAAGCTCAGTGAGGGCGTGGAAGAGCTGATCGCCAACTGCCTGGCGCACGGGCGGCGGCAGTTCGTTGAAGTGCTGACGAACTTCCCCGAAGAGTGCCGCCATGTGCTGGAGTCGCTGGGCGCCGTGTATCGCCACGACGCGCTGGCACGGGAGCAGAAGATGTCACCGGAGCAGCGGCTGCGCTTCCATCAGCAGCACAGCCGTCCTGTGATGGATAAGCTGCACGGCTGGATGCAGGCACAGCTGGACAACCGCCGGACGGAGCCGAACTCCGGACTGGGCAAGGCGATCCAATATATGTTGCGCCACTGGAAGGCACTGACGCTGTTCCTGCGCACCGCGGGAGCACCGCTCGATAACAATATCTGCGAGCGATCGCTGAAGCGTGCGATCCTTCATCGGAAGAACTCGCTGTTTTATAAAACCCTGAACGGAGCCCAGGTGGGCGATCTCTACATGAGCCTGATCCACACCTGCGAGCTGAACGGCGCCAATCCGTTCGACTACCTGACCGAGTTGCAGCGCCATGCCGAAGATCTGGCACAGAATCCGGCCGAGTGGATGCCGTGGAACTACCGCAGCCGTGTCGCTGAGTCCTGACGCGCTATGATGGCTCGGCATGGCCGAAAAGGATAGTCTCCGGCCATAGTGCGCAGGCAGTCTGAAATGCCCGGAAAACAAGGCTCCGCAACCGCCGAATCGCGCAGGGTTTTCGGCCACCCCCGTAAACCCGAAAAACCAGTGCTTCGCGCCGGTATCTATGCCCGCGTCTCCACGCATGATCAGCAAACGTTGGCCATGCAGAATCGCGCGATGCGTGAGTATGCTGCCCGCCGTGGCTGGACGATCGCCATGCAGGTGAAGGAAGTTGGCTCTGGCGCTTCGCAGCGGCAGATGCGGGAGAAACTGATCGAAGCGGCGCGGCGCCGCGACATCGATGTGGTGCTGGTCTGGCGACTCGATCGCTGGGGCAGATCGGTCACCGACCTGCTCGCCACACTGCAGGAACTGGAGCATCTCGGCGTCGGCTTCGTCTCGCTGACCGAGGCTCTCGACCTGACTACACCAGCCGGCCGCGCCATGGCCGCCATGCTCGCGGTCTTCGCCGAGTTCGAGCGCGAGGTCCTGCGCGAGCGCGTTCGTGCCGGTCTCGCTCATGCCCGGCAAAGCGGCAAAGCACTGGGCCGTCCTCTCACCGCCGGCCTCAATGCTGACAAAATCCAAAAGCTCCATCGCTCCGGCATGAGCAAATCTCAGATCGCTCGCCAGCTCAGCATCGGCCGCACCTCCGTGCGCCGTATCCTGAACAGGCCGCGCTCATCGTAATCGCCATGGCCAAACGCAAGCGCAACTCCGTCCGGGAGAACCGAATCCATGACGAAATCATCGTGGACGCGAATGGACCCGAAGAACAGGCTATGAGCTGGTACTACTATCTGGAAGAAAAGATCAGCTTCCCGTTCCGCGCAACATGCACCACCTCCCGAACCACTTCGCCTCTCCGCAAAGGCGAATCTGTCGAGGTCCGGCGCATGGCGCCTGAGGACGCCTGCTCCGCCGACATGCTTGTAATGATCCGCTGGCAGGATCGGAATATGGCAGTCCCGCTCTCTCAACTGACTGCTGCCGATGCCGACGGGTCAACCCGCCAGGCCATCGAGGACTGGCATTACTGGGTCGCACAGGGATACTGCTTCTGATCTGTGCACCTCTGCCGAAAGCTCACCGCCGGTCGGGACGTCCCGGCGGCATTTCTTACAGGCGACAACGAAGGTCTTGCGTGCTGACGGTCCCTGGAACATGGATAAAAGCATAGGCGAAGATAAGGCGAATGTATAGATGACAAGAGAGCGGCAAGGCAGGTTCATCCGGAGATTTTCCGTTTGCGCAGCCCTCGGAAGACGTTCCCGGCTCGCGCTGCAAGTCTTACGAGAACTTGAAGTTACATTTTCACCGGCCTGACTCGCCCGCGGGCCAACAGCCGATCGTCTCGGTTGTGGATTTCACCTGGAAAAGCGGTGCACAACTAGGCGCCTCCGATGCTCTTCAGGCCGCTTCGTCTTCCTCGCCTTCTGGCTCGGCGAACGCTTCCCGGAGGATCTCCTCATCCTCGTCGGTCTCCGATGCCACAACGGCAGGCCGCGCGCTGCCAGCAGCCATTCCATCGTCTTCATGGGCTCTGACAGGCTCCGGCTCGGTGTCGAACAGACTTGCCGCTTGGGGAGGCTCGGCCTTTGTCGGAACTGGTGCTTCCGGCGCCACGGCTGGCTTGCTGGTATCCACGGCCGGATCCTTCTTCGTGATCTGGCTTCCGGACTTCTTTCTCGCTTCGGACCGGGCGGCTTTGGACGCCTCCTCCATCTCTGCTTTGGCTCGTTCGAGCGAATTCTTCAGTTCGAGGTGGCTGGAGACGAAGTGGAGCAGCGTCTGGGGAAGCTCGCGGTCGAGATCCTCGACGGTGCCGGTCACGCTGACCGGCGTTGTGAGAGCGTCGTTCTCACCGTCGCTGATCTTCTTGGGGATAACGTTCACGCGAAACTGGTCATCTTCGAGGTGGCTGACGGTGAACAGGACGGCGCGATGCCGCACCAGCGGCGCAAGTTCTTTGAACATGGCGGGGATTCCTTCCAATGAATTGTGATTGTTGCGGAAAGAGGATCTACTGGGCGGAAAGAGCCACTTTCATTGTGGCAGCCCAGATTGGTAGTGCGGGGCTTAGGCTTGCGATCAGCGTAAAAGCCGGCGGTGTCACCGCGCAGCCTCGGGCGTTCCGGGATGAGGTTTGGCGGGACTCGCACCAGTCTCCTTCGACTCCAGGCAGCGACGGTCCTCCGCCAATTGTGCCCTCGCTCCCGCCGCCAGCCTGCGCGCGAATTCCAGCCAATTCCGCTTCATCCTTCATAGTCTGGCTTTGGTGGGCATCGTGACCAGGATGCTGTTCCGCATCCTGGTCCAGACTGCCGACAGATCAGGGGTGACCCAACCATGTCTGGCTGGTTTAACGGAGAAACAGTTTCATCGACCTATGCGGCAGTCCTTCCCATTATCCTGTCCCTGTGACATCGCCCAACCAGGCCGCCCTGGACCAGTCGCTCTCGGACGCGGAATATGACCGTCTGGAAGCGATCCTCCGAGGTCTTCCCGGCGAAAGCGCCATGAATCTCGAAGAGATGGACGGGTTCTTCGCGGCGCTCATCTGCGGACCGGTGACGGTCCCTCCGAGCGCGCACCTCGAGGAGATCTGGGGCGGCGGTCCGGGTCCGTTCGCCACCGAAGCGGAACTCCGGGAATTCCTCAATCTGGCCATGCGCCACTGGAACTTGATCGCCCGGGCGCTGGCTTCGCCGGATCTGGTCTTCATTCCCCGGCTTATTGTCGAAGAGGACGAGGCAATCCCCCGGGGAAATCGCTGGGCCCGGGGCTTTCTGCGGGGAGTCGGCCTCTGCCGCGAGGCATGGGATGAGATCTTCGACGACGAGGATCGGTTTGCCATCCTGTTGCCGGTTCTGGCCCTGGCGCATGAGAACGATCCTGACCCGGAGTTGCGGTCTTGGAAGACTTCGCCGGAACCCGAACTACGGAAAGAGGTGCTTGGCGGACTCTCCGTGGCTACGCAGCGGCTCTGGGACTACTTCCGTTCAGGTAGCAGGAGGACGCCCGCCCGAGTTCCTGCAACCAGGTCGAAAATCGGTCGCAACGATCCCTGCTACTGCGGTTCCGGGAAGAAGTACAAACGCTGCTGCGGGAACCTCACCGTACATTAAGCGGCCGCCAGCGCTCCGGGAAGGTGAACGACCGGAATCGAGGCCCTCTCTCCCCTTGATGATGGCCGCGCCAGGCTTCCGGGACACTATGCCGGCGCCAGGATTTCGAGCTTTGGGAAATAGGTCCGATAGCGCGCAGCATCGCGCGTGAGCAGCGCCAGTCGCTCGATGGCCGCGTGCGCTCCGATATAAAAATCCGGAAGAGGCGTGGGGCGCTGGCCGCCTCGCCGGCGATAGCTCAGGAAACACTTGCCGGCGAGGAAACCGGCCTCCCACGGCAGAGCCTCCCGTTCGTAGGAAGCAAGGGGGAGTGCGGCGTCCAGGGCTTCAATGGTGCTGAAGCCGATCGATACCTCGGCGTAGACAATGGGATTGATAATCAGGGCCGTGCGGTCGGCACACTCTGCCAGTGCCTGCGCCGACCACTCTGCCCATTTGGCGTCATTGGTCGCAATATCCAGAAGTATATTGCTGTCGACGAGGACGCCGCGGCAGTTGCTTAGGCGGGAGGAAAGGTTACCGAGTGCGATCTTCATTTCCCCTTCGCGCCCGAACGGCTGCCCCCGCGCGTGAGCGCCATGATTTCATCCGTCGAGAGGCGTGTATCGGCCGAGCCGCGCAGCGCCCTGAGCGCCCTCTGACCCCGAACACCGGATCCTTCAGTGCGTCTGGCTTTGCGAATCCGGGCATGGTCGCCGCTCACTTCGAACTCGACCTCGGTATGGGGCAGCAGGCCCAGCTGGTTCCTGACTTCCTGAGGAATTGTGACCTGTCCCTTGCTCGTGATCTGCATCGGTAGTACTCCTACTGGTAAGGGTAGTAGTCTGCGATGGCGAAAGCAAGCAAAGTCGACTAAAGCTCGGATTCCGCTCGACGAGCGCCGCCCCAAGACTCCCGCCTCGATGTCCTTTCTGACAGGCCCCCGCCACCCATCGAAACGAGACGCGCACGCTTCCTTTGCGATTTTCGTACCCGGCGCCACAATTCGGCATCCACGGGGATGCAGGTCATCTGTCCGGTACCTGCGTTAAAAAATCCGCCGTGATGGCCAAGCCTGCCGTACCGGAAGAGTCTCGCCAGCATGGCCAAGGCGCTCGCTGCGAGGGTCTGATTGACGAAAGGTTCCTGCCGTTCCAGCGCCGCGACGGCGGAGCAACTGGGCAGAGGGTCTTCGCCGGCCGCAGTATCGGCGATTTCCGGATAGAGCTCGCTGACCGTCCGCAGCCGTTCCGCCTTGCGGCGGTTCCTGCCGTTGAGCGGCTGGCCCAGGACAAACTGTCCGCTCGACGCGTTGTTGCCGAGATCGAGCCAGTACGCGACGTAGCTCGACTTCCTGGTCACGCTGCGCTCAATGACACCGCGCGCCGCCCGCGTGTCCACACACCCGATCAGGAGATCCGGATTCCGATCATGGTTCAGCCGAAGCGTCGCCTCATCGAAGCACGCCGGCTGGTCATTCCACTTCGTTCCCCAGAAGAGATTGATGCGGTTGATCAGGACCGTCGCCTTGTTCTGGCCCACATCGGACCAGGAGAAGGGCTGCCGGACGCAATTGGTTTCGGAAACCGTGTCCCCATCCATGAGGGTGACTTCGAGGCCGTAGGGATGGCCCCATACCCGCATCGCCTGGTGGAGATACGGCAACCCCATCACAATGGCGCTCCCCGTGCCACCGGCGCCCACTACCAGAATTCTCAACGGCCGGCGACTGAGCAGACCGGAGGGGAGAAGATGCTCGACGCGCACCGGCCACTACCTCCCTTGGATGAATTGTCCGAGCGTCTGCGGCAAGCGAATCAGCGCATCGGCAGGAAATGGCCGCCGCCTACCGGCAAGCTCGGCCCACAGAGCATCGTGGCCGCCTTTAAGTCGGGTGACTCTTCCCACATTGGCGTGCGTAAACGCGCTTTCGTAGAATCCCTGCTCCCAGGCTCCGATCGATGCCACTGAAACACTGCCAGGACTGCGCATCGAGCCCAGACACACCCGTCCATCATCCGAAAGATTCCAGAAGGGAGCGACGGCAAGCATGGTCTCGGCCTTTGGCCGCTTGTTCTCGCAGAGCGCTCGGATCTTCAGGTCTCCCTTCGTTACCCTCCACACCAGCGCGGGCTGCGGAAACACTTTTCCATTGAGTTGCTGCGCCTTGCTCTCGGCGTTTTCGAAGAACATGCGTCGCACACGCCGCGGCGTCCACCAGGCGATCATCCGGTCCGTCTTCGCCAGAATGTTTTCCAGTAGTATCTCGGCTACAGCGCCACCGGACAGCGACTCGGCCAGGTCTTCCACGAATGCGGCCGTCAATGGTTGGGCGGGTCCAAGCGCGGGTGGTCCCTGCTTTTGCGCCGTCACCGTGTGCCAGGTTATAAAGCTGCGCCGGTTCTCGCGGTAGATGAGCAGCGCATCACGCAGCTCGAAGCGATGCATCTCTCCGATCGCGATCTCGACTTTCATCTCGATTCCTCTCCCACGCCTGGAGTTCTTCAATCAATTGGCAGACCTCCCGGTTCACAAGCACAAACCGCTGGGCGGCATGCATCGCTGCAGAACACTCTTCCGGATTGTCGAGTCTGAACACCGCACAGAATGCTGGTTCCGCCGAGCCTTCCAGCATGTGCTGGCTCTCCTCGTCAAAGCAGGCCGCGATGGCGTCATGCTCCTCGAAGACGATCAGGAGCGCCGGCAGCGGCGGTCCGTCGTAGTACCCGTCGTAGTCCGCCGGTTCAAACGAACTCGCTATCACCCTGGCAAGCTTCGCAAGCGTCTCGACGTGCCGAATCCAGTTCCGATGCTGTCCGCTGCGGTGACGCCAGAGCAGTCGCCGGTAATCAAGACGCCAGTGCTTGGATTCGTGTTTGAGACTCCTGCGGATACACTCGGGCAATGCCTTCTCGACTTCGGGAAACTCATACTGATCCCGATTGGCCGGGTCATCCTCCTGGGCATACTCGATCAGGTTCACCTCGTAGGCCTGCGCATCGCTATGGTCGTAGATCCGCATCACGCGATAGAGCGAACGAATGAGCGTCCAGTAGAAAGCCGCGCCCAACCCTTCCTCCTCGGATTCGAGAGCCCGCAGTGCCGGCCCGATCTTCAGGAAGCCGCACCCGCAGCACTCGATGGTGATCGCCAGCTGTCCCGTGCTGAGGCCAGCGCTATCTGCACCCACCACATCCGTGACTTCGAGGTGATATTCGACGTTCCGTTCGAGCAGTTCAAGCGTATCGGCACCGATTCGATTCGCAATGGAGCGCCGGGCAAAGGCAAGCGGGTCCTCGCCGCACTCGGTCCACAGCGCCGGTGTGCCCATCCCCATCCGGACGAGAGTCGCGCATAGCACGTAGAGCATTTCTCCGTTGACTTCGTGGCTGTAACTGACAGGCTGACCATCGAGGGATGGTAATGCCACAGCGAAGGCCGGGGCCAGTGTCTCTACTGGAGTGGCGCCAGGATTTCCGTGGGCGCAGGCAACGCCCGCACATTGTCCGCGTGATAGCGGCCGAGCGCGCTGGTCACGACGTCCGCGAGTTCGAGAGATTCTTTGCATCGGAGGTGCCTCACCAGAAGCTCATTCTGTCGGCTCGGAGGAGCCGCGGCCCTGTCCTTAAAAGCAGCGATCAGTTCCTCCGTGCTTTTTTGCTGGCGCCGCACAGCTATCCCTTCGAACCGATGGCCCGGTTGAACGTGTAGCGCAGAGCGCTTCCGGTGTCCTCCGGCCCTTCGAGCGTCGCCGTCGCGATCTCAGGCCATGTCGGCGTGAGCAACTCGCGCACCTGGTCGACGGACAGACTGGGAGCGGGATCGGGAATACGAGTTCCGTTGTAGAAGAATTCGCGCTGCAGGGCTTCAACTTTGAGACCGCTCATGGATAGCTTCTCCTTGTCGTCGAAATAGGTAGAACAATGGGCTTTGAGCCGGAAATCTGATTCAATGGACAGGAACCACTGACTTTGAAAGGACCGGGATGGGAATCAACGAAATCGTTGCGGCTCTCGATGATGAGATCAGCCGGCTCGAGCAGGTGCGCAGTCTGCTGACAGGCACCAAAAGTAGTGTCACGCACGCGGCAACCTCCTTCACATTCGGTGCGAACCAGGAGAAGAAACGCAAGCGCCGCCACCTCAGCGCCGAGGCCAGAGAGCGAATTGCCGCCGCGCAGAGGAAACGCTGGGCGGCTCAGAAAAAAGCTGCCAAGAAATAGCTGTGTGCGTTGTCCGAGGCCGCTGCGCAGCGGCCTCCGGCAACATTTCCTGCCGGTCGATTGCACTGTCCATCGCAATATCCCAATCCGATTGCCAAGATCAGCAGAATTCTCTGGCCGTAGATCTTTCTTCTACCGCCGCCTCAATCAAATTTTGACACCTCGATAGTCGACGGTCTACTATCACTTCTCAGTGAGGGTCGACGGTCTTCCATGGCAAAAGAAATACAGCAACGCTCGAACTTGTTACTTGGCACCTTGGACATGCTCATCCTTCGAACACTCCTCTACGGTCCGGCCCATGGACACCACATCGGCAAGCATATCCAGCGGACAACAAATGATTTCCTGCAGATGCAGCACGGGTCGCTCTATCCAGCTCTGCACCGTTTGGAGCGGAGGGGATGGATCCTTTCGAAGTGGGAAACAGCTCCGGGTCGCAATCGCGAGTTCAAGTACTACCGGCTTACGGAAAAGGGCCGTAAGCAGCTGGTGGCGGAAGAATCGCAATGGAAGCGAATGACTGAGGCAGTTGCGCGCGTAATGTGGCCTGCCGCCGAGGAGAGTTGAAATGCGATGGTGGCAACTTAGGAAACAAGATGAGGACCTGGAAAGAGAGCTGCGGGCCGATCTAGAGACGGAGGAGGAAGAGCAACGCGAAAACGGTATGTCGCCCGAGGAGGCCCGCTACGCGGCACGACGCGCACTGGGCAACACAACGCTTATCCGCGAACAGACGCATGACGCGTGGGGCTGGTCTGCCTTCGAGCATCTGTCGCAGGACATACGCTATGCCGTACGGCAGTTGCTGAGGTCACCTGGATTCACCGTCGTTGCTGTCCTGACGCTTGCACTGGGTATTGGCGCGACGACAGCAATCTTTACCTTCGTTTACGATGTGATGCTGCGACCCCTGCCATTTAGCCACGCGGACCGGCTTGTAACCGTTGAAGAAAAAGTTGCGGAGTGGAGCAATATCTATCCGGCTCTGCCTGTGAGCGCAAATCACTTTACTTTCTGGGAACGCAACAACCGCAGCTTCGACTCAATGGCGCTTTTGCAACAATACCCTGTGCCTCTGGGTGGCACTGACCGCCCACAGCAGGCGGAGGTCATGTGGGCCACACCTGGGATCTTTTCAGTGCTTCAGGTCCAGCCCTCGCTGGGGCGAGCATACACAGCTAGGGAAGGACAAAAAGGGAACGAGCATGTAGCAGTACTGATGTACGACCTCTGGCATCAGTACTTCAACGCAGATCCGGGAATTCTGGGCAAGACGATTCGTTTAGATGGTGCCCCTTACACCATCGTCGGTGTCATGCCGCGGTCGTTCCATGTACCTTCGATGCAATGGTCAGCGACTCTTGGCGAAACCGATCGATCGCGGCCTGTTGGGGTATTGGCTCCGTTGGCCTTCTCTAAGGAACGGCTAGCCGAAGAGATGGGCGATCTGAATTATTTTGGACTTGCAAGGCTAATCCCGGGAGTGTCGGTTAGTGCCGCGACCGCAGATCTCGATGGACTCCAACACACCATCAGCAAAAATCTGCCGGCCAATGAAAAGGCCACGCTCTCCGTGGCGCTTACTCCGTTCCAGGATGCCCTTGTTGGAAACAACCGAAAGCCGCTCATAATCTTGCTGGCTGCAGCGGTATGCCTGTTGCTGGTGGGTTGCGTCAATGTAACAAATCTCCTGCTGGCGCGCGCAGTCGGGCGGAGGCAGCAAATCGCAGTAGCCGCAGCCTTAGGCGCAAGTCGTGCTGAGATGGTCCGCATGGCAATCCGCGAAATCGTTGTGCTGGCAGCGGCGGGGGGCGGGCTAGGCATTCTTTTGGCCTCTGGCATGGTCCCAGCCATGCAACGGTACCTACCGCCGGCGCTCGATTTTCGCGGCCCTCTACATGTTGATTGGATAGGAGCGGGATGCGCGCTGCTTCTGGCTTTCATCGCAAGCCTCCTGGCGGGAGCCGCGCCCGCATTAATGATCTCGCGTACAGCGCCATTCGAGGTTCTACATAGTGAGTCGCGTCTTGCCGGAGAATCACGCGGAAACCGCCGCGCGCGGCGAACTCTTGTGGGAATTGAAGTAGCAGTGAGCGTCGCGTTGGTGTTGATGACCGGACTGCTGACTGCTAGCCTCGCAAGGTTGATGTCCGTGAGTCGAGGATTCACCACAGAGCGCGTCATCACGGCCACTCTCAATTTGCCCGGGAAATCATATAAAAACGACCAGCACCGAGCGGCCTTTTATAAGACAGTTCTCGAACACGTCGAGCGCTTGCCTGGCGTGGACCAGGCTGCTCTTGCGAGTGGCTTACCGCTCGAAGCGGACGACTGGGGTGATATGGCACGGGTTCAAGGGGACAGTCGTCCCGATACGCAGCTTCCCATTGAGAACGTTCGGTGGATCAGCCCCGATTATTTCTCAGCAATCCATCTGGGACTCGTTGCAGGACGCATCTTTACTCAGGACGAATGGGGCAAGAATCTGGCTCTCATCTCGGAGAAGACAGCGAAAACTCTATGGCCTAGCACAAACCCAATTGGACGGCAATTCAGTTTGGGAAATCCAGCTAAGGAGAAGCCATTCACTGTCATCGGCATCGTGAAGGATGCGCGAACTGTCTCCTTGGCAAAACCTGATCCGATGCTCATTTATGTTCCGTACTGGTACCGCACGGAAGCGACGGCGGGACTTATCGTTCGAACCCGTCAGGAACCTTTCGACATGGCGGACGCGATCCGAAAGACTATCTGGAGCATTGACGGTGCCGTACCCGTTCCAGAAGTGCGCTCACTCTCTGGAGTGGTCAGCGACTCAGTAGCCAATCAGCGCTTCGAAATGTATCTATTGCTTTTGTTCGCTTCAAGCGCGCTGTTCCTCGCCGGGCTTGGAGTCTACGGGGTTGTCACCTATTCAGTGGTACAGCGGCATCGCGAGATCGGATTGCGTATAGCGCTTGGAGCTCAGCGACAGACTCTATATCGACTGGTACTGCGCGATGGATTGCTTCCGGTCGCTATAGGTGCGGCGGTGGGCGTTGCGCTGGCTTTTGGATCAGCTCACGCTGTGAATAGCCTGCTTTTCCAAGTAAGCCCCTACGATCCGACGGTGGCTGTAGGGGCAGTCTGCATATTGCTTGCGGTGGGAGCGACTGCCTGTCTGCTCCCCGCTCGCCGTGCGGCCTCAGTCGATCCCATGCAGACCTTGCGGATCGAATGAAACGAGCACACTGGCCACCGACGGAAATGAGACCCAAGGAAAGAGGCAATTGAGCCCGAACCCCGCATCATTTGTAGCAAAACGACGACCTTGTTCTTGCTCCGTAGCTCACTTCATGAGCATCCACTCGTCCCGCCGCAGTTCCTGCACACGTAGCAGTTCCCATTCGGGCTCATCAGAGCGCCGCAGGAACGGCAGGCTGGCGCGTCGCCAGCTTCCGATCCTTGTGACGAAATCGGCACGACTTTGCTCGGATCAGCCCCAACTCTGCCGTAATTGCCGGATGCCGAAAACAAAGCGAGTTGCGTTCCGGAGAGGAAGCGGAGTTCGAGCCACCGGAACAGGTAATCCATGATCGACTTCGCGTAGCCCAGTTCCGCGCTTCCCGTCCAGCCGGAAGGCTCAAAGCGAGTGTGCGACAGCTTGTCGCAAAGGACCCGCAAAGGCACGCCATGCTGGAGACTGACGGACACGACGGTTCCGAAGCATTCCATCAGGCCTGCAATGGTCGATCCCTCCTTGGCCATCCGGATGAAGATCTCGCCAGGCTGACCGTTGGGGTAGAGACCGACCGTCAGATAACCTTCATGTCCTCCAACCGCGAAGTGATGTGTGATCGCCGGACGCTCATCGGGAAGGCGGTGGCGGTTGGCGTCCGGAGGCCCCAAGGGCTCCGTATCCGGTGCCTCACTTGCGGCGATCGAATCGTGAGAAGGCGTGCTGTAGGCATCCATTTCTATCCTCCTGCCGGGAATTGAGGCCGCCACTGGAAGGCCCGTTCGCGATGCCAGCGAAGAGAGTTTTACCTCCACATCGAATTTCGGTCAAACGCGCTGAATCGCCTTTGGAAAGCTATGCGGCTATCTGCCGCATCTCTCTCAGCTTGCGATAGAAGGTCGTCTTGCCGATCCCCAGCAGACGCGCGGCCTCAACCGGCTTTCGATTTGACTTCCTGTACGCGGCCAGGATCATGGTCCGCTCCATCTCATCGAGTGTTGGGAACGTCTCGACAGTCGAGAGCGGATTCAAATGCACTGGAAGCTGCCGGTGGGCAGGAGACTCTTCCAGCCTCGCCGCCGCGGCGGAGATAAGTTTCGAAGCTTCCTGAAGGTTCAGCAGGCATTGAGAATCCTGCTGATATACGACTCTCTCCACCACCCGTTCAACGACATTCACGATGGGCGCGGGCAGGGCTAGGCCGCAGCGACGGCAGTTCGCATGATCTGCCCACTGCACTAGTTCGCACTGGACACAACGAACGGTCTCTCTTTCTTTGTTCATCATTTCACCTCTGGAATGAAGATTTCGGCCGCAAACGCCGGGGGGGGGCAGAACAAGAGCCCCTGCACAGGCTCAACGGCTTCACCACCGTCGGGCGGAGAGGCCGACGCCGGGCGCTCTTCCAGGCCTTTAGCCGGGCAGCGGTATTTGCCTTCGAGGCGCTCAAGCAAAGTCAATTCCGCCCGGCGTTCCTCTTCCGCGAGGAGCAACCGATAGCGCGGAAGATAATTCCGGTTGCGGACCTCCCGCTGAATCTCACTCTCCACATCCGAAAACGTGAATTCTGGATCTCCGTAGCAGGGGAATCGCAACGTGTGTTCGAGAAATCGAACCTGAACGGTCAGAGACAAAAACCACTCCTCATAGAACCCCGTCGAGTTGTAGTGAGCGATGTGCCCAAAGCAGTTCGACAGCCGGCCGTAAAGCCGATGCGTGAAGAGGTTCCGTGCGAAGCCCAAATCGACAAAGTGCAGAAGCGCGTTGCCAAATCGCGCCTTTTCCTCTGCCGTGCTCCACTTGGTCGGGATGAACTGGGATGGTGAAAATGGTCCCTTGGACATACAAATCCCCCGCGCGGAAATCGCGTCCGAATGCCTTCTCGTGTGTTGAGCGTGTCAACCGAACAGACTGAGTTGAACCGGTGCTTCGGTCGTCGCCGTGGCGGGCCAGGGCGGTGAGTCTTTCCGGCTCTTTCTCGGGACGGAAGGAACAAGATGGATTCCTTGCTGATCTTTCTGTTCGAGAAGTTCCGGGCCGGAATCAACGAATTCTTCCGCTTCGGTTACCTGGATTGTTGGCCCCAGCTGCTTCGACCGCTCCCGATCGAGTTGGCGCCAGACCTGGTCGGCAGATTCGCCGACCCCGGCCTTTTCGACCAGTTCCCGCGCCATCGCGGACATTAGATCCTCGTCGGCATCGAGCGACTGGAGGCCCTCGCCAGAGAACTTGCCCTCCATCATCAGCGCCACGAGCATCTTCTTGCCCATCAGCCGAAGACAGATCTCCTGCATGGTCCCCTTGTAGGTGAGGAACTTCACCCGCACAGGATGCCTTTGCCCGATGCGCCAGGACCGCCGGCTTGCCTGCCGGAGTGTGTGGAGCGAATAGCCGGTCTGGTAGAAGTAGAGCGTCGGAAACGCCAGGAGATCGAGCCCCGTCTCCACCAGTTTCGGATGGCAGACGACCACCTCGACCCCGGACTCAAGCTGCCGGTCGTACCACTCCTCCCGCTTCTGCGTTGGTACCGAAGCGCGTAGGACGGCAACACGCAGCCCTGCGACCGACAACACATGTTCCAGCCGTGCGTTCACGTCTTTCTCACCCGTGTAGGTCGCATAAACCTGGCAACGCCGGCCATGCCGCAGCTCTTCCCGAATGTCTTCGATGAGGGCTATTTCCTTCGGATAGAGAGAATCCCGGGGGAGTTCCCGTGGGCTGGCGACGAGAAACTTGTAGTATTCCTTCGTGGCCGGATCGAGCGCCCGCGCCCAGATCTCCTCGAAACCATACGGATGATCGGGGTAGAGGAGGAGCGTGTTCAATAGCACGCTCATCAGGCTCTTGTTGCCCCGATGTTCCGCCATGGCATTGCGCAGCGCCTTCTCGAGCTCCTCGTAGGCTTCTGAAAGCTCTTTGCTCATGTCACAAGAGAGCACGCTCTCCGTGTACGTCGGCAGGTTGTCGGCGATGTCTTCGAGCGCCAGAAAGGCGGTCGTCGACATGAGGAATTTGCCAAACAGCAGAGGCGAAGCGCCCGGCTTCCGGACCACCTGCACGGTCTTCTTCGAGGCGCGCGAGCAGGCATTATCTTCCTCGCGGACCTTCTCAATGGTTTCGAGAACTCCGTACTGCTCCTGAAAGCTCCGCCGCCCTTCGCCCCCGTACACGAAACCGTCTCCCGCGATCATCTGCGGTTCCATCCGGTAGAAAACATTAAAGAGATCATCGGCGTAGCCGCCCATCAGCGTTCCCGTGAGAGCGATGAGTCGCCGACCGGCTCGCGCCAGCACGCCCAGAGCGTTGCCCTGCGCCGTGTCGCCGGCCAGCTGGTGCAATTCATCGGCTATGGCTAGATCGAACCAGCCCTTCATATACCGGCCTATAAACTCGACCGGCGCCATGCGCTGGATCTTCGACCGGTCCGCCTGCCACAGCGGCGAGAACAGCGTCGTTCCGTCCTTCGCCCGCTCTATCTGCTCGCTGATCTTCAGCTGATCGAAATCCATTCGCGTGCGGCGCCCACCGTCCGGATTCTCGACCGAGCAGCCTGTGTCCGGGTTGATCACGCCGCCAAGTTCCGGGCCGCACTTTGCGGTGAGAAAGGCGTGCCGCCAGAAATACGACAGCTTGCCCTTGTCCTTGGGAATGATGAATACCGAACACTGCGCACAGCGCTGCTGCCATCCGTTTCGGCCCATGCCGCGCAAATCAGCAAGGGAGAACTGCAGTCCTTCGTAAACGATCCTGCCCTTCCGGAGTCGAACCTCGCAGACCCCATGCGCCTGTTTGAGATCTCCGCCGTTCCGCATATCCTCGACCAGGAACGTTCGCGCAAAAGGGATCGTCTTGATCGCCTCACGCGCCCACTTCTTCGCGATGTGCGAAGGGCACATCACCAGAATGGTTCGCGCCTTGAGAACCTGCGCCACGCCCAGCGCCATAAATGTCTTGCCCGCACCGCATTCAGCGACGATGCGCGCAGCCCGCGCCGTCCGCAGATGCTTGCCCAACCCTCCAATTGCAACGGCCTGGGCCGGCAGCGCCGACCGCAGAAGTTTCGAGAGTTCTGCGGGAGCGTCGTCGGTTGTGCTCTGGAGCGGTGGGTACATCTCAAGAATCCGCGCGCCGAGCTCACCCGCATTTGCCCTTAAATAGCCATAGATATCTGTAACCTCCACGGGGGCCTCCTGGGCTTTGTATGTGTTGGGATTGTTGAACAGAATGTCCGTATGGGACTTGAACCGAGAGGCTCGTTTTGGCAACAAAGGGCTGAAGTCGCACCTTGGCGACTTGCTTATGACCGCGCGCAGAGCCTCCTGGAACCCAAGCCTGAGCACCTACTCGCGCTATTGGAAAGTCAGGCTCGCGATTCAGGAAGATGGAATCCTTCCGAACCCGGAAGTTTCATCTCCCCCGCCAGGGAGGTTCTCCATTCCACCGCCCCATTGCTTCCACGGCCCAGGCGATTGTTTTGTCGCGATGGCAGGTTGTACACGGATTGGGAATCCCGTACTTCTCCGTCATTTCCGGCGTGATGAACCGAAAAGTATGGGCATGGACGAAGGCGCCTGGAACGCCTTCCCCTTCAATGGCCGGCATGTGACAAGCCACGCACTGGCTGCCTGCGCTTCCGGCCTTGTGATGAGTGTGCTCCTCAAGGGTCGCAGTATGCGGCCCGTTAGCAGACATCGGGCCATGGCAGTCGAGACAGATCTCATTCGCAGGTTTGATTAGCTCTGCGTAATTGTTTGTGCCATGGGCATCGTGACACGACGAGCAAGTGATCTGATGGCGATACATCACACTCTGCACGAAATCGTTGCCCTGCATCCGATTCTTGTGCGCCGTGCAATCAGGGAAATAGTAGAAATCTGTTTGACCCAGACTGCAGTCCTCAAGCTTCCAGTAATCCCGCAGTTGTAGTCCCACCTGATAGCCCACAGGCCAATCGTAGTAGTGGCCCTCGATGGCTCCTTTGGGTGGGCGCCCCTGCGAGTGGCATTGAATGCACGTATCAGTCTCCGCAATTGCGTCGAGGTGCGCCGGATTGACGATATTGCCGCGCGTCGGATGCAAGACGTGCAGACTCCCCGGACCATGACAGCGCTCGCAGCCCACGTTCCATTCTGCCGGCTGGTGAGTGTGGATGTCGTACCCGACAGAGTGGCAGCCATCGCAGGTTGGTCCCGTCGGACGGTGCATGTTGTCAGCCGGATATAGAGAAGCCCACCAATCCGCGCCCTTCGTGGGCACATGATAGGGCAGCCATTTCCGGTTCCCCACGTCCCATTGCACCGGCAGCGGGTAAAGATTGTCCCCAACTCGAGTGAAGTAGCGCTGTTTCCAGAGGCTTCCATAGACAAACGCCACCTGGCCTGCCTTGAATGGGGCAATGGTGTTGGTAGCAATGTCAGGAAGGAATGCATGCGGATCGCTGCGCGGATCGCGCACCACATTCGCCATTGGTGTTTTCTTCCAGCGCTGATAAATGGACTCGTGGCATTTCTCGCACGCCCGCGAGCCCACATAATGCGCCGACGCAAGTGCTTGTTCTTCTTCGCTTCTTTCCCCGCCCGACAGCGGTCTCAGGCTGCGGATAAAGAGCACGAGCTTCCAGGCGTCTTCTTTTGATTCCCGGTGCACGCTGTCCATAGCCGGCATCCCGGTAAAGCGCACCCCGTTGGAGATGATGAAACGGATCTCACCATCGCTGAGACTCTGGGTGGGCGCAGCGCGAAGATCGGGTACACGCGGGTATAGGTTTGTGCCGATGCGGGTTGTTCCGCCGCCGTCCACTCCATGGCAGGTCGCGCAATTCGCCAGAAACAGTTCGTGCCCCTGCTCGAGCGCCGCGGCATCGCCTGCGAGGGGATTCTTCGCGCGCTGTTCGTGCCAGGGAATGGCAAGATCTCTCACGCGCCTGGCCACGGCTGTCTCCAGCGCTCCGGGAGGCTCGCCCGCGCGAAATCCCTGCCAAATCGTCAGCAATAGGACAGCCGCAGCGAGAGCGGATGCCCCGAGGGCCGCCCAGAAAATTCGCCTCCACAATTTCGTCCCAATGGACATACCGTTGAGCCTCTTTCGCAGTTCCATGAGTACGCTGACCTGTCAGCGCAGACAAAGCGCACCGGGGGCAGAATGTAGCAATTCCCCAAAGTCCGCGGTCTAAAAACCTGCTGAGGGTCCGATCTTGCCGGGTGTGCCCGCGCGCCTTCCGAGCGGCCGGGAGAGTCAGGCGCAACACCGACTACCATTTCTTATAGCGCAGAGAGCGGAATTGCTCCCTAAAGAACGCCTGACAAATTCCTGAATTCGAGCGTAAGGAAAGGTTCAGGAACACTTCAGGCGAGCCCGGCACTGTATGCGGCTATAAGGGAAGGAGACGGTGCAATGCAAATCCTGGTGGTGGAAGACGAACCCAAGGTAGGGAATGCGCTGCGAGATGGACTCGAAGCCGAGGGGTACATGATGACTCTGGCGCGGACCGGTGAAGAGGGCTTCTTTCATGCCAGCGCACGTGCCTTCGATCTGATCATTCTGGACGTCATGCTTCCTGGGACGGATGGAATCGAAGTTCTCCGGACTCTCCGCAAACGGGGTATGAGGACTCCAGTGCTTCTTCTCACCGCAAAAGATGCCATTGAGGACCGCGTACTGGGCCTGGACGCTGGTGCCGACGACTACCTGGTCAAACCTTTCGCGTTTGCGGAACTGAGCGCCAGGATTCGGGCTTTAATGCGTCGCAACAAGGTTGAACCGGAGTGCGTGCTGATCATCGGAAGCCTTGAGGTTGACCCGGACCGACGCGCGGTGACGCGCGAGGGGAGCCGGATCGACCTTACCCCTCGCGAGTTCGACTTGCTTGAGTATCTGGCCCGCAACCAGGGTCGGGTCGTCTCCCGTGAAATGCTGGCACGCGATGTGTGGAAGGAGACCGCCCGTGCGACACCACTCGACAACGTAATCGACGTGCATATCGCAAGACTGCGCAGGAAAGTGGACGATCCATTCGGCACAAAGCTGCTCCAGACAGTGCGGGGAGTCGGATTCATACTCGGCGGGGACCCACAATGAACGTCAGGCTCCGAAGAACATTGCGAAGCAGGTTGACCATTCTCTACGGTGTGCTTCTGGCGGCTGCGCTCGCGATTTACGCTACGGGGAGCGCGCTCTACTTTCTGCACGATCTGATCAGGCAGTTGGATGCGAGCCTCGACAGCGATCTCGAAACCGTGGAAGGCATCCTCTCTTTCTCATCCGGGGGAGGCATTGTGCTCGCCTCGCACGAGGGCGAAGCAAGAAGTGAAGATTCCGATCGCGGTTACCTCCTGGAAGTGTGGTCGCCGGACGGCAATTTGTTGTATCGCAGCGAGGAACTGAATGGTCTCTCCCTTGGGCCGCTGCCGCAGCTTCAGCAAGGCCGCTGGCGCGAAAAACCACACTCCTATCGACTGGCGAACCACCAGCGAGTCCGGGTCACAAGCCGCTTACATCACATGCAGGGACGTGTGGTTGTGGTCCGTCTCGCCCTGAGCGAGGAGCCTCTCTGGGACGAGTTCTGGGACATGGTCTCGGTGCTGGGTTTTGGTTTGCCTGTCATTGTGCTCTTGATTGGCTTCACGGGATACATTGTTGCGGGTCGGGCCATTCAGCCGGTCGAGTCCATGGCCCAGCGGGCGGGCAGGATCAACGCCGAGCATTTGAACGAGCGACTGCAAATCGAGAATCCCGACGATGAACTCGGACGGCTGGGCACGGCCTTCAATCAGACGCTGGCAAGGCTCGAAACTTCGTTCGAGCAGCTTCGCCGCTTTACCGCCGACGCATCTCATGAGCTTCGCACTCCGCTGACTGCGATTCGAAGTGTGGGTGAAGTTGCACTCCAAAACCACGGCGACGCTCCGTATTACCGGGACATGATCGGCAGCATGTTGGAAGAGGTGGACCGTCTCACTCGGCTCGTGGAGAGCCTGCTGACAATTTCAAGAGCCGATGCCGGGCATATCCACCTGCAGAAGTCGTCCATCCGTTTGCTTGATCTCGCGAAGGAATCTGCCGCACTGCTCGATGTCCTTGCCGAAGAGAAGAACCAGACGATCGTTGTGGATGGCGATCCATCCGTCACGATCCAGGCTGACCGCCTTATCCTGCGCCAGGCACTGATCAACCTGATCGACAACGCGGTGAAGTATTCGCCGGACGGCGGCAAGATTCGAGTGGATGTACATGCTGCCCAGGGGAATGCGGTCGTCGAGGTCGGGGACAGCGGCCCGGGGATTCCTCCCGAGCACGCGGAAAAGGTCTTTGAGCGTTTCTATCGTGTCGACAAAGCTCGTTCCAGAGCCGAAGGCGGCGCAGGTCTGGGACTCTCCATTGTTCAGTGGTCGATTTCTGCCCACGGCGGAAGGGTGGATCTCGACCGAAATGTGGCATCGGGCTGCACCTTCGTGATTCACCTGCCGCTCGAGCACCAGCAGCACCCTTTGCAGAAGGAAGACTGATTTTGGGAATCAGTTGCGAAACCGATCACGAGAACGACACACCCCGAGCCGCGTTTCAACTCGGGCCGCGGTCGCTTCGATTGTAGGCAAAGAAGCCCTTGTGCGGATTTATATGGATTACTCGTTTATGTCGTTCCGATGGTTTTCTATTTACTGCCTTGCGTTCATGATGTGGATTTGTGGGGCGGCACACGCGCAACAGCCTGGTGTTCTTGAAGGGCACGTCATGGACCCTACCGGCGCTGTCATACCCGGTGCGTCGGTGCTGGTCGAGCCGCAGCCATCGGGTCCTGTCCATACCGTGCAGACCGACGGAGAAGGACGCTATCGCGTCGCAGGGTTGACCGCCGGGCAATACAAGGTAACGGCGGAGGCAACTGGCTTTCGGACGGCAGCAAAGCAAACCGCCATTTTGGCCTCACGGCACATCGTTACGCTGGACATCCATCTGGTCATCGCTACCCAGTCGCAACAGGTGTATGTTCAGGGCAACGCTCCACAGCTGGAAGTGTCTCCGCAGTCCAATGCCTCGGCTGTGTCCGTCTCGGGCAACAACTTGAATGCGCTTTCCACAGATCCGGACGAGCTTCAGAACCAGATAACGTCGTTGGCGGGCCCTTCGGTTGGAGTGGGCGGTGGTGCCGAGATTTATGTGAACGGCCTCACGGGCAGCGATATGCCGCCCAAGTCGGCGATTCGGGAAATTCGGGTCAACTCGAACCCCTTCACAGCGGAAAACGACCGCCTGGGGTACGGGCGAATCGATATCTTCACCAAGCCCGGAGCCGCAGCTTTCCACGGAGATGTTTCGAGCGAATACAACGACTCCGTGATGAACGCTGTCAGCACATTTCTGTCTGCCTCGAATGCGCCGCCGCCCTCGTACCACACGTGGCTATGGGACGCAGACCTCGGCGGACCGCTCTGGAAGAATGCATCGTTTTTCTTCGACTTCGAGCGTCGCAATATCAACCGGGCCAGCCTCGTGAATACAGACGTGCTCGATTCCAATTTGAATGTCGTACCGTATGTGACTTCAGTTCTGAATCCTCGCATCCTGACCAACCTCAGCCCTCACGTAGATATACAGCTCAGCCCGAAGAACACACTCAGCGCAACCTATCGCTACTATGCAATCAGCGACAGCAACGACGGCATCGACACGCAGTCGCTCCCTTCGCAGGCTTATGACCGGGTATTCCATCACCAGAACGTTCAAATAATCGACACGCAGGCGTTGAGCGCGCGCCTGGTCAATCAAACTTTCTTCCAATATCTGCACTTCCACAATACGGAGACGCCGCAGGACTTCTCGCCAACGATCGAGGTTCTCGGCGCATTCACGGGAGGCGGCGACAGCTCCGGCACCTTCAACCGCTCCGAGACGCACTACACGATCCAAAACTATACGACCCTGACCTTCCACAAGCACCAGATCGAGTTTGGCGGCACGCTCCTCGATCTACCTCGCAGTGAGTCTACGAACGGAGGCTTCAACGGCACGTTTACGTTCAACTCACTGACCGATTACCAGCAAACATTGCAGGGACTGCAGAACGGCATGACGATGGCCCAGATTCAGGCGGCCGGATACGGCCCCAGCCAGTTCAGCGTCACGGCAGGCAATCTCTCGGCCTCGATCAATCGTATTGACGGTGACCTCTTCGTCAACGACGACTGGAGCGTCATGCCACACCTCACGGCCAGCTACGGCTTGCGCCTGGAATCGGAAAATTACGTCAGCAGGCGCTTCAACTGGGCCCCTCGGATCGGCGTCGCCTGGGGTCTGGGCCACGGATCGAATACCAAGACAGTACTTCGAGCGGGCTGGGGTATCTTCTACACGCACCTTGACGATGACCACATGATGATCGCGGCCCGTTTGAATGGGCAAAACCAGCAGACCTATATCGTAAACAATCCCGATTTCTACCCAAACCCGCCACCGCTCTCTAACCTGACGAACACTGCAACTTCGGCGCCCACGACCTTTCGCATTGCCCCAAATCTTGTCTTCCCGTATGACATGGACACAGCAGTCAGCCTGGAACGGCAAATATCGGGCAGCACAACTGCCTCGTTCACGTATGTCAACTCTCGCGGCGTTCACCAGTTCCTGGCGAATGATATCAACGCGCCCTTGCCCGGAACCTTTAATCCCGCCGATCCGACCAGCGGTGTCAGGCCGCTCGGCAACGCGGCCGGCAACATCTACAACTACGAGTCTGCCGCCATCTACAAGCAGACCCAGTTGGTTGCGAACATCCATGTTCAGACCAGCAGGGTCTCACTGTTCGGCTACTACGTCTTCAACCATGCAAACGGCGATGCAGGATTGAACATGCAGAGCAGCCCTGCCGGAGAATTCAGCTTTCAGACCAATCCCTGGGATCTTTCCCAGGACTATGGACGCACCAGCTTCGATATTCGCCATCGCGTGGTCATTGGCGGCAGCTTTGCCGCGCCATTCGCCTTCCGTCTCAGCCCTATGTTCATCGCGAGTTCCGGGCAGCCGTTCAGCATCCAGCTTCCGCAAGATATTTACGGGACCGGCGTCTACGACGCGCGGCCCTCCCTGGCAACAGCCTCGACACCCCCAGCCAACCTGGTGGTAACAAAGTATGGCTCCTTCAACATCGCTCCCGGGCCAAACGATACCCCCATCCGTCCCAACACAGAGACTGGGCCAAACAATCTCATGTTGAACATGCGGCTCAGCCGCACGTTTGGATTTGGTCGTGAGGTAGGTGAGAAACATGGCGGTGCGGGCTCCGCGCCAGAAACAGAAGGGCGGCGAGAGCGAGGCCTTGGCGGCCGTGGTCTGAGCAGCGGCGGCGGGACGAGTCTTGGTGGGGCAACAAACCGCCGTTACGCGCTCACGCTGAGCATGTCCGCCTTGAATGCGCTGAACAACGTCAACCTTGCCACGCCAGTCGGTATCCTTGGCTCTCCGCTCTTTGGCCAGTCGATCTCCCTCGCCGGCGGTGTCTATTCGGCGCAGGTCGGCAACCCTGTTGCCAACCGGTTGTTGAATGTTGGCCTTTCTTTGAGCTTTTGAATATCTGCGCGTGGTGACGTAGGCACCAGCCGCCGAGTCCCGATTCCGGCGTTTGGTAGGCAATCGCTTCATAGACGAAGGAGAGATCCTGATGAACAAACCGATTGGTACCATCAATTGGAAGTATGGAGTTTTGGCGGTGCTGGTGCTCCTGAGTGGGAGTCTCGCCAATTCACAAGTTGGAGCAGGCAAGCCGGTGTTGACGACGGTTGCGGATGTTCCCATGCCGGGACCCGCGGTCCGCTTTGACTACCAAAGCCTCGATGTGGAACACGGCCGGCTGTACATCTCTCACATGAATGCAAATCAACTCGTGGTCTTCGACACGCGAAAGCGCGAGGTCGTCGCCAATCTCGACGGATTCAGCCGCGTGCATGGTGTCATTGCGGTCCCGGAGATTGGCCGCGTCTACGCATCTGTGACAGGCAGCCACGAAGTCGCCGTAGTAGACATGGCCACCCTGAAGACAATCGCAACGGCGGGGCCAATCAACTATCCTGACGGGCTCGCGTATTCTCCGACTACAAAAAGAGTGTTTGTCTCTGACGAGCATGGCGGAGTGGACGCGGTCATTGACGCCACGACAAATCAATTGATCGCGAAGATTCCGTTGGGAGGCGGAGCTGGTAATACGATCTACGACTCCGGTTCAGGCCACATCCTCGTGGCGGTTCACGGAATCAATGAGCTCGTTTCGATCGATCCGGCTGCAATGAAGATCATCGGTCGGTACAAGCTGCCGGGCATCGAGAACCCTCACGGCATCGCGCTCGACGAAGCGGATCGACTGGCTTTCATTGCGGGCGAGGAGAACCACTCCCTGGCTGTCTTCGATCTGAGAGCGATGAAGCTGCTCTCCGTGCACCAGACAGGTGAGGATCCGGACGTCCTCGCCTTCGACCCGGGCCTGAAACGTCTGTATGTCTCAGCCGAATCCGGTACTGTCAGCGTGTTGCAGGAAGCGGGGCGCGACCTGACGCTGATTGGCCAATTCAACATGCCGCATGCCCATACGGTCTCCGTCGATCCGAAAACCCATCTGGTCTACTTTCCTCTTGAGAACGTCCAGGGCCGTCCGCTGCTCAGAATCATGCAACCGGCAGCTCGACCCAAATGAAGAACTGAATTGATTGCTGCCGCCCTGAGCTTAAATCGGCCAATTCGGCGCTCGCCGTGTGCCGGAAGGACAACTGTCGCATCGATGCATCCGGGTCGAGTCGTTAACCGGAACCAGCAAAACCAGCGACATCGCTGCATCAGTCACGCTGCCCTCTGCATCAGCCCAAAGTCTGGCCGCAATGCCTCCGTTAGGGCTCCGTTTCTCCATCGGGTGGGGCCGTTCGAGAGGGGAAACGAAAGCTCACCACGACCTACCGCATCGCCCATCCATGTCAGCAATTCCTCGCTAGTGACCAGAACTACTGCCGCGGGACTGCCGATGTTGTCGACGGGCCTGATCCGCTCTTCCTTCTGAAGCAGTTCTGTGATGGTATCCGCCCATTCCGGTAACCCCGGCAATCCAAACCGATGAACGAGCGCCGTCCAGACCTCATGCGGGTCGGACCGCAGAACATAGGTCCGCGACAGCGATTTCATCCCGCGCAACTCCTCGGAGAGCGCAATCATGTGCCGCACGGACTGTTTCCGGCCGGGAATGCAGACACTCCCGCGACAACAGATCGCCCCTTCACCCAGCGAGATCTCCTGCATCTCCCCATCTGGAAACGTCAGCCGGAATCGCGCCTGTTCATAGACCGCGGCCGTGATCGCCCCGACATCCGAATCGTTGCCAAAAACGCTCAGTAGGTGCGCCTCGTCGTCTTTGCCAATGTAGTGGCTCACACGCACTCGGATCCGCGTTGCGATCTTCTCCGTGTAACGCTCATATTCAAGCAGCCCCATCCTCAGGTGGGCATTCTCCATCGCCGCATTCCTCCGTTTGAGCACTCTCAGTCAGCTTCACGGCTTTGCCGGTGACGTACAGCAACCGGAGCTCGTTCGACCACTTCTCCCGCCGACGGGTGATCTTCGTATCTCCTTCTTCTTCGTGAAACTCGGTGACGTGCTTGACCGATCGCCAGCGCGCGATGTGCCTGTTATCACCCTGGCCAAATACGCCATTCAGCAGCCCCGCGGTGCAGAGCAGGCCCACGTGGCCTCCGTGAAGCGGCGTGATAGGCCGGCCGATCGCAATGTCCTCGCTCGGGAGCAAAACCTGCGCGGCCTGTTTCCATGCGGCGGAATGCGGCAACAGGTCTTCGATCACGTTGTATGGCAGTCCACGATAGGTTAATGTTGCTTCGCCCGAAATCGGCACGCTATACGGCTCGACGGTCCCCGGAGCAAGCTCAGGTAGCCTCTCGTATCCACCGTGCTGGGCGGCCATACGAATCCTTCGCTGGTTCTCCTCGTGCGCCGCACCCCGAACATTCCTACGCGCACCGAACACGACAATCTGCCGGAAGCGCACAGATTCAGCGTCTGCCATGCGAAAGGCGTTAATCCCGGTGAAATTCGCGCTCAGAATACCGGCACAGTCGCTGAGTTGCTCAAAGGGAATGACGAAGATCAGAACGCCGTGCTGGACCAGCCAGTGATGCGTGTGCTCAAGGAACAGCCGCTCCAGGCGCCGATTGCCGGTCAGGTTGAGCTCTGAATCGTAGGGCGGGTTCAGATAGAGCAGCGAAAAGCTCTCGACCTTCGCGTGAGCGTCAAACACATTCCCCTGAATCATTCGAATCCCGGTCTTTGCGCCTTCCTCTGCACGTCCGGTGTCGAGCTCCACGCCAAATCGAACCACCGGCGCACCAGCCGTGATCAGGTTAAGTGCCATTCCTTTCCCCGCGCAGGGATCGATCACAGAACAGGGCCCTGAAAAATCAAGTAGGGATCGGATTTTCTGAGCCTCTGTCGGAGGCAGTGGGTAGTAGCCCATCTTCAGGCGGGCTGCGCTCCGAGCCATGGTCGACTCCTCCTCGACAAATCCTGGTGGTGGATGAGAGACCCGATTTCGTCTACGCGCTCACGGCTCTCACCAGAGCCAGACGGACCTGCTGCGCGCCTTGTGCCGGAGGATCGGAGCTGCCATCAAGGATGGGTTCGAGACGCACAACTCGATCGCTGCCGCACAGACGACACTGATTCGGTCGCGAATTGGAAATGTTCCGGCATCGACGGCAGTAGACCGCATGTCTCAGCGGGATCGCGCAGATGCCTCTGTCAGTGGGAAGTTCAAGCAATTTTGCCATGGGGATTTTGTGCCTCCTTCTTTACGGCCACCGTTCGTGAAATCCGGCCGCCGCTCTGGAAGACACACTCCGCTTCCGTCAGCCGGCGGATCCTGAACCGATCGACGCCGGTAGCCTCGATGATCAGTTCCTTATGTCCTTCACAAAAGACTTCCGTGTCGATCAACCACGCCGCCGGCCGACGGCACATGGAGCACTCCGTGACTCGCATTGGGTTGACCTCAAATACGAAGAGGGCCGCGATCATTCGCAGCCCTCTTCGTTCAGTAATTCGTGTTTTCGATCAGGCGGCGGGCCTGCTTGATTGCGCCTCATTCATCTGTTCGACGAGCTTTGCCAGCACCCCGAAGTTCGGGATCTCGTCTAGCCTCCGGACGCCCAGACCGTCAAGAATCGCGTAGAACTCGGTTTCGGCGATCTCGGCTGCCACACGGCGCACCTGCGCCATCCCGCGGACGCCGCTCTCCATCCACTTCAGCACGTCCTGCTGGACGCGCTGATTGGGAATGTCCCGTGCAGACCGTACCTTTGCCACGGACCCTAGAATGTTGCTGTAGAGCATCTGGCCAAGATCCCGGCGGCACGCCTCGATCTTGCCCGTGATGCTGGCATCGAGCGGACCTTTTGGTACAGCAGCCGTCCCGTTGCCGTTCTCCTTCCGGGCTGTTCCGTTCTGAACAGGTGCCCGCCGCTCGCACTCAGGCAGCGCCCAGGACGGCAGCGCCGGGATTGCGCGCGGGTGCTTGTACTCATCGAGATCCACCCACATCTCGGCGAAGTTGTAGAAATAGCGGCCAAGGCCAAAGCAGCTACAGGCCCGCTTAAAGGCCTGCGCCTCCGCCGACGTCATTGCATTTTCGTCGTCTGCCCACTCCTCGCCGCTCCCGCTGTGCGCTCCCACACCGGGGATCGAAACGACACAGGTCACCAGCACCTTCCCGGTCTGGATGGGCTTGTCCTTCTTCATCCGCGTAATCGGAGAAACGGTGTGAACGGCGTATTCCCGCGTCCAGCCGCTGGCAGTGAAGATGTGGTTCAGGCGGTCCGTGTAGGCCCTCGGATCTGCGTACGGCGTCACGCGGCCCTTGCGGCCATCCCTCGAAGTGGCAGCGACCAGCCACTTCACGTCTTTCGACGCAAAGGGCTCCTCGAGACGCGCGAGGGCCTCTTTCGTTGTCGTGGTTGGTTCCATGGTCCGGTCCCTTTCGTTCTTGGATTTCAAGACACCCGTGATTCGTTCAAGAGTTGATGCGTTGGCAAAGATGAACATTTGCTCAAGGTCAGCCATTACAATGTCGTCAAACTGGTTCTCCAGCAATGTTTCGTTCTGACTTCGATCTCGCTCTCATTCTGCTTCAGCACCTGCGAAAGTGGGGATGTGATCAAGCACTGTACAAATTCAATGTGATCGGAAAGGGTGACACCAAAGGCATCCTGGAATTAAATCTTCAAATTGACCTTTCACAACAGGAACGACAAAACCTTCTCTGGATTTGGGGTCAATTTGAACGTGGCAGGCTTATTAATACGGCGCATGAGGATGGCTGGGCCACACTGGCAGAACGAGGTCAGACGATCACCGACGAGGAACTTAAGCAAATCGTTGAGCCAGCTGCAGCCCTGTTGCCGACCGAGAGACAAATCGATTCCCTATTAGGCATTCCAAATCGTGGCGAATACGATAAGACACTTGTCCTTCTAGCAGGCGATGCATCTGTGGATCACCCTCTGAGCTTGGTGGTCATCGACATCGACCATTTCAAGCAGTTCAATGACAAATATGGTCACAAAATTGGTGACGCGGTGCTCAAAGTCACTGCGGACGTCGTATCTCGGGCGGTTGCGAAAAAGGGAGATCCTTTTCGATACGGAGGTGAGGAAATCGTTGTACTACTGCCCAACCACTCAGGTAAAGAGGCAGAATCCGTTGCTGAAAGGATCCGCATTTCAATTGAAGCTACCGCCATTCCTGGTATCAGCGATGGCGTCACTGCGAGTCTCGGTGTTTCCACAATGCCCGAGATTGCTGCCAATTCAGACGACCTTTTTCAGCAGGCAGATAGTGCGATGTATAGCTCAAAAGCAAATGGAAGGAACCGGGTGAGCATCGCGGCACGCCCAGCGTAACCCAGTTACCGACCACACCCAAGGTTCCCCATTCTAGAACGGTACGGCGTCATCTGTGATGCCGAGCCCGTCAAAGTCGCCTGCCGATTCATCATGCCGCTCATCACGTGGCGGCCGTTGATCCGATGCGGCTTTTCCTGACCGACCGTTATCCGAAAGCAGGCTGACGTCGCCCACGACGATTTCAGTGCGATAGACCTTCTTCCCGCTTTCTTTATCGTCCCAGGAGCGGGTTGTGAGCCGCCCCTCGACGTAGAGCTTCGACCCCTTATGCACGTAATCGCGCAGGATCTCCGCGCCGCGCGCGTAGGCAACCAGGTTGTGCCACTCCGTGCGCTCCTGCCACTCGCCTTGCTTGTCCTTGAAGCGCTCGGAGGTTGCCAGCGAAAGCTTGGCAACCAGCGTTCCACCGTTTGTTGACGCGATCTCCGGGTCCTTGCCGACATTGCCCAGCAGCAGAACCTTGTTCACTGTCTTGCTCATGATTTGCTTCTCCATTTCCCGCGCCCTCTTCTTTCCGGCGCGAACACTGTGTTCTTAACTGAAAGCGTGCGCGATGGCCTTTCGCAATTCCTCCGGCTCGTAGCTGTTACCCGTGTACCGAAAGCACCTTCCTTCGGCGGAGAGGTTGAGGTATCGGCGCGTTTCGATGTGCTTGTACAGGTAGAGTTCGCCGGATCGGCCCATGTACATGAACGACTCGCAGAGCTTCGGCCCGAGCATCTGCTCCAGTGGCGCCCATTCTGAACTCATGGCTGTTTCTCCGCATTCGCGCTGACCGGCTTTGGAACCTCCTCGAACATTTCCCCGAGCAGGTAGATTGTGGTCCCGGTGAGGCACATGACCATCACGTAGTCGAAGACTCTGAAATCAAGCCCTGTCCGACGTATCGAGAGCTCCGACACCATCGCGGCGTGGAGGAGGATCACGAAGGACGCGGCCCAGAGCGCATGACGAACCACACGATGCATCGCGATCTGCTCGCCGTTCTTGCGGACTTCGAGCAGAACGAAGATTGCGAAGTAGGCACACAGAACGTACCACTCCTGCGCAAGCAGCTCGATCAAACTCTTCAGCGTGAAATGCATCGCCTCTCCCTCTCCGAAGGTTCAATTCATCCTTCAATGAACATTCCGACTTCGGAGAACCGGCGCAGCAGCGCCAGCACTCCAAGCACCGCCGGGCCGATGGCCAGCGCGTTAACCAGATCGATATGCCTGAGCTTGCGTTCGAGACTGGCCTCTTCTTCGTCCCGACCGATCTCCAACTCGATCCTGAGCCGGACGACCAGAAGAGCGGCGACGATGATGGCCGCGACTGCGACGGGCGGATTTGCGACATTGTGCGAGGCAACGCCAATGGTGAAGAGGGTCAGGCCGAAGCAACGCAGCCGTTCATAGATCCGCGGATGATGCCAGTCAATCATGCGGAGACCTCGACCAGCCTCGGCATCGGCACTGCCTCCAGCAGATGCGAATGACGGCATCCGCAACAGCACACAGCCTCGGTCACCTTTAGTGTCGCGTCTGTCCAGAGCGGCCCCGGCGGTCCCGGTTCGCCGCTTCTGGTCAGAAAGTGAGGTATGGCGCCGCCGCGGAATGCCGCATCCTTGCCCCAGAGTTCCGTGTCAAGGAACCCATTGCGGCCGAGAAAGAGAATTGCGCTTCGCAGTTCCGCGCGCCTGCCGTCCTTCTGTTCGAGCCAGTGTGTGGTGATCAGCAGATCGTAGGTGTTCTCGAAACGGAACATCTCGACGCGCACGAATTCATCGCCGACGATGACAGCGTGCATGCCGTTGGGGAGGAAGTTCTGGACCCGTTGCAGCCAAGGGACTGCGCTTCCGTCTACAGCGACGAAGCCGACGTAGTGGCCCAGGAGCTCCACCGCGCCTCCCGATTCTTCACCACGAATCCTCCATGCTTTCGCATGCTGCTGGTAAACGACGTCCAGTTGCGGCCGGCAGCGGATGCCCGTCTTCCGAATTTGCTCCAGAGTCTCTGCGGGCAGCGCCAGTCCACGCCGCGCAATCATAGTTAACCGACTCTCCTTCACGCTCACCTCCCTGTCTACCGATAGCTCTGTTTGGGAATGGGCTGGCCCAGTGCTTCGCGGATCATCTCGCGCGAGCATCCGGCCCAGCATTTGTAGAACTGGGGATTGGCCACCGAAATCGCCAGATTATCCCGTGCGCGATCGCGTCCCTGTTGTGCGCAGGAGGGACACTGTGTCCAGTAGTTGCCACTCCGTTTGAATCGCACCTTGACGTGCTGGAGAATCTGAAACCCGGTGTGGGGAACTTCGGGCGGCGGAACTTCCTTTGCTACCCGTCCGCAGACGGATTCCGGAATTGACACGCCTTGCGTAAAGGTTTCGAGTTCCGCCGCAGTGAGCCGCTTCACTGACCGCAGGTACGCGATCTGGTCGTCCAGATTGCTCGGCGCATCCTCAAACCAATAGCGGTGCATATTGGCGCGGTGGATGCCGAGCGGTCCCCGAATGGCATTCCCGTACTCTGATTCGCCGATCTCATCCTGGCGGGGAAAGACCTCAATACCATCCACCTGCCGGAACGTTCCCTTGATCGGAACGTCGAGACGGAGAGCCAGACTATATATATAGGTACGGCAGAGCCGGGCGGGTAATGGCCGCTCGCAGAGGATCCAGAGGTGCGCGCCGCGCCGCGACATCTCGACGACGGCGTGAACACCGTCCTGTTCGAGTTCCCACTTGAGGGTCCGGAGGTCGCGGTAGGCGCCTTCGTAGTCGGCATCGATGGCCACCCATTTCGAGCACTGCGTCTCCGGATTGATGGCATAGAGGCCGACAGTGAGTTCCCCCGCCAGGTGCTTCTGGACCACTACGGGGTCGAGCGCCAGTCGCTCTTTTGTCTGCTTATTCCGCGCCTGGTAGAAGTAGTACTTCCCAGAGTGTTCATCTGGCCGGTCCGTTTGCCGGGTATAAGCCCGCCGGTTCACAAACCACGCCATGTATTCGGCCGCCTGGCCGACCGTAGCCGGTAGGATCTCCGGCTGCGGTCGCGGCGCCTTCCACATGCCAACAAGTTGAGCCATGGCTGGTGCTCCCTTCCGGTCAAGCTGTGCTGTTGTAGCCCGGTTCCAAAACTCGGTCAAATGGACCCGGATTCCCCCTACCTAGCAGGCGGCAACTGCCATAGCTGGAGCACTAAGGCCCAGCTCCGGCACCGGCCGAATCGGGTGGTTTTCCGCAACGTGCCGGCGATGAGACTTCCTGCGCTTGCCATCGATCAGGTCAAGCAGGCGGTATACCCGCAGGGCAATCTGGAAGTCGTTGCCGTTGAGCGTGTCCTCCTTCAGGTCGAAACGAAGCCAGAAGAAGGACTGCAGTGGCTCGGCAAAGAGGTAGATCCCCCCGGTGTTCGGCTCTCCGGGAACGCTTTGCAGAATCAGGAAGCCGTCCTCTTCTTCCACGAGCCGTTCCGCCCGGGCTTCCCCTGCGGCGAGGAACGCACGCAGCACATCCCAGCGATTGGTCCTGGCCGCCAGGCCAAGATCGGTGACAGACATGACGTAGTCCACGTGCAAGCTGCCGAGCAGCTCGCGCTTCGAATACCGGCGATGACGGTGCGACATGACACTTCCTCCTGCATTGGTCTTCTGGCTGGAAATGAAAAGCCCCAGCCGAATGGCGGGGCGCGGACGTACTCAGACTGAGAAGGTGGGCAATACGTGACCCAGGCTGGCGGGGACATCGTCAGATAAGCGACGGCCCAGTCCGGATTAGCCGGGCGCGAGGGATCCAATTTCGGGCGACCGAAGCAAGTCGAGCACCGTGGTCCCCCTCCACTACCGAGCACGACACGATCTGCGTGATTTTCGGTCAGCGCTGGCGGCAAGCCGCCCGCGTGGCTATCATTGGATCAAATTCAGTGTGCTAGACCGCAAGTCGGATGTATCGTCTCACAAGGAGGCGCGTGTGCCGCGAGACTTCGGTAGATTTCGTTCCCTCATCGTTGTCTCAAGTTGGATGATCTTTTGGGCAGTCAGCGCACTCGCCCAACAGACGTCCTTTCAAATTGAACAAGTCGAAATCGCGCCTGCTTGGGCTGGGTCTGCCAAGGCCACCAAAGCATTGGTTAGGATCACAAACCGCCACGGAATATTTGAACGAACCTGGAATCCGTCCACCATTACTCCTGAGTACAACTCTGTCCGGTTGACGACTTCAGCTCCAGATGTCCAGCCCGCTTTTCCCGGGAACGGAACCAGGCAAACTGCGCCTTCCAGGGATACCGTTGCCGCCCAAGACGTTCTGGACCTTGTCCGGGCTCTAACTGCGCCCCCAATCAATACGCCATCGCTTTCAAATCTCGGGATCAACCAAAGTTGGTTGGAAGAGCAAGCCGGTGAGGCTGCGAAACACTTTGGAAGTCTCGGGGAGCCGAACGACCAGCGACAGCAGGCGTTCCTCAGGGAGTCCTTTACCGATCTAGCCTTAATCGGAAAAGCAATTCCACGCGCCGTGAGAAGTAGTTGGACAGATGATCCAGTTTGGGTTCATGTCATTGTCCGGTTTGTGAATGGCAAGACGATTGAGGCCGAAACAAGAAACCAACCGGCATTCATGCTCCCGTGGACCTGTGAAAGAGACGGGAACAAAATCCAGACTTTCAATGCTGACATTTCTCGTTCTGTTGCAAAGCTGCTTCCCGATGGCGCTGTCAACAAAGGGCGCCTACAAGGCGCTGGTCTTATGCGCGAGATTGTCTTTCAAATGGACGGATCGATCACGCAAAGATGGAAAGAGATCGGTGCTGAAGACCAGGCCGGAGATGCGCTTGTCCATCTTCGCACCAGGTACACGATTCGGCGATCTGAGGTCTCCGAGCACATCAGTCTGCACTTTGGCGTTGCCCGGCCGAAGGCTGGCGAGGAGAGTCTTCAAGCAGATGTTCGACGATCCGATTTCCCTCAGAATCTCGTTGTCGCTGCGGTCTTCCCAATCCAGAACGGACAAGCGGTCGGAGTAGACACATTCCTCCATCACAGCAGTCAATATGAGCGTCTGGTGCTCGACAATCCCTGGATCATGGCCTCCCTGAGGCAGCACAGGAATTTGGGAGCATGGCTCATATTCGTGAACGGCGCTTCGATGAGTGAAAAGGCATTGAGCGTCTTTGCTGCCGATATGCATGCGCTTGGCCGGGACGACTTGGCGCAGGAAGTCTCCGCTCACAGGACGGAAATTGCAGATCTTAGCTACTACGGGAATGAGCTACTGCTGTTTCCCGATCACCACGCGATTCTGTGGCGGTGGGACCCCAATCGCGACTTGTTTGGATGGCCGGCATCGAGAGCAAAGATTCAGAGATGCACCGACTACCCAACTCTGGATGTTGGATGTTCGGGCGCGATCATTAGTCCAGACGGACAGCTTGAGGAGTAGGCGATTGCCGGATTTGAGCGAATCACAGCTTTCAAGCGTCTTACAGGCTCGCGAATCCGCGCAGTCCGTCGGACGAGTCTCGCTAAGCGGGCACGTACGTCAACCTGATCACATCCTCGACAATTAGATCGCTGGCCACCAGGCGGAGCGGCGGCCGGGGGCCGGTGAAGTATGGCCTGCCAGACCCAAGCACGACGGGGTGCAGGTAAATTCGATACTCGTCGATGAGGCCAAGGTTGGTAAGGCTTCCCGCCAGAACGGGTCCGGCAACTTCAATCTCCCCGTCGAGCTGGGCCTTCAGGCCGCGTATAGCTACCTCAATGTCGCCGTCGACGAGGGTGGCGTTGGGGCCGACCGATTTCAAAGAGCGCGACACAACCCACTTCGGCTGGGCTCGCCATGCCGCAGCATAGTCACGTTCATCAGCATCCCAATCCGCAACGTCATTGTCCCAATAGCGCATGACCTCGTACATGCCGCGACCGTAAATCATGCCCGTCAAGCCGCGCACTCGCTCGATGAAATGACTAAAGAGCGCGGGGCGGGGCGGCCCCATTTTCAGGTGGTCGACGTAGCCGTCCAGGGATTGGTTCAATTCATACACGAGCTTCGCCATGCTACAAAACCTCCACCCAGGTCCTTCAACTTAGCTTAAGCCGACAGATCAGTACCTGCTCCGAAGGGCCGAGAAATACCTGCGATCCTGAGCCACAAATCAGAGCTTTTGAGGGATAGTCAAAAATAACATCAGAGCGCCCAGCGGCTTACGTGGCTAGTTGTAAAGACGTGTCTTCGCGAAGTAAAGAGCGTTATTGGCGAAGGAAAGAGGTCATCGAGGCGTTGTCGGCGCGATCTCCGGAGCCTCCGAATTACGACCGGGATGAGCGCTCTGCAGTCCTTGCCGGCGACGGCAATCTATCGCATGTTCAGTGAGCGGACACATCCACGAGTGCGACTCTAATGGCGCGGCAATGCGGAGATGATTTCGGCCAGGATGACCATTTTCTGACCGGGAAACAGCGTACAGTACATGGGAAGGTCCAGCGGATTGCGGCGGAATGGCCCGGACGGCGCGAACACGGTTGGAAAATCCAATTCCTCAAATTCGGCCCTGAGCTGGTAAACAAGATCGATCGATGAGGTGAGGTAGACAAGAAGATCGAGCTGCTTCTCCTCTTTCACCGCCTTCACAATCTCCCGGTACCGCTGAGATCCTTTGAGTGTTTTCTCGTATTCGATTCCTGCCGATACTTCCATGCAGTGTTCGATTGCGAACTCAGCAACCGCGTCGTAATCCTTGGCGAGCGGCAAGTCAATCGACAGATTTATGGATCGAAGTTCGATATCCGAGATCCACCTGCGCAGAATTTTGGCTTTTCTGAGGGCGCTCCTGATTTCGCCAAGCTCCAGATAGTGCGCAGCCTGGCGGCTGTTCGGCAGGGATCTCGAATCGGAGGTAATGCTGACCAGCCCTTCTCCGCAGCTCTCAAGGCAGATCAGGCCAGCGCGGGTAATCGTGTACGTCGCGCCCGAGTAGGGCATGATTTGAGGCAATCTTTGGATCAGGCCGGCATCCACCAGCCGTTTCAGCCGCCAGCAAAAGCCCTGCCGGTTCGACTCCGTTCCCTGACTGGCGAGTTGGGAAAACAGCTGACCATGGCTGATGAAGGCGGCATTGCGGACCGCGAGAATCATCGGAAGATCGCGTCCAGGATTGAAGTGGAGAACACCCTGCCTCAAATGCTTGCGACTTTCGTCTTCTGCTACGAGGACTTCCTCATCTCGAAACCGTTCCACGTGACCTCCCATTTTCCGCTTGCTGTCCTCAGCTCGGCACCGGGCGTAGCCAGAACCAACGTCTCCTGAACGCCACGTAGCGCGCTCGCAGCGATGACCACCATGCTCCCGTTGTACCAACGGTCATCGAAATCGATGCGGCCGATGACTGTGCTTCGCGCACAAACTAGGAGCCGATCGGCCGGGACGGCAGTTCCCATACATTTACCGAGCAGGAGCCGGTTCCACTCTCCCCGCCGTTCCGGTCCCGGGCTTTGGTAGCAGCCGTTCTCAAAATTGCGGGCACCTGTTGTCTGGGTATGCGATGCGAGATTGATCCTCACCACACCCGAAATGTGCCACAGCCGCCGCTCATGCGATCCGCAACGGAAGCCCGTGGTGTTGAATACGGCGGCACGAACGGAATAGCGCAACGGATCGGAGGCCTGATTGCCGGGCCGCAACCACCACAACGATCCGAAACTGAGGCACCGAATCACCATCTGTTTACTCCCGTCAGACTGCCTGCGCTTTGGGTTTCCGTTGCTCTTCCAGGCTGTCGTGTGCTCGGCTCAGCCGCTCCCGTAGATTGGTTATCTGGTTGTCCTTAGCCTGAAGCTGCGCCGTCTTTCGCTGCAGCTTGGTCCCAACTTCCGCAAGTTGTGCCTTTAAACTCTCGACTTCGAGATACTTGGCTTCCTGCTTTTGCGGGTCATTCGGAACGGTCGTAACCGGCGCGGACTGAGGCTCTTCAACGTCGCCCCGGCCTTGCCGAACCTGGCTGAAATCCAATTCTGACTGGACAGGCTTCTCCGATAGCTCAGCAATCTGGTTCTCAAGACGCTGCCTCTGGCTGTCGAGTGCGTCGTATCGGTCGACCAGCGCATTGTGTCTGGCGATCACTTCGAGAGCCTTGGCTCGCGAGCCGATGTAGGCATTGAAGAGCTGTGTGACGATATCGGCGGAGATTGTGAGCCGCCGTTCCCGATCTCTCAGCAGCCAGCCATTCCCGGTAAGGGACACGCCAAAGCCCATGCCGAGCAGGATCAGGCTCCAGAAATAGACCTGGTGAAGCGTGTTCTCGAAGGCCTCTTTTCGCCAGTCCCCAACTACCGCGCCATAGTCTATGTTTTGGGGATTGATCCCGGCAAGCGTCGTCTCGACGATGCCCTTGTGCCGTTGTGTCTGCCACTGATGCGCCATCGGATCGTACGAACTGCGGCCGGCTTGCAACGCACTCGCAGTTACGGACAGCGACAAAAAGACGATTGCGAGCTGTACATATCGCTTCATTTCTTCCGCCTCCGTTGTCTCTTCTCTTCGAGCTGCGGCGTCGAAAAGCTCAGATTCAGGCCGTGCGTGTCCGACGCGAGCGTCAGCAGTTTCGGGTACACGTTCATGGGCACGCGCGGCAGCCAGTGGCTCGATGCCTTCCGAATGTGCAGGTGCTTGTGGACGGTCCCAAGGATCGGGTCGGTCACCAGCATTTCCATCTGGCCGACCGGCATCTTCTTGATATGCTCGTCCTGCGCCAGCGTTTCCTTGATTTCCGTCTGGCTGCCTTCGGTTCCTTCCTCGAACTGTGTGTTGAATACGCCTCGTTTTTCGACGTGCATACTGCGCCGCATCTGCCGCACTCTGGCGCTGGCGTTGAGGAAGTATTTTGCGGTTTCCTCGTCCTTAGTGCGCAGCATAAACGTGGTGTTGGGCGCGCTCGAAACATCGTTACGGAATCCCCGGCCGACCTGGAGCAGTTGCGGCGCGCTCTGAAGTGCGAACAAAAACGCGACGTTGGCGCCACGGGCTGTTTGCAGGATGTGCGCGAAGTTCTCGTAGGCGAAGGGCGAAAACTCATCCATGATGACGCTGACGAACGGTTGCTGCTCGCCTTCTTCGGCACGCGAGTAGCGCCTGCCGATCATCAGCTGCAGGTTCTGAAGGAGCATACGGCCAAGTGCGGTGACTGCCCGCTCGTTGACATTGACATTCAGGCTCATGAAAAGAATGAGCCCTTTGTCGATCACGTCGTCGAGCGAAAGGAGGTCGTCATATGGGCCGGTGATCATGGCCATTTCGTCGCCCATGAACGTCATCATTTCGTTGATCAGGCCCTGGATCTTTGATACCCGCTCCTTGTCCTCGAAGGATTCGAGCAGATTGCGCACGCTCATGGTGAGCGTCAGTCTCTGCTGACCGCTAATCGCCGGATCTTTGTCGACCCGGTCGAGCGCCGCTTTCATTTGCTTTTTAAGGATGGCCTGGTCGTAGGCGCAGACCAGGACGTCGTGAAAGTTGAACCGCTTTCCGGAGTAGTGAAGCACGCGCGCAATGTTTTCGAGGTACACGCGCTGGTGGCCCTCGAAGAAGTCCTTTTCCATGTTGAAGGACTCGAAGACGAAGGCAACATGCTCTTCGGCGTTGCCCTGCGGGGCCCAGAACGGGTTGTAGCGCGCCGAGATGTCCGGCCGCATGGGATCGATGATGCGAAGATCCGGCATCCGCCCGGCGGCTTCAATCGAGGGAAGCAATTCGGAAAGCAGCTTCTTGTCGCCTTTGCCGTCGATGAAGATGATGGGCACACCGCGAGCGATGTCCTGCTCGGTCACGGTTTCGAGGAGATTCGTTTTGCCGGCTCCGGTCATGCCAAAGGCATTCGATTGCATGGTCCGCGTCTTGTCCGACCAGTAAAATGGCTCCCCGAAGATGTCGTAGCCGAGCAAGACGGACGAACGTCCGCGCGCTTCTTCGAGATAGTTCTCATCCTGCCGGCGGATCGCGCGCGGTATCGGCCGCGGCCACGCGGTTTCCATTTTGCTGATCCGCGTAGCGCGGTAGCGCAGGACCTCCCACAGGTAAACCAGAAACAGAAGCGGGTAAATCGTCATCTCGATGAGCTGGTCCGCGCGCACATGGAGACGGTCCCACACAATGAAATACCCGATGCCAAGCACGCCGAGGATCAGCACCCAGGCAAGAAGCAGCGCATCCTGTTCATCTGTATGGCGGCGATAGCGAACCTCTCGCTGCATAGCGCACCTCCACTAAAGCCCCGGGATCCGGAAGCTGAAAAATGCCATGGTCGCGCCGGCCAGAAGCAGCAACACCGCGCCAACGACGAACAGGGGGTGCAGATTGCGCTTCCCTTTAGCGTCTCGCTGCTCAACCGGGTTCAGGAATGGCCGTTGCAGCGTCTCGACGAAGCTTTCGTCGCCGGACTGCCGGTAGGCAATCGCCAGCCGCGCCCGCGACTCCTCTGCCGTGATGAATTCGAGTTTGCCCATCAGAGCACCGCCGTTGCCTTGACGGCGTGACCGTTGTCGGCGCCGAAATCGAACTCATAGATCCCAGGCTTTGACGCATCTTGCGGCTGGATTTCGACGACCCCCTCCGCCGTCTGCCCGGGGGGCAGATCCTTCTGAGGAATGTCGGTGCGTCGCACGGCGACCTGCCCCGTCTGATTGGACTGGAACTGCGCAACAGTCTTCGGCGTGATCTGCGTGTCATTCATCGAAGGCAGAAGGTCGGCGCGCTCTTTCGCCGCAATTTCAAAAACAGTGGGGGGCTCAATCCGATAGGGGAGCGTGCTCGAATTGGTCACGGCGAAGCGCACGTAGAACGAGCTACCGTCGCATACGACATCTTTGATTGAGACGCTGACACTCTCCTTAGCAGGGTGAACGCCGCGCGCAGTGACCGGAGTGACCTGGAGCAGTGTCGAACCGATCGAGGATTCGGCGATCTGGTCAATCTCTTTGGAGGGCGGATCCGATCTCGTCGCTTGTGGGATGGGCGAATTTGTCTCGTCGAGAACGAATGTCATCTGCTTGACGTCGCCGGGTGCTTCCAGTTCATACGTAGAGAACTGGTGATCGGTCCAGACCATCAGGTCCGTGGATTGCCCACTTTGGAGGGGCTTCACAAAGACGTCATTGCCGTGCCACTCGATCTGCATGGCCTGGCTGCCTGCCGCGACGCGAGTGACCTTCTCGGGCAGGGCGATGACGCTGATGTGATCGAGGGCGGTGTGGATCGGAGTGACCCGGTCGGAGTGGACGGCCTGATGAACCACGTTCTGAGCGCCGGCCAGGGTCCCGCCCAGCAGGAGGATGGGAACTGCAGCTCTATGGAGGAGCATGAGAACGTCTCCGTCACTTCTCCCGGAAGAAGAGGGCGCCCTTGTTTGGCTCCCTCTTCACCCAGGTGTTTTGCTCACAGCCAAATGGCGTGAGTCTCTGTGGCCGGCCCTGTCGCCGGACACCGGCTAACGAACTTCCTGACCCGCATTTCGAGATCAAGCAATTCGCGTTTCGAGTAGCGTCGCCTTCCGCAGACCTTCCATTGGAAGAACCACTGCTCGGGAAAGCGCTGGATGCGAACGGAAACCCGTACCGCTCCGTCCGTCCTGCGCCAGTTGAAGAACCGCATACCGTTCTCCCTTGTCTTCCGGAAGCAACAGCAGGCGAAGGCTTGCCCCCCGGGAGGAGCAAAACCGTTCGCTTGCTGCTCCGCCGGGTGGCTGGTGTCCAATTTATTGGCGGACAGGCTTCTCGCAGCCTGCCGCGTCCGTCAGCGATCCCTTACGATCTGCTTCGTCCCGCCGTCCATGCGGAGCAGGAATTCCTTCGCCTCCCCACGGACCGAATAGAGACAATCGCTCTCGACCACAACGCGGACTCGCTGGATGGGGCATTGCACCTGCGTGCGAATGCCGCCCGTGCGGACCGCGATCGAATCGATCACCTCCTGCGGAAAGGCGTGAAACAGGATCGAGCCCATGCCCTTGCCGCGCGAGACCACCGTATGGAGCGCCTGGCACCAGCCCACCCGGTCTTCCTGCTTCGCGTCACCCCAACTGCGGATGATCGATTGCAGAGAGGCCGCCTGGTCGCGGGCCTGTTCCTGAGCGCGGCGAAAGCGAGCCTTTGCTTTCGCAAACGCCCGTTGCTCCGCGGCGATACGCTGCCGGTCGCCTGAACGCCTGGCTTCCGCCACGCGCTCGGCCGCCTGCTCATGCGCCTTTTGCTCCACGGTGAGTTTGGCCTGGATCATGCCGTGTCCGGCCGCGTATACGGTATTGATCAGGCGTGATTCCAGAAACATCGGACCCGTCACCTCGTTTCCGGTGATCAGTCCGCGGAATTGCTCGATCGGGAAGGGCTTTTCAATCAGTTCCTCGATGTGCTTGCGAAGAATGTTGTAGAGCCTTCCGATACGATCCGTGGGCAGAACATCGAGCGAAAGCGGCAGTTCCTTGTCATTGATCGCCTTGGCTTCCTTGAGGGCAAGCCAGGGCGCCGGAGAAACCTGCTGGCGAATCGCCTGCAGCTTCTTTCGGTCGGCGTTGGTGTTGTGCTTGAGCGAGTCGATCTCCAGTTGCAACTCCGAGACCAACTCATAGAGCAGATCCTCACGGCCGCCAGCGACGCAGGAGCTCATCAGGTCGGTGATGACCCCGATCTGATTCCCGCGCGACTTGAGGGCCACGAACTCGAGCGAGAACCACGGAGATTTGGCTCTTCCTGCCTTAGTCTTCGTGACTTCATGTTCGTGTTCCATCCGGAATCGGCTGTCCACAAAGCGTGGAAACCGATCCGCATCGATCACACACACCCAGTCGAAGTCGAAATCGCCGCCGTTGCGCTTGGCGGTCTCCGAATGCAGCGTGTACGTCCCTTCAAGAGTCAGCTGGTCGGCTACGACCTGGGCGGCAACTTCCTGGTCCATCCCAAATCGCGCCATCAGCTCGACGATCAATTGTTCGCCCTGCAAGTGTTCGAGTGGAAGCAAGTCCTCTTTCATGCGTACGGGGTAGCGCACGCACAGGCCCCGCTTCGACGGTAGTGTGGTGATGGCTGCCGTGAGCGGCATCCAGTCGGCGCCGCTGAGGACCCTGCCACACTGAGTAACCAGAAAGCCGTCATCCGCCAGCGCAAAGGCGGGCAGTTTGACGCCTCCTCCGGTCATCAGCTTGTAGGCCCAGTGCGCCATCAGTTTGCTGAGTTGGGTGTGAATATAAGGGTGGCGGGTGATTTCCCCCGATCCATCGGCAAGCAGAGCCGCCTCGACAACGCGCTGGAATTCTTCCTCCGCGGCTTCGTCATCCTGGCGGATCTCGCGGCCGATGAGTTCGACCACCTTGCGGTGGTTGCCCTCTCTCCACGCGGTTTTGAGCATTTCGATGATTTCGACGGCCTGCGGAACGATCTCAGTTTCAATTGACTCCGCCGGCGCGTGCTGGAGTACCGTGTAGCTCGATTCGAACTCCAGGGGTCGCGAGACTTCCCGGATCCCCAGGACGATCGGGCTTTTGTAAACGCGCGAACCGAGGCCGATCATGCTGGCCACGGCGTTCGGCATTTTGATACTCGGCTTAATGGAACTTTCAGGAACGATGAGGTCGACCTGAAGGGCGTCGGCGACATCGTCCGTCATGACTTTGAAGCTCCCTTTTGCCTGGGTATCGGCGAAGGCGAGGCGGAACTGGTAAAAGTGGCCTTCGGGGAGCCCTAGCTTCTCGAAAGTTCTCTTCCGTATCCATCCTCGGCAGTCGTTGGTTCCCAGCTCCAGGTCTTTGACCACCATCACCGTGGCTTCTGTCTCCGCGTGCACGACCTTGCAGTCGGACACGAGAATGCCGAAATACGTGATGGCAGCCTCCGGCCATTGCTGGAACCGTTTGGCAATCAGGGGTTCGTGGTGGGCGTCGCAGTAGTAGTACTTGCCGTTTTTGGCCGAACCGGACGCGCCGACCATCCTGTAGGCAATCCCGTTGTGCGAGATCGCTGTCATCCGGTCGGCAACCCGCGCCTCTTCCACATCGTCAAGAGGCTCGGTGGGAACGCTGACCAGCGCCACGTGGATGTTCAGGTACATCGTGCCGAGAAGCGTGTGATCGAGCCAGCACTCCTGACCTGTGCCGGGGATCCGTTCCTCGATGCGTCCGTTGGTGTCGATATCGAGCATCACAATTCGATTTCCGTTTCCACTTTGCATGAGAGTTCTCCTTGTGTTTTGGGCACAGGAAGAATCCATGCCAACCGCATGATGCCGGCTGACCTGGTTCTTTCCCGACCGTTGTTGAAGGGGAACTAACCAGGCTCGAAATGCCGGGTCAGCGGTACGAATCCTCGCGAGTGGAGCCCGCAAGGTGGCTCAGAGAACCGAATCCTGAAAGCGTGCTTTCGTGATCGGTTTTTCTGAATTCGTCCGCGCAGAGCTCTCAGGCCCGTGCGGAAACCGCCTCTTTCTTAATCTCGACAGATCCTTCTTTCACGATCGCGCGTGACCTCCACACCTCGACGCGGTAGTACGGCACATCGCGTTTGAGCGCCTCGACCATCGCGCCGCCTTCGTTCGGGAATTTCTCTTTGAGAACGAGCGGCTGGCTGTCGTTCTCGCCGCCGGCGCCAAGGAAATAGAGGACGAGCGAGCCATCAGGCGCTCTCTCCGCCTCCCCTCTTTTGCGTCGCCGCTTCTTTTCGCCAGCCGCTGCTGTCCCGGTCGGCATCGGCATCACTCGCGCTGCCTCAGTGCTCATGGTTGATGGCTCCCTTCCGCCTGACCGGTCTCAGACAATGGATCTCCGGTCAGGACCGCATCTCTCTTTTCGCCTTCAATCTGTTTGGACCAGTACTCTCCGACCAGCAGGCCGCTGGGGTTCTGCGCAGAGCGATCCACGTTGACCAGCCGAACGTGGTATTCCTCCACAAGTTGATCGATCGACTCCTGCTGGCTCGACACCGTGCGAACCGTGCGCACGCCAAACGCCGTATAGACGAGCGGTTCTGTCTTGCTCTGCTCGATATGACTCAGCCTGAGCGTGGAACTCGCCTGCGCCTGTTCGAGCTTGCCGACTATGTCGTTCTTCTCAAGGTCGGCTAGAGCCTGCCGGCGGAGATTCTCCGTCATCCGGTTGAACGCATCGGCCCAGTTCTGGGAGAGTGTGTACGAGTCGTAGCTCAGATAGCGGTTGAGGAAGTCGGTGATGAAGGCCTCTCGCTCGTAGTCGTCGGCC
>JAJYAE010000376.1 GCA_021779695.1 Acidobacteriota bacterium | reverse complement strand
TTCTTCGCTGTGCACAATCAGCACTGCATTCAGCGCCCACCCAGGTAGAAGCCGCGCGAAGAACGGCGCAAACCACATGGCGTATCCGGAGAACCCAATCACGACCATTCCCCAGAAGACCGCCCAGTAATCGAACTTCTCCCAGTAGGCATACCGCTCAAATCTGGGTCGTGGTCCGCGACCCAGAAACCACATGAAGTGACCCCACAGATCCTTCACATCCTTCCAGTTCGCAACCATCGAAGTCGGTCCCCAGAAGATTCCCTTCTCATGTCGCACCAGCGCCCGCTTGAAGATGTCTTCCACATGAATCAGAAACGCAACGGTCAGCGTGAGCGCACACAGCTTATGAAAGAAGAGGATGGCGCCAAAGCCGCCCACTGTCCTTGCCATGCCCTGCGCCCAGAAGCTGTCGCTGAAACGCAACGGCAACCCGGTCGCCGCAAGGCCGAGAAACGTGGTGAACAGAACAAAGTGAAGATACCGCTGCGCCGCCGTGAAGCGCCGAAAATACTTCTCAGAACTGACTTCTGAATTTGCCTGCCCTGCTTCAATCCGCTCTGCTTCAGGCATTCTTCCCTCCATTCCCGGTTTTGTTCCTCACCTGCTCCACGCGCGCGCGGAAAATCCACAAGATGGTGTGAATGAGGAAGAAGGTCAGCACGCTCACGAGAAGCAGGTTCATGAAGAGCCTTATCAGGTAGAGCGGCAGATTCATCTTCCAGTTGCGCGCATCTGCGTGCGGTTGATAGTTCACAAACCGCGCATTCGCGTTCGTATGACACTGCCCGCAGGTGTGCACCAGATTGGCGGGAGCAACTGTCGAGCTCGGGTCCGAGGCGGGCAGAACTTTATGGGCTCGGTGGCAGTCCCAGCAGCGCGCCGTATCCACATACCCGCCCAGCATACTGAGTTGCGAATGGAATGTGTCGCGATACGTCGATGCCTTCTCCGCGTGGCAAGATCCGCACAGCGGCGCCGTGCGCACCCGGAATTTCGCCGCGTCCGGTTGCAGGATCTCGTGCGCTGTATGACAATCCGTGCAGACCGGCGCCTTCAGATTGCCCTTCGCCAACGCATGCCCATGGGCGCCAGTCGAGTAGTTCTCCGCAATCTTCGCGTGGCAACCGCCGCAGGTGTTCGGTATGTTCGCCTTGTAGGTCGGGCTTTCCGGATTCTTATAGCTCAGGATGTGATGGGAGCCGTGGCAGCTCTGGCAGTTTGCGGCCACCAGAAGACCTTCCTTGCTGAGCGCGAACCCGTGGATGGAATCCATGTAACTGGGATAGACATTGGGGAGATTGTGCTTCTTTGCCATGACGCCGTCTCCGTGGCACTGTCCACAAGTCCGGGGCACATTCAGCGGATACACCGCAGAGCGTGCGTCCGTCTTGGGAAAGATGGCGTGCGCATTCCCATGGCAACTCTTGCACGGATGCTCCGATGCCGGCGCGTGCACGCTCCCCGCCAGTGCTGTCACTTCGTCGGTATGGCAGCTCTTGCACTCGACTGGCGCAATCTTGTCCGGGTGCGGATAGCCTTTGATGTCCTTGTGGCAGTCATTGCACTTCAGGCTTCCGTGGATGCTGGCGCTAAAGGTCTTGCCGTCGACGGAAATGCTATGCCCGGCCGCATCCTGCATCGTCGGATCGCTATGGCAGGAGAGGCAGTCTGTCTGCGCCCATGCAGTGCTTGCGCACAGAGCGGCTCCGCCCACAAGGGCCGCAACGATCCACTGCCAGAATCTTCCACTTGCCCAAAAGGATCCGCGTCTAACGCTTCGTCTCTCCCCACGCTCACCGACGAACCAGGCTCCCGCGCCATCTCCCTGACTCAAGCAAGAATCCACCGCCGTCTCCCTTGCGGCCTCTTGCGTCGTGCGTCGCCTCGTCCTGCAGGGCTTCGGGCCGCTTTCAATTCACCATCGAGAAGACACCGCTTCTCATCACGGTGCAGTGATAGTTGTCACGACTCTAAAAAAGTGCGGCCATTGCTTGCTGTTTCATGTGTGATGCGGCACACGCGAGCGCAACCGATTCGACGCGCACAATTGGCGCCAAACCTGCTCTGGGCGCGGCCTTCCGCGATTCACAACCCCGTGATTTTCGTGTGTTACCGTAGGTACTGGAGCTACGAAAACACGCAATGTCAGCGATTAAGACCTTCATCAAACACCACTACCGTCACTTCAACGCAGCCGCTCTCGTTGACGCGGCGCAAGGCTACTGCGACCTGCTCGCTTCCGGCGGCAAAATGTTTGTCACCATCGGCGGCGCCATGAGCACTGCAGAGCTTGGCATCTCCCTCGCCGAGATGATCCGTCAGGACAAGATCCACGGCATCACCTGCACCGGGGCCAACCTCGAAGAGGATGTCTTCAACCTCGTCGCACACGATTTCTATGAGCGGGTCCCTCACTATCGCGACCTGACCCCCGCCGACGAAGCCTCGCTGCTCGCGCGCCACATGAACCGCGTGACCGACACCTGCATCCCGGAAATGGAAGCGATGCGGCGGATTGAAAATGAAGTTCTCGAGGAATGGGTGCGCGCCGACAAAGCCGGCGAACGCTTCTTCCCGCATCAGTTCTTCTATAAGATTCTGCTTTCGGGCAAGCTCGAAAAGTCCTACCAGATTGACCCGAAGGACAGCTGGCTGCTCGCCGCCGCGCAGAAGAATCTGCCCATCTTCGTGCCGGGATGGGAAGACTCGACACTCGGCAATATGTACTCTGGCCACTGCATCTCCGGCGACGTCAAGAATGTGCACACCGTCCGCACCGGCATTGAGTACATGATGGAACTGGCCGAGTGGTATACCAACACCACAGCCAAGACGCCTCTTGGTTTCTTCCAGATTGCGGGCGGTATCGCAGGCGACTTCCCCATCTGCGTGGTGCCCATGCTGCATCAGGACCTGCAGCGCAGCAACGTGCCGCTCTGGGCCTACTTCTGCCAGATCTCGGACTCCACCACCAGCTACGGCTCCTACTCCGGCGCCGTGCCCAACGAGAAGATCACCTGGGGCAAGCTGGGCGAGAAGACGCCAAAGTTCATCATTGAGAGCGACGCTTCCATCGTTGCCCCGCTCGTCTTCGCCTACGTGCTCGGCTGGTAATCCCGCGCAGCATGCGCTGTCAACGCAGGAAGGGCAGGGCCATCGCCCTGCCCTTCCTGCTTGTTCAGCCTGCGGTTTTTGCCTCCGCCACGCTTGTTGTTGCAGTGATCAGTCTGGCATCACCACAAAGGGACCACTCACCGACCTATCCGCTGCGCTGGCAAGCGACGCTTGCCCCAGAGCGGGAGGAAATGCGGTGCCCCAGTCCCGCATCGGAAGATCCGGCATCGGCTTTGCCTGGAAGAGCTTCTTGCACTGGCGCGCGGTCCATCGCGCCCATGCCTTTGACTTTTTGCGCCGCGCACTATCCGTCGAGATGCCGGTTCCCGCATACATCTGCCTGTAGAGCTTCGAGAGGAAGATAAAAGCAATCCTCGCGCTCAGATTCGGTGTACACGCGGACCGCTTCCAGATGGCGCTCCAGTTATAGAATCTGTCCCACACCTTTTGCGTGCGCTCGCGGATCTCGTCCGAGCTCATTGTCGGATGCGGAGTAAACATCTTGGGGCGCACCTCGATGGGAATCAGCCAGTACCGTGTAATCGGCACGTCGCCCACCAGAGTCGGATGGCTGTCCTGCTCCTTTTCCCAGCGCCCAAAATCCACCGTGCCGGGGAACGGGGTCATCATCACGAACTGGGCAAAGGTTACACCAGCCTTCAGAGCCATATGCACCGTGGCGTCAAATGTCGCCGGCCGGTCCGTTGGCAGCCCGAAGATGAACGAGCCCAGCACATGCACCCCATGTTCACGGAACTTCTGCAGTTGCTGTGCCAGCGCTTCGCCCGAATAGTTCCAGTCCTTGAAGACCGCCTTCAGGCCCTCCGGCGTCACCGCCTCCACGCCAACCAGCGCGCCCTTGATATTGGCCCGCCGCATGGCATCCAGGTAGTCTCCGTCTTCGCCTGCTTCCATCGTGATC
>JAJYAE010000375.1 GCA_021779695.1 Acidobacteriota bacterium | reverse complement strand
CGCTCCCCAAATTCAATCCCTCATCGCGCCCTGCCATGACATGACTGGAGACATCTTCGCGCCCATCGTCGGCTACCTCCGCCAATCGGCGACGCATGTGGACGAGGTGTACATTCTCGAGAAATCCGGCGGCTTTGTCGGGGCGGGAACGCCACAGTCCCGAGCCTTTGCCGCTCAGCGCCTTGCTGCTGGAGCCTCTATGCTACGCGACCTCATCGAGAGCGCGTGGCTCCAGAGCGCAATGCGCGCCCCGCAGCGCTGAATCCTGATGCAGCCGTCATTTCCGTGCGAGACACGAGCCATCCAGCTCAGCACGGCTGCTGCTGGAGCATCCGCGCTCCCCGTTACGAACGTGACTCATTCCAGCGAAACTTCGTTGTCACCACTCCAACGCCATGCTCCAATGGCAGAGAACCTGCCTCCTGGCTGGAGCCAGAGCCGGTACAAAGGGAAACCCTCGCATGAGTGAGCCGGAACGAGAGAACACGGAACAACCCGCACCCAATTCATCGCAACCAGATGGGGCTCAGCAGGCTGCAAGCAGCCCAGGTTATCGCGGTGAGTTCTTTGTCGAGACGCCTCCGCCTGCGCCGCTCAAGGCGCGAGCCAGGTCTCCGAAACAATCGCTTCCCCTGGTCTGGATCGGTGCCGCCCTGCTCGTATCTCTCCTCGGAGCCCTCGTTGCATTCCATCACTCCAGCCTGACTCCCGCACCCGACTCGCAGGACCTTGGCGATGGCGTCTTCAAACCCGCCGGACTGCGGGGCCACATGCAGGTCCGCTGGGATGGCAAGCTGCATTACCAGGTGCAGATTCAGCCCATCGACGCGACCATGGAGTCCGGCTTTACCTACGTCCTTAGCAACCCACCCCGGCCTCTGGAGTTGACAATCCACCTCGTCGACTCCTCCGGCTTTAATCTCTGCCAGAAGGACATCCTCATTCCTTGGGATCCAGCCCGTTCCTTACCCGACCTTTCCGCGGAGCCACCCACCCGCGGCGGCAAGGCAGCGCTGATGCGCTGGCAGCAGGAATCGGCAATGCGGCAGGCGCAATTGACGAGTCTTGAGGTGCAGGAGCAGGCGCGCGAGCGCGGTCAGGATCTCTTCCAGCCGCAACTCGACCCGGACGGCAACATCATCGCGCTGAATGCGCAGGGCGAAGTTCCCTGCTCCAGGCAGACATTCAAGCATGTGGACTTCTGGGAGATCTCCACCAACTTTCCCACTCTCGAAGAACAGCAAGCCCTCATGAACCGTCAACATCAGAAGATCGATGAGCTCGCCCAGCGAGCGCAGAGACAAGCTCGACAGAAATTCACAAAGAGGTTTGCCTCCGCGTTCTACGTGCAGGGCGATGAACACATCACCGGCTACGATCCATCCAACGGAACACTCATCACGGGTCCCGGCACAACCTTCATCGTGACCCATCCATCAGACTGGCCCCTTGCCGCCCAATGGGCAGCAAGCTCCGCACTCATTCATTACAAGTGTGGCCAGCAAGCCGTGTGCGTCCTCACCCATTCCGGCAGCACATCCGCCATCTACGCGAAGATGAACGAATAGCCGGCTCTGGTCCGCTACTCCGCGTTGTCTATCTGTGCGCGCTGCAGCTTGTCGGAGTAGTCCACATACACCGCTTTCCACGTCGTGAAGAAATCAATCGCGCCTAATCCCTCGCGATGGCCATTGCCTGTCTGCTTCACGCCGCCAAACGGCAGATGCACCTCAGCGCCAATCGTCGGCGCGTTGATGTACGTGATGCCTGCCTCAAGATCGCGCATCGCCGTGAACGCACGGTTTACATCCCTGGTGTAGAGCGACGTCGAAAGACCGTAGTCGATCGAGTTGGCAATCGCAACCGCCTCTTCAAACGTCTCAAACTCGATCAGGCACACCACCGGACCAAAAACCTCCTCGCGCGCAATCCGCATCCGGGCCGTCACGCCGCCAAAGATGGTCGGCTCAAAGAATGTGCCCTTGCTGTACGTGCCTTCGGTAAGCGGCTTGCCTCCGGCCAGCAGCTTCGCACCTTCCGACACTGCAATTTCCACGTATTGCTTGGAAGTCTCAATCTGGCCTGCATTCACCTGCGGCCCCACTTCAACCGTCTCGTCCAGCCCATTGCCGACTTTCAGCTTTTTCGCACGAGCCACAAACGCATCAGTGAACCGCGCCGCAATCCCCTTCTGCAGCAGTATGCGGCTCGTCGCCGTGCAACGCTGGCCCGTCGTGCCAAACGCACCCCAAAGCGCGCCGTCGAGCGCAAGATCGAGATTGGCATCGTCCAGCACAATCTGCGCATTCTTGCCGCCCATCTCCAGCGAGACGGGCTTGAAGGTTGCCGCCGCGCGCTGTCCCACCATCGACCCCACCGAACTGGACCCCGTGAAGCTGATCGCGCGCACATCCGGGTGCTCCACCAGTGGCGTGCCTGTGGCGCTGCCGCTGCCGCTCACAATGTTCACCACACCCGGCGGCAGCCCCGCATCCACCAGCGCCTGCACCAGGTTGTAAGTCGAAAGAGGCGTATCCGTAGCCGGCTTGATGACGCATGTATTCCCCGCAACCAGCGCCGGAAACAGCTTCCAGCTCGGAATCGCCATCGGGAAATTCCATGGCGTAATCAACCCCACCACGCCCAGTGGCATGCGCACGCTCATCGCGAACTTGTTCTGCAATTCGCTCGGCGTGGTTACGCCGAAGAGCCGCCGGCCCTCCCCGGCCACATAAAAGGCCTCGTCGATGGCCTCCTGCACGTCACCGCGCGTCTCCGCCAGCACCTTGCCCATCTCGCGCGTCATGTCGCGCGCGTACTGCTCCTTGCGCTGCTGCAGCAGCAGTCCGGCGCGAACAAGGACTTCTGCACGCTTCGGAGCCGGCACCAGGCGCCAGCTCGCGTAAGCCCTCTTCGCTGCAGCCACCGCAGCCTCCACGTCTTCCGCGCTCGATGACGGAAACGCTCCCACAATATCCGTGTGGTCTGCCGGATTCAGATTCAGGATGGTCTTGCCGCTCTTGGCTGGCACCCATTCGCCGCCAATCAAATTGTGGTAAGTAGGATGACTCATCATTGCCCCTCGATCGCGCCGCTTCCGGTTGCCCGTTCTCACGAGCACCTCGGCGGGCGCAATCCCTGAGTCTAGCGCACTGCCGTGACTTTTAGCATCGTCCCATGACACGCTCTACAGGCATCCCCGACCCACTAGCCGTACAATAATGTTGAGGTAGATCCACTTTCAATGTCATCGAACGGTTATCCATCCCGCTCCTCGCGGTCGCACGGCCTCCGCTCTCTTTTCAGCATGTTTTCCAGTGATCTGGCGATTGATCTCGGTACGGCCAATACCCTCGTCTTCGCTGCCGGCAAAGGCATCGTCGTCAATGAGCCCTCCATTGTGGCCATCAACAAGAACACGGGCGAAGTCGAAGCCGTCGGCAAGGAAGCCAAGGAAATGCTCGGCCGCACCCCCGGAAACATCGTTGCCATCAAGCCCATGAAGGACGGCGTGATTGCGGACTTCAAGGTCACCGAGAAGATGCTGAACTACTTCATCCAGAAGGCACACAACCGCAAGATGCTGGTTCATCCGCGCATCGTAATCGGCGTGCCCTCTGAGATTACGCAGGTGGAAAAGCGCGCCGTCGAGGACTCCGCCTATCGCGCCAAGGCCAGCGAGGTCTATCTCGTGGAGCAGGCCATGGTCGCCGCGATCGGCGCGGGTCTGCCCATCACCGAGCCGGGTGGCAACATGGTCGTTGACATCGGCGGCGGCACGACGGACATCGCCGTCATCTCGCTCTCCGGCATCGTCTACTCGCGCTCCGTCCGCATGGCCGGCAACCAGATGGATGAGGCCATCACCAACTACCTCAAGCGCAAGTACAACCTGCTGATTGGCGAGCGCACCGCGGAGCAGATCAAGATGGAAATCGGCTCGGCCTTCCCGCTCGACAAGCCGTTAACCATCGAGATCAAAGGCCGCAACCTCATCGAAGGTGTGCCCAAGACCATCACCATCGACGACAGCGAGATCCGCGAGGCGCTCAGCGAATGCATCGCCG
>JAJYAE010000060.1 GCA_021779695.1 Acidobacteriota bacterium | reverse complement strand
CTCTCGCAGGCTGTGCGCGTCTCCATTTCCAAGTCCACCTGGCCCAACGCCGAGACGATCAGCTACGGCAACAACCACGGCATTAGTCTACTGGCGGGCACGCGTCTGCAGTTTGACATGGACCCGCCGTCGTTCTTTCGCAACCACTCCAGCACGCTGCACGATGGCTTTGGCAACGCGGGGACGCAGGTGAAGTGGCGCATCGCCTCAGGCAACGCGGAGCATGGCAACTTTGCAGTCTCGGCGCTGCTCTACCATGCCTTTGCGCCGCGCGTGTACCAGAACCAGATGCTCACATCCTTCTATGTGCCCGCGGTTGTGGCGGGCAAAGGGATGGGGCGGTTTGCGATCCTCTCAGAGCTTGGCGGCCTGTTGCCCACGGGCAAAATAGCCCAGCAGGGCCGGGGCATTGAGTGGAACCTGACCGCGCAGGTACATCCTGCATCCAAGTTCTGGCTCGACGTGGAGAACAATGTGCTGTTCAATTTCGCCGGACCGTTTGATGGCAAGACGCAGAATTTCATAACGCCTGCAGCCTTTTACATGGTGAAACGAAAAGACTGGGGACCAAAGCATACGGCGATCGTCTTTGACGGGGGCATGCAGATTGCAACTTCAGGGTTCTATTTCTACAATCACAACCTGATTACCGAAATGCGCGTCCTTTTTTGAAAGCTCCAAACCTGACTTTCATTTCGGATGCGATCCACTCAGCAAAGCTGACCTACGCTTCTTTCCGCGGCATTTTTATCAGTAGCTTGGCCCCGGTCTGCCCCTTGCGCAGTTCTTCGGTGAGAGACACAACATCAAAGCAGGTGCGGGTGGCGTTTTAAGTGCAGCCGCCACATTCATCGTTATCGAGGCAAGTCCGGCAGGATGCACCCAGATATCGCGCACAGTACTCGCCGCTCAAGTAGAGCGCACTCCTCATCGTGAACGCGCGAATTGGTCAGATGGCGGCACGAACTTCATCCAATTCGCCATGTGCGGCTGGATCGTTCGTGGCTGTAGAAATCCTGACGCCCCTGGACCACTTGGAGAACGTCGCTGACGACCACCGATGCAAAAAGGGGCCATCGTTATCGGAGCGCACAATCTCTGAGCCAACTGGCAAAGCGCAATGCAGAAACCGCGGATTCGGCTCTTGCGATGAGTTCTATTGCAGCTGAGCCTCCTTGCTGCAAAAGCGAACGCGGCATGGAGCGCGCGTTCCGCAGAAGTTCAGCAAGTTCAAGGGATCGTCAGCTCAGATGCACCTTGTCCTCGGGCAGATCAATATCAATTTCGCCATGTTCAAATGGAACGCAAACCAGCTTTTCGCGCTCTTCGGCAAGAACAACTCTCGCTCCCCGCTCACCCTCAAGTGCGCGCAGGCGTGCGTACGTAGCTGCTGGAAAGATTGCGGGTGTGCCCACGGTGCCTGCATAGCTGGATGCAACGATTCGAGATCCTCTGTGATCTGCAAATTTCTCCAGTAAGCTGCGAAGATGCGCCGAGTTTAAGAAGGGCTGATCGCAGGTCATCAGCAATGCCCCGCCTGAGTTTGCACTATTCGACTCCAAAGCAGTCAGCCCCGACCGGAGAGAGCTTGCAATGCCTTCTTCCCACTTTTCATTTAAGACAAGAATCGCGGGACCCGGATTGATTGCTTTGGAGAGTTGTTCCCAGTGCGCCCCAACGACAACAAATATCGGGGATGCCCCCGAATCTGCTGCAGACCGGATCGCCCAGTCAAGCAAGGTTTCCTGCTTGAAAGGCAGCAGTTGCTTGGGCTCTCCAAGTCTTCTGCTTGCGCCTGCAGCAAGGATGATGGCAGCAACGTTCATTTGAATCATCGCATTGGGCAAGCAGCAGGTATATTGCAATCTTCCTGACACTTGCCTTCCACGCTTCCTCTCCTTTTAGATCTGCGAGCAGTCAAGAGGGCTCAGCACCAGATTGGTAATGTTATCGACGATCGGCTCGAATGCAAACCGAGGATCTGCGGATAGCTTTTTCCACGCCGAATCGTTGCGAAACACATCCCACTTCGCTTCCAGCTCAGCCAGATCAGAAAAGCTGAGCATATAGCTCAAATTAGGCAATCGAGTCCCGATCAGCGTATCTCCGAAAAAGACCGGATGAAATCCTGCGGCCTTGAAGATTTCAAACTCACCCGAGTGAAACATCTCCACCTTTCGCACATGGTCTCGATCGCTTGGACTCTCGTAAGTGCGGAGTTGGAAGATACGCTTTGTCTTGCCGGAAGCAGGGGCAGGCGGAGTGAGTTTTGGCCAACCCAGAAATGCCGCGAGCAATGAAACCTCTACGCGCAGAAATGCAGGCTCCGTATCCGGAGCATTCCAAAATGGTGCGGCTGCAAGCAGAAATTCCTTGTCTTCGCGGAGGCGCAGATCCAGCGCAACAAGGGGACCTGCAGAGGGACCGGGAATTACGAGAATGAACGCCGGCGTTTCGGGACCGATGTCCAGTTTGAAAGCTCCTATCGGGCCATGCCCCATGCGGCCCAGCGCGGGAATCAAGGCGTTGTTGAAATATGCCTCAGTCAGCTCCAACTGTGGGCCAGATCGCAATCCATAACGACGAATCTGATAGAACTCCCGTGTGCTCCCTGCTGGCGATTGCGGATTTACACCGCTCATGCCTGCAGCTGACACGGCCAGAGAACCAGAAAGAAAATGGCGGCGATCCATTCAAATCCTCCAAACTTGACTCAGCGCAACAAAGGCATCTTACGGCATCGCGTCAGCTACTCTTCGCCAATATCCTCATTCCAGACGTCTGGATGCTCCGCGATAAAGCTCGCCAGGAGTCCGCGGCACTCCGCGTCATCGAGATCCACCACCGCAACGCCGTTCTCGCGTAACCAGTCAACGCCGCCGGAGAATGTCCGGCTTTCGCCCACAACGACCGTGTCGATGTGAAACTGTCGCACAAGGCCGCTGCAATACCAACACGGTGCAAGCGTCGTAACCATGATCAGGTTGCGGTAGCTCTTCTGGCGGCCAGCACGGCGAAAGGCATCCGTTTCACCGTGAAGGCTCGGATCACCCTGCTGTACCCGTTGGTTGTGGCCCCGGCTCACCAGGGGTCCGTCCTTGGTAAACAGAGCCGCGCCAATCGGGATGCCCCCTTCTGCCCGACCAAGCCGCGCCTCCTCCAAAGCTATCGCCAGCATCTGTTGGTAAAGCTTGATTTCCTGCATCTATACCTCGATTCTTTAGGATACGTACACTCGAGTTGGCCTGATCTCACGATGGTACTCGTACCTTACGCTCCACCCTTACCGCTCTTCCCATCTCTGCTTGACTTTGAGCACGCTCAAAGTTGTACGGTGTTTGTATGCAGGATTCTGGCTACACCATTCAGGACATGGCTGAACGCTGCGGCATGACCGCGCACACGCTTCGCTACTATGAGCGGGTGGGCCTTATCCAGCCCGTAAGCCGGGCGCGGAACGGCCACCGGCGCTATTCTGAGGCCGATGAGGCCTGGCTGAACTTTCTCCATTGCATGCGGGCAACGAACATGCCCATACGCGCCATGCAACGCTACGCCGAGTTGCGCGAGCTGGGCGACTCCACCTCGCTCGAACGCCGCAAGATTCTCGAAGACCACCGTGCCGCCATCGCGAGCCAAATTCAGGAGTTGGAAAAGGCGCACGCCATGCTGACACATAAGATTGCCAACTATAAGAAGATTGAGCAGCGAACCCGGATCGGTGGTCCGATCATGGACGAGCCAGAAGTTGACTGCAGTCTGGCCACCGCTGGCTGAAGGCATCGCAGGGACACTCAGAGGAAACAATGAAGACGCGTACACTCGGCAAAAGTGGTGAGTCAATTTCTGCCCTCGGACTCGGCTGCATGGGGATGAGCGATTTCTATGCAGGCCGGAATGATGAAGAGTCCCTTGCAACCATTGATCGAGCGCTTGAACTCGGCATCAACTTCCTTGACACCTCGGACATGTACGGCCCGCACACCAATGAGCAGCTCGTGGGCAAAGCGCTGAAGGGACGTCGCAACCAGTTCTTCGTCGCCACCAAGTTCGGCATCGTGCGCGACCCTGCTGACCCCACCCGTCGCGGCGTGGATGGCAGCCCGGCTTATGTCCGCACGGCTGTTGAGGGAAGTCTCCGACGTCTGGGCATCGAAACGATTGACCTCTACTATCAGCATCGCGTTGATCCGAAGGTGCCCATCGAAGAGACCGTCGGCGCGATGGCACGCCTGGTGGAAGAGGGTAAGGTCCGCTTCCTCGGCCTATCGGAGGCTTCGCCCGCCACGCTTGAGCGCGCTTGCCGCGTGCATCCCATCGCGGCACTGCAAACGGAATATTCGCTTTGGACGCGTGATCCAGAGGCGGAAATCCTGCCCACCTGCCAACGCCTCGGCGTTGCCTTTGTCGCGTACAGTCCGCTGGGCCGTGGATTCCTCACTGGAGCTTTCAAGACGCCGGAAGATTTCGGACCGGATGATTACCGGCGGCATAGTCCGCGCTTTCAGGGTGAGAACTTTACCCGCAATCTCAACCTCGTCGATAAAGTTAAAACACTTGCGGCGGAAGCCGGCATCACAGCCAGCCAGCTTGCGCTTGCGTGGGTCCTCGCGCAGGGCGACGAAATCCTTCCCATCCCTGGAACCAAGCGGCGTAGATATGTTGAAGAAAATGCCGCAGCCGCAGATGTCACCCTCGGCCCTGAACTACTGCAGCAACTCTCCCAGCAATTTCCGCCCGATGTCGCCGCAGGCCCGCGTTACCCGGCTGCGATGATGGCGCTTGTGAATTCTTAAGCCTGCCAGACGATTGAGTTCCACTGTCGGCAGTCAAATTGCCCACAGTAACCAACCGCCGGCCGAGCCGTTAGAAACTGAACGCTGGTTCTGGAGCACTGCACTAGACCGGCTCAACGGAATTTTGATGCTTCCCCGCTTACGGCAGCAACAGTGGCCGCATTGCATCAAGATTCGACAAGATCGCATTCAGCACCTGTCCGAAGGAGGTCACCTGTGGCAGACCATCGTGATTCGCGCCCTAAGCCAGAATCATCACAAACAGACGACTCACTCTCCCCTTTTCTAGCGCCTGAGCAGCATACGCTCACTCTGGAGTCCCTGACTCCAGAGCCGTCCGGGACGCGATTTACCCGTCGCACCTTTCTTTCCGGCATCGGCGCAACCGGCCTGCTTGCCGGAACCGCGCCGCTGGCAGCAGCCGCACCGGTTCCCGATCCCGCCGCACAGGAAGCCAATAACGCTGGTGGTGCAAACGTCAAGTTGCGCCTCAACGGTCGCGATGTGACGCTGCGCAATCTTGATCCCAGGGCCACCCTGCTGGATACGCTGCGCGAGCGGCTGAACATGACGGGTACAAAAAAGGGCTGCGATCATGGCCAATGCGGCGCATGTACCGTTCATGTGAATGGCCGCCGCGTGAATAGCTGCCTCTCCTTTGCGGTGATGCACGAGGGCGACGAGATCACAACGATTGAGGGTATTGGGCAGCCAGAGAACCTGCATCCCATGCAGGCGGCCTTTGTGCAACACGACGGCTACCAGTGCGGCTACTGCACCAGCGGTCAGATTATGAGTGCTGTCGCCCTACTGAAGGAGCCCATTGGGCCCTCCGACGAAGACATTCGTAACGCCATGGCCGGCAACATCTGCCGCTGTGGCGCTTACACCAACATCGTTGCTGCCGTCCGCCAAGTGCGGGCGCGAGCCTGAGACTGAAGGAGATCTCCCGATGCAAACGTTCCAATACGTCAAAGCTTCCGGCATCGAGAAGGCATTGGCCAGCGGCGGATCCGGCAAGTTCATCGCCGGTGGCACGACGCTCGTCGATTTGATGAAGCTCAGCGTGGAGTCACCGTCCGCGCTTGTCGACATCAATCCACTGCCGCTGAACAAGATTGAAAAACTGCCCGATGGCGGTCTGCGCATTGGGGCAATGGTGCGCAACTCCGACCTGGCATGGAATGAGGATGTTCAGAAATCCTACACGGTGCTCTCGCAGGCGCTGCTCTCGGGCGCGTCGCCGCAGTTACGCAACATGGCGACCACTGGGGGCAACCTGATGCAGCGCACGCGCTGCGCCTACTTCCGCGAGCCCTCTGCTGGAACACCCAGCGGTTACGGCTGCAACAAGCGCACGCCCGGCACAGGTTGCGCGGCGATGGATGGCTTCAACCGCATGCACGCCGTTTTGGGAACGAGCAACCACTGCATCGCCACCCACCCTTCAGATATGTGCGTGGCCATGGCCGCATTGGAAGCGGTGATTCACGTGGAGGGCCCCAAGGGCAAGCGCACCATCGCCTTCGAGGAGTTTCACAAGCTGCCTGGCGACACGCCGCAAATTGAAAATGCGCTCGAATCCGGCGAACTGATTACGCACGTCGATCTACCCAGGCCAGTCGAGGGCTCACGCAGTGTCTATCTGAAACTGCGTGACCGCGCCAGCTATGAGTTCGCGTTGGCTTCAGCCGCTGTAGTCGTGCGCGTCGAGAGCGGACATATTCGCTACGCGCGCGTCGCGATGGGCGGCGTCGGCACCAAGCCCTGGCGCTCGCATGAGGCGGAACACGCACTGACCGGCAAGCCCGCCGATGCTCATACCTTCCGCACAGCAGCTGAGGCTGCGCTGGCCCAGGCCAAGCCGCGCCAGGACAACGGATTCAAAGTAGAGCTCGCCAAGCGCTGCATCGTTCGCTCACTCAAGCTCGCAACCGCGTAACCGCGCACATACAGGAGAATCGCACATGGCGATCGATACCCTTCCCCACGCAAACGGAGTGATTGGCGCAGTCGTGCCCCGCATCGACGGTCCCCTGAAGACTACGGGTACTGCGCGTTACGCAGTCGATCACGACCTTCCCGGCCTCGTGCATGCTGTCGCAGTACAGAGCACGATTGGCAAGGGCCGCATTCGCTCGCTCGATACATCCGCCGCAGAAGCCGCGCCCGGCGTTCTGCTGGTGCTTCACCATGGCAATCTGCATGGCGCCTATCGCCTCTTTCCGCACGTGCAGGAAGGCACAATCAGCGAAGCGCGTCCGCCGTTTGATGACGACAAGATCTACTATTGGGGCCAATACATCGCCCTCGTCGTTGCGGAGACGCTGGAGCAGGCTCGCGCCGGCGCCGCCGCCATTCGCGTGGAATACGACGCGGAGACTCCGGACGTGCGCACTGACCTGAGCGCAGGTTTCACCGGCCAGCGTGAGAGCAGCTGGTTGCGCGGCGATCCAGACAAGGCGCTCACTTCCGCCCCGGTCGTTATTGACGAAACCTATTCCACACCGCTTGAAACGCACAATCCGATGGAGATGCACGGCACGGTTGCCGTATGGCAAGGCAACCATGTCACGCTCTATGAGTCCTCGCAAGGCGTGGTGAATCACCGGATGGTGATGGCGCAGGTGCTCGGGATTCCAGTGGAGAATGTGCGGGTCGTCTCGCGCTTCATCGGCTCCGGTTTCGGTGGAAAGCTCTTTCCGTGGCCGCAGTCCACTCTGGCTGCCGTCGCCGCGCGCCAGGTCAATCGTCCGGTCAAGCTCAGCGTCGATCGCCGCATGATGTTCACCGGGGTGGGTCACCGCCCACGCACACAGCAGCGCATCCGGCTTGGCGCGACGGCGGATGGCAAGCTCACCGCCATTCGCCACGACTTCTACACCGAGACGTCAATTAACGACGACTTTGTCGAGCATTGTGGCGAGCAGACGCCGTTCCTCTACAGCTGCCCCAACCTTGAAGTCACAACGGCTATGGTGCGGCGCAACGTCGGCGCTCCTGCACCGATGCGTGGTCCGGGTGCAGTGCCGGGACTCTTTGCACTGGAGTCTGCGATGGACGAGCTGGCCATCAAGCTCAACATGGATCCGCTCGAACTGCGGCTCAAGAACGACGCCGAGCGCGACGAAGGAACAAACAAGCCTTTCTCCTCACGCCACCTGAAGGAGTGCTACCAGACAGGTGCGGAAAAGATTGGCTGGAAGCAACGCACGCCGCAGGTAGGCTCAATGAAGCGAGATGGCAAAGTCATCGGATGGGGACTCGCCGGCGCTTCATGGGCTGCGGCGCGCATCCCCTGCACGGCCACGGTGGAGCTTACGCCGAATGGCCGCGTGGCGATTCGTTGCGCCACGCAAGACATCGGTACTGGAACCTACACCATTTTTGCCCAGGTAATGCAGGCGCGCACCGGAATCCCGATGGATCGCATCGATGTCTTCCTGGGCGACACGTCGCTGCCCGAAGGCCCAACTTCTGGCGGCTCGATGACGACCAGCGCTGTACTGCCGGCCGCAACCAGCGCCGTCAACCAGGCCATCGAAAGACTCCTCCGCATTGCAACGTTGGCGTCCAGTTCGCCCTTCAAAAGTGCGAAGCCGGATTCACTCGAGCTGACTGCGGGCCGAATCCATACCAAGGATCAGCCAGCTTCCAGCGGTGTCTCATTTGAAGACATCCTACACATGGCGAACCTGAGCGGCGTGACAGGCGAGGGTAAAACAAATCCCTCCTGGGAAGACCCCAAGGCACGCGAATACTCGCTGCATTCCTTTGGAGCGCACTTTGCTGAAGTGGAGTGGGAGCCAGAGATCGCACGCATCCGCGTTAGCCGCATCTTCTCGATATTTGACTGCGGCCGCATCATCAACAAAGGTGCGGGCGCCAATCAGATTCTTGGAGCCGCTGTGATGGGCGTTGGCATGTCGCTCTTCGAGGAGACTGTGCACGACACCCGCACTGGCCAACCCATCAACGGTAGCTTTGCGGACTATCTGGTGACCACCTGCGCGGATTTGCCCGATCTCGATGTCACATTCCTTGATTATCCGGATTACATCGTGAATGAATATGGCGCGCGCGGCATCGGTGAAATCGGCATGGCAGGAGTAGCTCCAGCCATCACATCGGCGGTCTATCACGCCACCGGGGTGCGAGTGCGCGACTTGCCCGTGCGTATCGAGGATCTGCTGCAGTCGAAAATTATGCAGGCATGAGCGACAATATTAGGCGATGACCGACCTTGAAAAAGTTCTGCCCCTGTGGCGTGAGTTGGAAGCTGCCGGGGCAGACTATGTGCTCGCTACGATTGTCGCAGTCGAGGGCCCCAGCTATCGCAAACCAGGCGCTCGCATGCTCATTGCGCAGGATGGACGGCGCGCCGGCACGGTGAGTGGCGGTTGCCTTGAGGCCGAAGTTGCCAAGCGCGCCTGGTGGCTCACGGGTTCAGGCCCGGTTGTTGAACGTTATTCCACCGTTGCCGACGACGGAGATCTGCCATATGGCTCCGGTTGCGGCGGCGTAGTCTACATCCTTCTGGAGCGCAGTGCGACGGCCCGGCCGCACCTGCAAGAGCTGGAGGCTGGTTTTCGCGCGCGCATTCCGCTTGCCGTTGCAACGGTGCTATCTGGCGCACAAATCGCTCAACGGGCCTTCGCCGGACTGCCGGAGACCCAGGCCGCCATGCACAATACATCATTGGAAATTGAGCTGCGCAGGCGTGCCCAGCGTGCACTTGAGTTGCGAGCTTCTTTCGACGAGACGATCCAGATTCATGGCGTTGCCACGCGCATCTGGGCGGACTATCGTCCTGCGCGTCCGGGACTCTGGATTTTTGGAGCCGGGGACGACGCAAAGCCTCTCCTGCGTATCGCCCGCGAGATGGGCTGGTTTGTTGCGCTGAGCGACGGCCGCTCGCATCTCACCACGCGCGAGCGATTCCCCGAGGCAGACGAGCTTCACGTCCTGCCGGTCGATGCGTTGCCTCAGGCGGCGCCATTGCACTTCCGCCCGCTTGCCACAGATGCGGCGATCCTGATGTCGCATAGCTACGAGCAGGACCTGCGCGTTCTGGCCTCGCTGCTCGCACTTGATTTTCGGCTGGCATATATCGGCATTCTTGGCCCCCAGCGACGCACGCTTGACCTGCTGGCGGACGCAGCCCGCATTGTGGGACTGCCGGATTCGCTGGATTCCATCGAGCGCATGCTGATCCAACTGCACGCGCCGACAGGGCTCGACATCGGAGCAGAAACGCCGGCGGCTGTCGCGCTCTCCATCTTGTCTGAGGTGCAGCAAACCCTGACGGCAGCCACGGCACGCCCACTGCGCCAGGTGCGCGCCGTGCAACCAGCGTCCGCTCGCGCGGCACGATAAGGCTCTCTATGCGCCTAGATGCGCTGCCAGCACCTCCAGAAACTTCCGCAACCACTCGGGGTGGGCCGTCCACGCGGGTCCGGTTACCAGCTTGCCGTCCACCACGGCTTCGCTGAACTCCACTTTCACAAACGATCCGCCCGCCAGTTCCACCTCTGGTGCGCACGCTGGATAACAATTCAGCTTGCGTCCCTTCAGGACATTCGCCGCGGCCAGAAGCTGGGCACCGTGGCAGAGCGCGGCAATGGGCTTGTTGGATTTGTCAAAGTGGCGAACAACCTCCAGCACCTTTGGATTGAGCCGCAGATACTCCGGCGCGCGCCCGCCGGGAATTACCAGTCCGTCAAAGCCGGCCGGCACTATTTCTTCGAAGGTGGCATTGAGCGTGAAGTTGTGCCCTCGCTTTTCCGAATAGGTCTGGTCCCCTTCAAAATCATGAATTGCCGTCCGAACCTGTTCTCCCTTCCTCTTTCCAGGGCAGACTACATCCACCGTGTGGCCCACCATTTGCAGGGCCTGAAATGGCACCATGATTTCGTAATCTTCTACAAAGTCCCCCGCCAGCATCAGCAGCTTCGCCGCTTTCATTTAAGAATCCTCCTGCACAGAGTTTGGCACAGCCCGGCCGCGCATCGCCTACAATTCCGGCATGGGATCAAAACCCACTTCCCTGCGAGCACTCAATGAACGCATCATTCAGTGCGAACTTTGTCCACGCCTCCGCGCCCACTGCACAGAGATCGCGCGCGTGCGCCGCCGCGCCTACGCCGAATGGGAATACTGGGGCCGTCCGGTGCCGTCCTTCGGTGCCCCGAAGGCGCGGGTCCTTCTGCTCGGTCTTGCCCCGGGGGCGCACGGCTCCAACCGCACTGGCCGTCCCTTCACCGGCGACGGATCTGGTGATTTCCTTTATCCCGTGTTGCATGAGACCGGTTTCGCGTCCCAACCCAACGCGACTTCGCGCAACGACGGCATGCGGCTCACCGATCTCTGGATCACCTCTGTCGGACGTTGTGCACCGCCCGCCAACAAGCCCACACCCGAAGAGCTGCGCAACTGCGCGCCCTGGCTCGACCAGGAGATTGCCCTGCTCAAGCATCTCCGCGTCGTTGTCTGCCTCGGCCGCATTGCATTTAACGGCTTGCTGGCACACCTGCAGCGTACTGGCCAAATTACGGCTCGCGCGAGCTTCTCATTTGCCCACGGTGCGGAATACTGCCTTCCCGATGGTCTCCACGTCCTCGTGAGCTTCCATCCCTCGCTACAAAACACGAACACGGGCCGCCTCACGCGCGCAATGCTCCTTGCCATCTTTCACCGGGCCAGCGAGCTCGCCGCACTCCCCAGATCCAACAACGCATGAGGAGCACTCTGAAATGCCACGTCCTGCATCCACACTGACTGCCCGACTTCGCCAATCGGCCGGACCGCTGCTGCCATCTATCCTTGCAGCAGCAGCGTTATTCTTCGCTTCGGGGGTTCAAGCACAAACCATGCAATCGGATCGCTGGTCACCCGCACAACTTAAAGAGCGCGCTGAGCATCTGAAGGAGCTCGCAGCGACCGGAAACGGCTCAGCCAGCGAGACGCTCTCCACTTATCCGCGCCACTTCACCATGCTGGCTTATCGCAGTCGCGGTGGCGCAGGAGAGCTGCACCAGCACTTTGCTGATATCTTTTTTATCGTCGAAGGCCACGCAACACTGCTCACGGGTGGTCAGCTCACCGATCCCAAAGCGCTTCGCCCTGGCGAGATGGCGGGTACAGCAGTGCAGGGGGGCTCTGCGCAGGAACTCCACGTTGGCGATATCGTTCATATCCCGGCAGGCATGCCGCACCAAATGCTGGTTGCACCCGGTGATTCAGTGACCTATTTTGTTGTGAAGGTGGAGGAGACGGACGCCGCTGCAACCCATTAACGCCATGCATATCGATGGACACACTGCTTTTATCGCCCACATCGGATACCCAACGGATTCATTCCAGTCTCCGATGATCTATAACCCCTACTTTCAAAGCGTCGGATTGAATGCGGTTGTGCTTCCGATGGCCTGCCGCATCGAGGCATATCCGTCCTTTCTTCGGTCCGTCTTCGCGCTCGAAAACATTCTTGGCGCTTTGATCACGATGCCGCACAAGGTAACGACCGTGAGCCTTCTCGACGAGGTAACGCCATCGGTTCGCGTCTCTGGGGCGTGCAATGCTGTCAAGCGCACACCCGACGGACGCCTGACCGGAGAGATGTTCGACGGCGAAGGGTTCGCTCGCAGCCTGGCGCGCAAAGGTTGCGCGCTGAAAGGCGCGAAGGCGCTGGTCGTCGGCTGCGGAGGAATCGGCTCGGCAATTGCGGCTTCTTTGGCGCAGCGGGAAGTTGCCGAACTTCATCTCGTTGACCTGAACTCAGCTGCTGCGGATGGCGTCAGAAAGAGGTTACAAGGCCACTTTCCCGGGATGAAGATCGAGGCCGGACACAATGATCCAGCGGGTTTCGATCTCGTGGTGAATGCGACACCGCTCGGCTCGAAGGGCGCGGATTCTTATCCGATGGATGTGACTCGGATTGAGCCTTCCGCTGTTGTAGCGGATGTCGTGATGCGTGGGGAGGCAACGGAATTTCTTCAAGTAGCGTCGCAACGGGGATGCACGACTCTCGATGGTTTCGCAATGCTCTTCGAGCAAATTCCGCTCTATCTGGAATATTTTGGGCTTCCTGTCGCTTCTCCTGATCGGCTCCGCCAACTGGCGATGCTTCACGTTTGAATCGAATGAGATATCTTCGAAACTGTCCTCAGACAGAGTCCCCGGCGCGCCTCTCCCACAGCAGTGTTTCGCTGCCTAAAGATGAATTGACGAAGTTGAGCGGGTTGTCCGTTGTGGTCTTCGCCCTCTGTTTTCTCATCAACGCAATTGACGGCATCAACGTCACATTAATCTCCTATCTTGCGGCCCCAATCGCACACGAGTGGAATCTTGCACCAACAAAACTTGGCGTGGTTTTCAGCGCACTCCTAGGAGGTATGGCCGCAGGCGGAATCCTGATTGCGCCGCTGGCAGATCGCTTCGGGCGGCGCCGCCTGATTCTGTCTTCGCTGCTGACAATGTCGTTTGGCATGATTCTCAGCGGTCTGGCTGCGCAGTTTCCTGTTTTTCTGTTTGCGCGTATGATCGTCGGCGTCGGCCTCGGCGCGATTCTTGCCTGCATCGCCGCACTTGTTACGGAGTTCAGTCCTTCGCACCTACGCACCACGGCTGTCGCGCTGCTTCAAGGAGGCTATCCCCTCGGAGCAGCCGGAACCGGCTTTGTTACGGTTTGGGCGCTAGCTCACTTCTCCTGGCGTGCGATCCTTCTTTGTTCTGGCGCTGTCTCGCTCGCATTTTTTCCTGCTTTTTTCTTTCTTCTTCCCGAGTCGATGGCATTCCTGACCTATGCGCAGCCAAGCGGATCCCTTGAGCGCGTGAACAAGATCCGCGCCCGACTTTCGCTTGATCCGTTCACTGTGTTTCCAGCTGCAGCCAGAGGGCGCGCCGCCGAGTTGGGCGCCAAAGGGCTCCTGCACCGCCAACTGCTCGCGCAGACACTCCCTCTCTGGATGGCCATCTTCTGTGGTTTCGCCGCTCTGTATGCAGTGATGAGCTGGATTCCACGACTGGCGATGGACGCCGGGCTTTCTGCGCACTCGGGTCTTGTGGCGGGGGCAGTCTACAACTTTGGCGCATTTGCAGGCACCGTTGCATTGGGGGTGCTATCCACGCGGTGCAACCTGCAGCGGCTGATCGTATCCTTCTTTGTTGCAGCTGCAATTTTACTGATTGTGTTTGGAGCGGTTGCGATGCCGACGGGACTTGTACTGTTCGTTGTCGGTTGCATCGGGATCAGTTTGCAGGGCGGGTTCAATGGAATCTATCCGTTGATGGCGACTCTGTATCCGGCACGGATCCGGAGCGCCGGCATTGGCTGGGCCATCGGTGTCGGGCGAGCTGGCGCGTTTCTCGGTCCTCTGCTCACCGGATTCATTCTGTCTCTGCACACAGTGCGAATGATTCTGCTGGCCCTACTCGCCATTTTTCTCCTTGTGGCGAGCGCATCCATCCTTGCAATTCGAGAGGGAGAGGACGCGGTAACTGCTGATTAGAGCCGACTAGAACGAGAATGTTGACCTTCTCGGCCGGAAATGCTTGGAGCGGGAGACCGGGATCGAACCGGCGACATTCAGCTTGGGAAGCTGACGTTCTACCACTGAACTACTCCCGCCCTTTAGAATCAATAATTTAGATTGAGTGACCGGTGTCACTGTCCATCCGCCTAGAATCATTCACATCGGACGCCGCGCGAACGACAGGAGCATGAGGCACGTGGACAGTGAGCATATTCATAAACAGGTGAACCTGGTACAGTATCGCCGACTCGGCGACCGTTGGCAATTCGCCCCGGTCGTACGGAAGAATGGCAGGCCCGATCCGAGGCTCATACTCATCAATGGCGAGCCGACCAGCAGCAAGAGCGGGCATTTCTATCTTGCCTGGAGGGAAAATGGCAAGCTGAAACGCAAAGCCGTCGGTTCTTCTCCACGCGAAGCGTTAGACGCATGGCACCTCCAAGTGGGAATCTGCGGTGGAGATGTCGAACCAGAACCTGAGCCTGAGTTGGCGGAAAGCAAGACAATCGATGCGGCCATCGCTGAGTATCTCAGCGATGTCAAGGCGACGAAGAGCGCCGCAACGCACCGGTCGTACACGCGTGACCTGGCGTGGTTCCGACAACATTGCACGAAGCACCTTGTCTCTCGCCTGAATCGGTCGGACGCCATGTCCTTTTTCGCGGCCGGGCGTGAGGAAGGTCTAAATCAGAAGACCACCAATAAACGGGTGGTCGTGATGTTGACGGCGATGCGCGGCGCCGGGGCCGAAATTAAACTCCGCAAAGGCGACTGGCCGAAGACCGCAGATAAACAGATCGAGGTCTATACGCCGGACGAATTGCAGGAGTTCTTCGCAGCGTGTACCGCGGACGAGCGGGTCCTGTTTCAAACGTTCCTTTTGACTGGATTTCGATCAGAAGAAATCGCCACGCTGACTTGGCCCGACATCCATTACGCGACTGGCAAGATAGGTGTGTCCGCGAAGCCGCAATGGAAGTTCACGCCGAAGAGCTATGAGATCCGGTCGGTCGAAGTGCCATCGGCGCTGCTCGCAACGCTCAAGGCCCGGCAGAAGAAAAGCACTTCGCTTCTGGTATTCCCCGCCCCAAAACATCCAACGAGGCCTGATTATGGAGGCAAGGGCGTGGACGCACACATGCTGGAGACTTGCAAGGAGATCGCATTCCGCGCGGGCCTCAACTGCGGTAAGTGCGAAGGAACGTGTACAGTTAAGCGATCAGCAAGAAAGAAAGAGAAGATTGCCTATTCCTGCAAGACTTCGCCGCGCTGCCACCACTGGAATCGTCACCGATGGCGGCATACCTTTGCGTCGAACATGCTTCCAGTCCTCGGGCTCAAGAAACTGCAACTCGTGCTCGGACACAAGGACCTTGCAACGACGCAGAAGTACCTGCACCTTGTCAATGAAGACGAAGTGCGTGACAAGGTTGAACGATCGGCTCTCGCCGCATTTGCTTAAGAGGTCATCTTGAGTTGACGAGCCGCAGCTACATCCTGCGGCTCGTTCTCTTGAAGACAGTACAAAAGAGAACCGTTGTAGCGAAGGTGCGGCATGTGTGTCAAAAGGCTCTCCGTAGCTTAAGAGACGGCTCAGTTGGGGTCCGTGGGCGGCAATGGCCTGCCTTGCCGCTTCATTGAACGCGCGTCTCGATATGGCCGGGGCGCAAGCGATTCAACGATTGCTTGTAGCCTCTGTATCCTCTTCGGAGTGACTCCTCCGCTCTGAAGGCGGTAGCGTTCGACCAGATCTATCTTTGGTTTGGGCTCTTCGGCGCGCCTCCCTTTCTCGCTTGCTACGCCATTTCCCTGGGAAGGCTCTTCTGCACCTCGCGACACAGGATGCGGAGATTGCCTTGTCTGTTGCGTATTGTGCTCACTCAACTTGTGCTTTGCGTCGTTGGCCGCACTCTTGTCGTTGGGAACAGGTTTTAATTCTCCATTCTTTTCAAACATGGCCTTGGATTCGCGGAGTGTCTCAATGCGACTTACCTCGCGTTCCTTTGCGGGCTTCTTGGCTAAAGTCCGCTCCATCGTCGCGATCCAATTGCCGCCGGATTCTGAAGAATGAGCCAGCGCGATATACCTGCGGATAGTCGTCGCCGGCTTTCCCAATTCCTCCGCTAATCCGCGCGCGGAACATCCCACGCGAATCAAATCGTTTAACTTTTCGCCTCTGTCATCCGGAGTCAGGTTGTCCCAGGTAGCCCGAAGCGCGCCAATGGCCTCCCGGACTCGCGGATTCGTCAAGGCGTGCTCATGGGCGGTCTGGTTGGTGTGGTTCTTGTTCTTGTCAGCGTTCTTCTTCTTCGTCACGATTTGGATAACTCCTTAAGGTTTGAACGGTCGATTACAAAATGCGCGAGATGGTGCCTTCCGTAAATTTCTGTCCTTTTCTCCAGGAGGAATTGGATCGTCCAATCGCCCTGACGACCATCGCGAGCATATCGGGCATAGAGCCGCATGATGCGGCGAAGCTCCTTGTCATCCGGGAGCTGATAGCCGACTTCGCGCAGACCGCGCCTGGCCATCTGCATGAGCTCGTCCAGCTCTCTCTGCTGCCGCTTCCTGCGGCCATGAAGGGGCTTTCCCCATGGCTTGTAATAAGCGATATGCAAGCGCATCCATCGCAGGTGCGCCTTCCAGGCAAGCAGGAGCGCCGCGTACTGTTCCTTCCCCACTGCCTTGATCAAAACT
>JAJYAE010000374.1 GCA_021779695.1 Acidobacteriota bacterium | reverse complement strand
GGGTGCCGCTGCCTGATGCTTTCCAGCTATCACGGTTCGTTTTTTGCGTGGAGTCCTGCTGATTCTGATCGCAGCGACTCTCAGGAGTTAGCGCAGAAGTGCATCTTGCAGATTTTGAGAGGGTTATAAGCCTCACTGCTCGAGAACGAGATTTCTGCAGCCTCGGTCGCTCCGAATTCGCCGATGAACACGCCTCTCGTTGTGCGACCTGTCGCACAACGAATCCCAATCTGGAAGCGAAGCGCTCAGACCACAAGTACGACTGAAATTGTCCGCGCCCTGCACTCTGGAGGCTCTTTGCCAGCCGTGATTTGCAGGTGCTAGCCTCTCTCTGCAATTGTTTATAAGGAAGGGGCATTGCGAAGATCATGCAGAAGACGTACAACGGGCTCGAACTGCCCAAAGACGGCGCAATCATCGAATACAGCAACGGCAAATATCAGGTTCCTGACAATCCCATCATTCCATTCATTGAAGGTGACGGCACGGGGCGCGACATCTGGAAGGCCTCGCAGCGCGTTTTTGACGCCGCGGTAGAAAAGGCGTACGGCGGCAAGCGGAGTATCAAGTGGTTTGAAATTCTGGCCGGAGAGAAGGCATTTCGGCAGTTCAGTAATTGGCTGCCAGATGACTCAGTGGCCGCAGCGCGCGACCTGCGGGTATCCATCAAAGGGCCTTTGACGACACCCATTGGCGGCGGAATTCGCTCGCTGAATGTGGCGCTGCGGCAGATTATGGATCTCTATGCTTGCGTGCGCCCGGTGAAGTACTACCAGGGCGTGCCGAGCCCGGTGAAGCACCCCGAGAAGGTCAACATCATCATTTTCCGCGAAAACACGGAGGATGTGTACTCGGGCATCGAGTTCAAGCAGGGTACCGACGAGGCCGCCAAGCTCATCAGCTTTCTGAATGACGAGATGCTAAAAGGCGGCAAGAAGAAAATTCGCACCGACTCGGGCGTGGGCATCAAGCCAATCTCCATCTTCGGAACGAAGCGACTGGTGCGGTACGCCATTCGTCACGCGATGGAAGCGGGGCGCAAGACGGTGACGCTGGTGCACAAGGGCAATATCCAGAAGTTCACTGAAGGCGCATTCCGCGAGTGGGGCTACGAGGTGGCAACCCAGGAATTTCGCGAGCAGACGGTGACCGAGCGCGAGAGCTGGATTCTGGGCAACCTGGATGCGAACCCGAACCTGACGGTCGAGCAGAATGCTGCGCTCATCGAGCCGGGTATGGAATTTGCGCCGAAGAGTTTCCGCGATGAGGTTTGCGCGGAAGTGAAGGCAGTCATCGACGCGATTGGCAAGAGCCACGGTAATGGCGCGTGGAAGTCCAAGATTCTGGTGAATGACCGGATTGCGGACTCCATCTTCCAGCAGATCATCATCCGGCCTGCGGAATACAGCGTGCTGGCAACGACCAACCTGAACGGCGACTACATCTCCGATGCTGCGGCAGCGCAGGTGGGCGGCCTGGGCATTGCGCCCGGCGCCAACATCGGCGACGGTTATGCGGTCTTCGAGGCTACGCACGGGACCGCACCGAAGTATGCCGACAAGGACGTCATCAATCCAGGATCGGTCATCCTGTCGGGCGTAATGATGCTGGAGTTCCTTGGCTGGAAGGAAGCGGCCAAGATGATTGAAAACGCGATGGAGAAGACCATCCAGCAGAAGTTTGTGACCTATGACTTTGAGCGGCAGACAGCGGGCGCCACGAAGGTGGGTACCAGCGAGTTTGCAACGCGCATCATAGGGAATATGTAGGCAAAATACGGCCTGCGTGGAGCGCGCTCCACGCAGGAGAAGCCGTGAACACGCGAGCCCTGACTCGCGAGAGAACCCGAGGAGAATCATGCGGAAAAAGGTAAGTATCGTAGGCGCCGGGAACGTAGGCGCCACTGCGGCGCATTGGATTGCGGCCAAGGAACTGGCGGATGTAGTGCTGGTGGATGTGGTTGAAGGTGTTCCCCAAGGCAAGGCTCTGGACCTGCTGGAAGCAATGCCAATCGCCAAGTGTGACGTGCACGTGGCGGGGGCAAACGACTATGCAGCAACGGCAAATTCGGACATTGTGATCATTACGGCGGGGATTCCACGTAAGCCCGGCATGAGCCGTGACGACCTGCTTCAGACGAACTACAAGATCATGTCAGACGTGGTGTCAAAGGTTGTGGCGCAATCGCCGGAGTCGATTCTGATTATCGTTTCGAACCCACTGGATGCGATGGCTCAGGCCGCCTATCGTCAGGCAGGCTTCAACCGCGAGCGCGTGATTGGTATGGCAGGCGTCCTGGATTCTGCGCGCTTCCGCACGTTCATTGCGGCAGAGCTCAATGTGAGCGTGGAAAACGTCACAGCCTTTGTGCTGGGCGGCCACGGCGATACGATGGTTCCTCTGCCACGCTACTCCACGGTTGCGGGCATCCCGATTACCGAGCTGATTGCACCGGCGCGTCTGGAAGAACTGGTGCAGCGGACCCGAGACGGCGGAGCCGAGATCGTCAAGTATTTGAAGACGGGAAGCGCGTACTATGCACCGTCTGCTGCGGCAGTCGAGATGGTCGAGGCCATTCTGAAGGATAAGAAAAAGATCCTTCCCTGTGCCGCATTCCTGCAGGGCGAGTATGGCATCGATGGCTTCTACATCGGGGTGCCTTGCAAGCTGGGCGCGGCCGGACTGGAGCAGATCGTCGAGATCAAGCTGACCCCCGAAGAAGATGCCGGGCTGAAGAAGAGCGCGGCTGCCGTAAAGGAGCTTTGCGCGGTGATCGGCGTATAGCTCAAACACACGAATCAAGAAGGGCCGCCACGTGCGGCCCTTTTGCTTTCTGGCGAGAAACTTACTGGAGAAGAAAGTGGACAGCGCCTGGGGCGATGGCCGATGCGCATTGGCTTGGAGCCAGATGGCCGCAGCCCTGAATCACGTCAAGCTGCGATTGCGGCACGAGGCCATGAATCCTCAGAGCTTGAGGTAACGGGGTGATGCGGTCGAGCGCACCCCAGACAATCAGGACCGGCATCTTGAGCTGCGGAAGTAGATTATCCGTGGTGTCGCGGCCAGTGAGCATGGAGCCAAGCGCGCGCTGAATCACCCAGGCGTGCGCGCGCGAAAGACGCAGAATGTCGGCCGCGACAAAGCTTGGAACGGAGGGCGGATTGGGCATAAGCAGTGCATCTAGCTGAGCTATCTGGTCCGGCGTGGTCGGCGTGAAGAGGGCCGTATTCCAGTCGGGACGGACGTAGAGGCCTGCGCTATCAAAAAGCATCAGCCGGCTCACGCGCTCAGGATGACCAATTGCGACAACCTGGACGATCCAACCACCCATGGACCAGCCGCCAAGATCGACCTGATGCAAGTGAAGAGCATTAAGGAAGCCCCAGACAACCTGTGCCTGATCGGCGATGGAATAGGAGAAGTTCGGAGGCATTTCACTTTGGCCGTAACCAGGAAGATCAGGCAGATAGACGCGGAACCCAGCGCGCGAGAAGTACGGCGCGAGGTTGGCCCAATCTTCGGCCCGCGCGCCGAGTCCGTGAATCAGCACAAGGGGCTGTCCGGAATCAGGGCCCATCACGTAGTAATGGATGCGGTAGCCGTCTACATACGTCCAATGGCCGCGAGCGCCGTGCAACCACATACGCGCTTCCGTGAGCTGCGTGAAAACACGGACCGGCACGCTGTGAACAATGACACCAATCGAAAGAACGGAGAAGAACACCAAAGAGCCAAGCCACTTGGCCAACTCGCGCAACTTCATTCAAGATCCTTCCCAGAAAGGATTTCAGCACGCTGCCAGGCCTTTTCGAGAACACGCAGCGTCACAGGGTCGAGTTGCAGTGGGCTATCGGAACCCAGGTCTGCCCGGAGGGCCCAACATGCCTCCGCCGCGTCGGAACCTGCCGCAAACGAGCCGCCCTTCACACAGCAGAGGAAATCGGCAATCACGTAGTGGTAGCGTACACGGGAGCCCTCTTCATCAATTCTATCGAGCAGTTCAATCAGTTCTATGGGCTCGACCAGTAGACCGGTCTCTTCCTGAACCTCCCGAATCACCCCGTCGCGCAGGGATTCCCCTAGTTCAATCAGACCACCTGGAATAGA
>JAJYAE010000059.1 GCA_021779695.1 Acidobacteriota bacterium | reverse complement strand
AGACGGTGGTAGAAAGGGACGACGGCAAGAACGTCTGCGTCGCGCCATGTCGATCGCCGGCAACCTACCGCGCCTTCCAGAGTGAGGAGTTTGTCCATTTCCGGCGACATGCAGTGGCGCAGGAATGCGTACGACATTTGAGCACGCGGGCTGCCTGTCGGGATGGACAGAAGCCAATAAATGTTGAGCGAAGTAGTTGAGGCGCCGGCGGAATGCGGAATAGGCGCAAGCTCGACACAGCCCTTCACGGCCGACTCGGATATGGTCTGGGCCATTGCCGCAAAGCCAAACCAATTGACCATCATCGCAACTTCACCACGAGCGAAGGCCATGCCTGCCTGCACTGAGTCAAAGCGATGGCATTCCGGATGTGTGGACGAGTGATCGTGAATCAACCCTCGATAGAAGCTCAGTGCATCTACTGCTGGCGGACTCATCAGTTTCATGTTGCCCTTCTGATCGAACAGTTCTCCGCCGCGAGTCCACAGTTGCAGAAGAAAATCATAGACCGTGTTGTGGCCGTCTGGGAAAGCGGCAAATACCGCTCCGTAGAGGCCACTTTTCGGGCGCTGAAAAAAGCGAGCTATCTGGTGGAACTCTTCCCAGGTCGCAGGCGGGCGAAGGTCCGTACCATGCAGTCGTGCATAGGCGGCCTTCTCCCCGGGATCCTCAAATAGATCCGACCGGTAGATTAGCGTCTCAGGTCCGTCGTGGTACGGCACACCCAACGTGCGTCCATTCATTGACTGGAGGCGAAGAAGAGAGGGCGACCATCCCTCTGGATAGTTCTGCGGCGGATCGCGCTGGAGGAATGGGCTCAGGTCAAGCACGGCGTTCTGACGATTAGCCTGTGCCAGCCAATCTGTATTGATGAAGGCCACATCGAAGTCGCCGTTCCGCTGTGCCTGCACTTCAAAGATCGAATGGTGCAGCGCGTGAAGATCCATCGGCACAAGGTCGAGCGCGAGCGCGCAGCCGCTTTTGCGCGCGAAGCTTTCCCACTGCTTGCGCAGCGCGGACTCGAATGGCTCAAACTGCCGCACAGCGATACGGAAGGATTCGCGCATAACCAGCACCTGCTTCAAAAAGCTGCGGTAAGGATCGAGCCACTCACGTCAGGGAAAACTCGCGTACCAGCGCTTCCGTATCCTCTCCCAGCCGCGGCGCTCCCTTGGAGGAGAGAAAGACTTCGCCATCGACGCGAATCGGACAGCGTGTGGTCTTCATATCGATTCCCCGCCCTCGTGAAACTGTCTGCACCATGTTCAAGACCTTGAAAGCGTCATGCGCAATCAATTGTGGCCAGGTAAGAACATCGGCACACCAGATATCATGTGCCTCCAGAATCGACAACCAGTGCTCCGTCGTGTTGGTCTGCAGATGCTTGGCAAAGATCGACTTGATCTCATCGCGCCGGGAGAACAACGACGCGGCATCCGTGAAGGCGGTGAGTGCGGGACATCCCAGCAGCGCTCCAAGTCGAGCTACCGACCCCATTGCAAGCGCGATGTAACCATTTGAAGTGGAATAGATTCCATACGGCGCGCCCAGATAGGCATGTGCGTTGTTGACGGCGCTGCGCTGCGGCACCTTGCCTCCGTCGTTCAGGTGTGTTGTCAGTACCTCAAATTGCAGATCGAGCGTCGATTCCAAAAGGCTGACTTCCACCTTGCCGCCTTTGCCGTTCAGGCCTCGTCGTACCAGACATGCGAGTATCCCCTGGACCAAATGCGCCCCCGCAAACATGTCCGCGACTGCAAGCCCGAATGGAACAGGCGGCTGATTGGCATCGCCATTGAGCCAGGGCAATCCGGAGAGCGCCTGCACCAGCAAATCCTGTCCTGGCTTTTCTCGCCACGGGCCCGCAGTGCCGTATCCCGTTACTTCTGCATAAACGATGGCCGGATGGGCTGCACGCACGGCCTCGTAGTGAAATCCTAACTTGTCCATCACTCCCGGACGGAAGTTATGAATCAGCACATCGGCCTTCCGGATCAACTTCCAGGTACGCTCGATATCGATTGATTGTTTAAGATTTGCCGTGAAACTCTCTTTGTTACGATTGATGGAGTGGAAGAGAGTGCTGTCTCCGTCCAGTTCAAGATTCGAGATATAAAGTTCGCGGCATAAGTCGCCGGTCTCCGGTCGCTCAATCTTGATCACGCGCGCGCCCAGATCTGCAAGCCGCAGAGATGCCGACGGTCCAGCAAGGAACTGGCTCATGTCGACAACAAGAATTCCATCCAATGGCCTCAATCCATACCTGCCTTTTGCCCCGCTTTGCTCTGCTGGAGCAGTTTATTGAACCGCCGAATCACCTCTCGCTCGTCCCCGCCGCCGCTCAGGTACGCGTGCACCACCGGCGCTGCAGCGTCTTGAAAAATCAGATACCCGGGAAAGCGCGGACGAATATACGCTGCATCCAGTGTTGGCAGCGTCGAAGAGAAGAACTGATTCGACCGTCGATTCACCTCATCGTTGGTCCACGCGTCCCGGTGCCCCGGTTGGCCGCCCGCGTCAAAGTAGAGTGTGGACTGGGTGGCGCTGCTCGCCGTGCATTGCGCATACTCAACAGCTTCATCGATGTGTGAACAGGCGCTGGATACCGCAAGCCCCGCGCCGCCGAGCGTTGAACGAAGTGGCGTTCGGTCATCGAAAGCGACAAGTCCACCTGTCGTTAAGGGATGCCTTGCATAACCTGCGCGGGAATAGTTCGAGTATCCGTAGGCAAAGGGGCAGTAAGCTATCGAGTCTCCATTGGCGAGTTCCTCCCACGTCGCGATGGGATTGCGCGACAGGCAGGATGGGTGGCAGGCCGAAAGAAGCCGGCGCAACATCCTAAGGGCCTCCACGCCTGTTGACTCCGAGATAAATTGGCCCGTCTTTCCAAAGGGCTCCTCGCCCAGAGCGAAAGCGAGCATGTAAAGGTTCATCAGGCTATCGATGGCTAAACCAGCGACGGAGACCAGGCCTCGGCGCGCGAGCGCCAAAAGCTCGTCCCACGTCTCGGGAACCTCCGCATGCGCGCGCGCCAGCAGGTCCGGACGCCATCCGCTCACAGGTGTCGCGGCATCAATGGCCAGAGCCCACTGATGCGACTGCCACTCATAGCTTGCATGCGATCCACCAACCGACTTATGTGCCTGATCCGCAAGAAATCCAGATGGAAGATGCGCATCCAGCGGAACAAACAGCCCCGCCTCCGCCGCATAGCCGATGCTCGGATGATCGATGACCAGCAGGTCGAATGAACGAGCCAGATCGGACAGAGGCTGATCGGCAAATGCCTGCAGTGACCGGACCTGCCAGGAGATTTTGACCTCGGGATGCAGTTCGGAAAAGCGCTGCGCAGTAGCGACCATCGGCAGATAACCGCGCGTATGATTCCATGTGATGCCGCGAAGGTGAATTTGCGAAGTGGCGGTCATCTGGCCGAAGATCCTCACTCATGCTAAGCTGAACTTGTTCATTTTATCAGCAAAAATTATTTTTCTAATGGAAAAACCACCGCTCCGCCTTGGTTCCACATTGATTCGGTGCGGCCAGAACGGATTCGCCGAGGAGAAGACCATGGCGACTGAATTTTTTGAGGACTATGAAGTCGGCGTACAGCGCCAGACAACCGGACGGACGATTACCGAAGCGGATATCGTGATCCACGCAGGCCAGACCGGCGACTTCTACCCGCATCACATGGACGAGGAATGGTGCCGGACACAACCATTTGGTAAGCGCATCGCCCACGGAACACTGATCTTCAGCGTTGGCGTCGGCCTGACGGCAGGCGTGGTCAATCCGCGCGCCATATCCTACGGCTACGATCGGTTGCGATTCATTCAGCCTGTGTTCATCGGCGATACGCTTCATGTCATGGTTACGATCAAAGAAAAGCGAATGGCGCAAAAAAAGCCGGGGCACGGAATCGTTGTTGAGGCATGCGAGATATTCAACCAGAAGCAGAAGTTGGTGCTGGTCTGCGAGCATCTTCTACTGGTGGAGCGCCGGACGGAGACTCAATCGAACGAAGCGTGAAGAACATGTCGGCTGCTAGCTGTGCCAGCACGCAGCAAGCCGTGCTTCGCAATTTATAAATGCTGCGCGTAGATGGCACTGACTGCAGTCGTGCTGCACGTTGCGACTCTACCCTGGACAACTTCACGCGAGAACTAGGATGTTTTCGACAAAATGAATATGCCAGAGGTTCAGGTCAGGCTCTCTGGCAGTTTATCTTGTATGTGATTGATTGAAGGATAGATAGAGAAGAAGCTTGGTGCCGAAGAAGGGAACCTGCCTCGGACATCCTGAAGTTTTCTCTCCAATACTGTAAAAAAGTGGACGTCTGGGAAGCAAGCTATTTACTTGGGTTTCGTACACGGTATTGAACTTTTTCCAACAACAATGAAATTCTCGGGGTGCTCGATTCCTGCAAAAACGCTAGGAAATGCTAGGAAGCTTAAAGAGCAGCGTTAGACCTGCCATCTTGACTGCCAAAGCGGCTTATCGCGCTCATTTGCAATGGCCTACTGGACAACGGAACCCTACCGATTAAGCCATTACACCACCTGCACTCGGCCCATGAGAAACTGGGCTTTCCAGACATTTCTCCCTCCGGAGGTTACGCAGTTGCCCCAGTTTGAACGCTACACCGGCATCGACTATTCCGGTGCGGAGACACCGGAATTCAGTTGCAAGGGACTACGCGTTTTCATGACCGAGGGTTCCAACGAGCCGACACAAGTTCTGCCGCCGCCCAGCCAACGCCGGTATTGGACTCGCCGGGGTCTCGCCGAGTGGCTCCGCAAAGAGCTCGATCGAGACATCCCTACCCTCGTCGGCATCGACCACGCCTTCTCGTTTCCGCTGGCCTACTTCGAGAAGTACCGGCTCTCCAGTAACTGGCAAAGCTTCTTGGAGGACTTCCATAACCACTGGTCGACCGACGCTCAGCACACGTACGTGTCCTTTATCAGAGAAGACCCATCAGGGCGTGGATTGAAGAGGACCGGAGAACGAAGCTGGCTCCGGGTGACGGAGAGTTGGACACCCACCGCGAAGTCAGTCTTCGGTTTTGGCGTTCAAGGTGAGGTCGCAACTTCGACGCACGCCGGTCTGCCGTGGCTCCTCTATCTAAGGAAACAGTGCAAACGTCCCTTCGCCCTGCTTCTGCGCTTTTGGCATTGGCACAAGTCAACACGCCTCAGGTGATCACTGGACAGTACCGAGTTCGCAGTATCCGTCAAGCAGCGATCTGCTCTGAAACCATAAAAAAGATTCGTTTATGGAAACATCGCTTTCCTATCTATTTAGGCACGGAAACTGAAATGGCTCTCCTTGCCGACCGCCACGTTTTATGGCTTGTTTTGAAAATATGCGGTCGATGAAGGAGGCAGAACTTGCTGCCAGGCCGGCTTGTTGGCATACACCCAACGGTAGTAATCTGCGCGTTGCAAACAGGAAGCCGCAGCGTTGTCCAGACAGGCTTTCGCCACCGGATGCATTTGCAATATGGAAGCCGGATTGATCGCTGTGATCGGACCTTCCAGCGCTGCCGCGATGGCGCGTGCCTTCTTTGCACCAAACGCCAGCAGCAGACATTGCCGCGCTTCCATGATCGTGCCGATGCCCATGGTGATGACATGGTGCGGCACTTTAGTCTCGCTTCCGAAGAACCGTGCGTTGTCCCTGACTGTCTGAGGAGTCAACGTCTTGATCCGGGTGCGTGAGGCCAACGACGACGTCGGCTCGTTGAAACCAATGTGCCCTTCCGTACCGATCCCCAGCACCTGTAGATCAATCCCGCCCGCATCGCAAACCTGCCTTTCATATTGCGCACAAAACTTCGGGATGTTCTTTGTCATGCCGTCGGGGATATGAACATTCTTCTTAGCGATGTTGACATGCCGGAACAGGTTGGTCCACATGAAGGTATGGTAGGACTGCGGATGCGTGCGGGCCAAGCCAATGTATTCATCAAGGTTGAAGGTCGTCACCTTGCGCCACTCCAACTTCATGGCGATCAACTCGCGATACAGCAGCAACGGGGTGCTGCCAGTGGCGAGACCAAGCACGGCGTCGGGCTTCTCTTGCAACAGGCGGGCGATGATCCGCGCCGCGACACTCGTCGCGGCTGCTGGCGTAGGTTGGATAATGATTTCCATTATGGTTGGCCTAGTCGCTTTCCAAGGTTTTGGCGGACATCGCCTCTGAGCCGATCGATGAAACCACACACATACTCGAAGATGTCCCGCGTCTCGTCCGCTACCAACGGCGTGAGATCCATGCCAAAAATAAGTTGCGAGGCTTCATCGCCCGCGTGTGACTCAAAGAAAGTCGCATTACTTGCACGCCGGCCTGCGGTGGCGAGGTCATAGCGCTTGCCGCCGGCAATCTGGGAATCGAATACGCCATTCAAGGCTGCCGCGAGGTTGACGTGCCCGCTAACATCCATCAGCACCTTGTCCGAATCAGCCAGCCAGTCGAGATTGCGCCAAACTTCGCAGCCAATGACCTTCTTCGGGCGCTGCTCACGCGGCAGTTCGCGCATCGCCTGCAACACAGCAATTGTCACCCCGACGTGCGTGTCGTGCTTATCCGCCAGATTGTGCGTGTAAACCACTTCCGCCTGCGTCGCGGCAAGGATCTCCTTCAAGTCATTTTTCAACGCTAAGTCGTTCACGCTTCTTACCGCGCTGCTCGGATAATCCAACTGGAGCATTACGCCGTATTGGCCAACCACTGCGGCGGCGTTCTGTTCCTGCCGCCGGATGCTCATCATCTCGGGGTCGGTGCAATTGGCGTATGGGCCAGTACGGGAACTGCCCGAACCGTTGGTGCAGGTGACGCCGCCAAACCATTGGTCGTTGCGCGCAAAGCATTTGAGGATGCCATGAAACGCCATGAACTCCAGATCGTCCTGGTGCGCGCCAACACCCAGAAGCGTGATTCGCCTAAGCGCGTGCGCGACGGGCTTGCCGTCAGGCACGAAGATTTCCGCTGTTGCGTTGTGTAGTTTCATAATTTTACCTCTTGATCATTGGCAAACTCGCCGCCGCTACCGCTTGGCCGACGCGGCGGCTTTTTTCATCGGGCACATGCATTTCTATCCGTGCCGCCACTTCGGAAAATTCTCGCTGCAACACTTCGCGCGCCGTGGCCACGACGATGTCGCCGCCTAGGCCGGTCGTGACGCGACCGAGGGTGAGCAGGTGCTGGTAATCGTAAAAAGCCGCGTAATGCGCGATTGCGTATCCGAAATAGACGCCAATCGTCTCGTAAATCTTCGCCGCGCGCGGTCGCCCTTTGCCATGAGGTCTTGGACTTCCTTGAGACGCTCCGGCAATCCCATCTTTGCCGGCAACTTGATCTTCGCCGCCGGCAGCAGTCTGTTCACCGCCTGCTGTGAAAGGTAAAGCGCGCCGACGCCTTTATCGCGGGACCATTCATCGGTGGCGGCGTTGGGGTTGTAATCTACCGGCGCGAACGCCAGCTCGTTCAGCCAGCCCAGGATGCGCCCCTGCGAATCCATGAAGCCCGCCGCCTCGCTCGAACCCATCGCAATGCCCAGCATTCCTTTCTGCCGCAACGAAAGCGCTCCAGCCAATGCCGTCACATCGCCATCGTTCATCACCACCACGGGGACGTTCCATTCTTCCTGGATGCGCTTGAAAACCCGCGCTGCCTGAGGATAATGTCTCCTCGGAATGGAGCGCAGCAACGACGCCTTGCGGATTTCATTGTCCACGATGATGCCGGCGGAGCTGCCGCCAATGGCGCCCACCCGTGGCAAATGCGCCGCCGCCCGGTGCAGTGCTGCGGAAATCTGGTGATAATGGTATTGGGGATTCGTCGCTTGGGTCGGCGTCCACGCCGTTTCTTCGGTGAAGACCGCCTCGCCGTCCACGACAGCGGAAACCTTGTAATCACTCGCGCCCAGGTCAAAGCCTATCCGACAGCCCTTGAGATGCCCGCCCGCCGCGACTTGCATTTCTTTATCTGCAGGAACCTTACTTGGAGTCGTCAGAACGACCTGAAACTTCTTGCCGTAGGCCAAGGCCATCATCCGACAGTCAAACTTCCGCGAGCCCCTGGCCGAATAGATTCTCGCAATCTGTTGTCCTATTTCTTTCGGACCGCCAAAATGCAGCTTCCAGCCGCCGCGGGCCCATAGCAAAAACTTCACGATGCGCTCGACGTATTGTAGTGTCTCCCCGTCCACTCGGGAGCGCACGACCGTTTCGAAGCGGGAAACCAGTCCCCCTTCGCGCTCCAGCCCCAGCACCAGCGGCACGGATCGGCCGGAGACGTTCAAGGCCTGGATATAGCAGCGGTTGAATAACACTGCAGATTGAAAGTCCGGATCAAGCGGTGGAACGAAGTTCAGATGGAGTTTCATGGTCATTTACCTTCGAAATGTTCCTCGATTTCTTCAAGCGTCAGACCTTTCGTTTCCGGCAGGAAGAACGCAGCAATAATGAAATAGACAGCAGTACAGCTGGCGAATAAAAAGAACATCGTGGCATAGCCATACTTGCCGACGCTCGGCAAGAAGACGGCGGCAATGGTAGTGGAAACGGCCTGGTTGACGAGCAGTGCAATGCTCATGCCGTTGGAGCGGATGCGCGTGGGCATCAATTCAGAAAGCGCTAGCCACACGCAGACGCCCGGCCCTACTGCATAGAACGCCATGAAGGTGAAGATGCAGATTGCAATCAGCCAGCCGTTTTGTGCGGACGGCACGGGCGTAATGAGCGCATTGTCAATTCTTAGCGGCGCGGTCTTGGCCGCATCGAGATTGGCGAATGGATTCTTGAAGAAGGATTCCACCATGCTTGATGGCAGGCAACTGTCGCGAGTGATTTCGAGCGTGGCCAGCGGGTCGTCCGAGCGCACAACCTTGCTCGCTGCGACGTAATTGCCAGCGGAATAATTGACCACCATCGTCGCCGGCTTGCCGCTGATGGCCTTGCCGGCATCGCCCGTCGACCTTAGCAATTTGTCCGCGGATTCCTGATTAAAAACAACGACCACTTTCTGATCCGTGCTGGCAAGCGCCTGCACGGCCGCCTTCACATCCACGCGTTTTGACTCTGTCTTTCTAAATATGAAACCGGTGCAGAGTAGTGAGACAATGATTCCTGCGCTGCCCAGCGAGAGCAGGAACTTGCGGCCGCGCCGATCCACGAGCTCGACGGCTGCCATCGTCACGAGAAAATTCACCAACGTGAGAATGACATAACCGAGATGCGCCTGTTTGTCGCTCAAGCCGGCTTGGATGAGGATGGTGGCATTGTAGGCGATGATAGAGCTGATGCCGGTGGTCTGGTTGCAAGCGAGGATTATGCAGGCTAGGACGAACGGGATGACGTAGCGACGGCTCAAGAGCGACGCATTTGTGTTCGCGCCGTCGATCGAAGACCTCGCCTTTTCAGCAGCGATAGTTTCCGCCATTTCCTTTAATTCAAGTTCCGCCTGTTTCTCAGTCCGAGAGCGCAACAATGAGATGCGCGCGGTGTTGGCCTGCCCGCGTCGAAACAGCCAGCGCGGGGACTCAGCGATAATGAAACTACCGATGACAAAGAGAATTCCCGGCGGCAGGGATACCCAGAAGATCTCGCGCCAAGCAGCATCCTTGAACGCAAACAATTTGTCGGCGTCATGCAACTTCTCGATGGCGTCCACCCGGAGGCTGAAGTAATAGCCGATGGCGGCGGCGGCCACAATGCCCAGCGTGAGCAGCCATTGGAAAATCCCCGTGCCTTTGCCGCGGTTCGTCGCACCGAGACATTCAGCGAGATATAACGGAACTACCACGCCGATGAGTCCAGCGCTGACGCCCTGCAATAGTCGGCCCATCACCAGGGCCTCGTAACTGTGCGCAAGGGCGATCATCGGAATGCTGAGGACGAACAGGATACCGCTCAACTCCATCAGCTTTTTGCGGCCCATCCAGTCGGCGAGCATTCCGGCGAACAAAGTAGAAATCACGCTGCCTAGCAGGACGGCTGCGACGATGAAGGAAAGCTTCCCCGCTGTCAGACCAGAAGTGGCTTCCAAATATGGCAGCGCACCAGAGATGATACCAACATCAACACCGTAAAGCAGGCCGCCGAGACCGGCGACGAGCAGAAGAAATTGGTTGTAGCCAGTCTTTCCTGTTTCCGTGCCAACATTTTTTAGTGGATTCATACTAGCGGAATTTTCGCTTTGTCTTTCAGCTGCCGACCGACATAATCCGATTTGCTTCTGCTTGCGATCTTTTTGCATCCGTATCCCCCCCAAGTCACTGGGCGTGTCCCGCTTCGACGCCACTAGAACTGGATGCGCAGGAAACTCTTGCGAACAAAGCCGAAAAATTCCGATACCACAGGTTTCATGCCGATTGATCACATGCGGTCAAGGATCTGGTGCTGGAACAGCCGATGCTCCCCAATCCAATGCTCGCTCAGCGGTCCGGCGAAATTGTCGAGATTCCCCATTCAATGCTAGGGAAGCTGGGCGAGGCCGACTGAGAATTTGTGGGTCTCGGCTTGAGACAAGCCCAAATCTCGCCGCACGATCCGCCAAAATCCATTCTTTTCCCGTTATGGAAAGCAGCACCCTGATAGAGTGTGGAACCATCCAGTCCAGCTCCTTCTCCCATCGATTCCAATTCCAGAACGCTATGGTGTAGCCTTAGGTGCAGGAATTCGGGTACTGGGCATGCCGGTAAGGGCAACGAACATGAGGCTTCACAAAGGGGTGACAGTTGTGCAGGCAAATCAGTATGCTTTCCGCTCCACGTGATCATGGCTGCACACTCCTCTCGTAGGTAGGTATCTACAGATGAACCGGCTGGCCGAAGTCCGAGCCATTGCCTGACCGCTTTGCACTTGGCCCTCATGATCGCCAAGTGCAAAACGACCTCAACCCAACAACCTTCCTGAGATAAACGGAAGATCGAAAATGTGAAGCGTTATGACCAGTACCTTGTCTGAAACATCCAAGGTGGTCACGCAGAAGATCAGACTTTGGTCGATCACCTGAATCTGTGTATCCTTGACGCGTAATGCCATCTTGATCGCGGGGGGCACTATTCACGTCAGGTTTTTGAAGAAATCTGCTGAGGGCGCTAAGCTTCGCCTGATTTGAGGGACGCTAGGCAGTCTGTTTGGTTTCGTTGCGACATTTAATTTCGGCCAAATCGCAATCTCGTCGCTGGTGGGGCAAGTATGAAGAATCTTGGTGCCTTTCCGTTCTTACGCTGGGCGACCATATGGCAAGGAACCAAGTGTTGTGGCCCCCTCGGCTAAGTTAGACGAGGGGGCACCGCATACAAACTCGTTCAGAAGGTGTATTTGAGTGAGAACTGCGCAATGCGCGGTCCTCCCTGCGTTGCCGTGATGGTTCCAAAAGAAGTGCTGCTACTAGCGGGATTGATGACGGACGGGATGGTGAGTTCAGTATGGTTGAGAACGTCGAAATACTCGGCGCGGAACTCCATGGTCGTCTCGCGGATTACGGGGAAGATGCGAATTACAGCGCCGTCCCAGTTTGTAAACCCGGGTCCGCGGAGCGAACCCTTAATCACATTGCCAAAGCCGGTGCCGGGTCCGGTATTGGCGGGAACAGAGAACGCAGCGGGGTTCAGCCATGCGACACAGGACTTACCCGCCGTCTTGCAATCACCTTGACCGTAGCCTGCATTCCTGAGGTAAGCCGGCTGGGTGAAGTCCCGCTGGGCGCGGTCTTGGGTCAGACCAGTCAGGGAGTTGTCGGTGCCCATGATTGCTGTCAACGAATCGCCAGAATGATGCTGGATTAATCCGCTCGTACGCCAGCCGTTCAAAACGGAACGAAGCAGACGATTCCCATTGTTCAAGCTGGGAAGGGCGTAGACATAGGAGATCGAGAGAGCCTGTGGATGGTCTATGTCGGAATTGCCGCGATCAAGTGCTTTGATGTCTGGCACAGTCGCCGCTGACGGAATTCCTGTCGCTCCAGCGGGATAGAGAGGATATACATAGGACATCCCTGGGTTCAGGTCCTCGGTGTTCGAGAGCCTGGTGTTCTGGGGCAAGTCGTCAAGCGTGTGGGACCACGTGTAGTTGATCATGAACGACAGACCGTGCGACATCTTCTGTTGCAGCGTAGCCTGCAGCGAATTGTAACGGGCCGAACCGATCATGGCCGCTTTGACGATTTGCGAATAACTCGTCGTGCATCCAGCTGCGGTTGTACAGGGCCCGACAGCCGGTGCCGTATTGTAGACGCGACGCTGGTTTGCGCTGAGGCCGGAGCCATTGTTGACGGAAGGGTTGATCTCAAGGTTTTCCCACAGGTGACGGGAACCCGAAGCCACGTAGGCAAGCCGCATCGACATGTTGTGCGTGAGCTGGCGTTCCACAGTCAGGTTGTAGTCGTAGGTTACCGGAACCTGGAAGTTACCCGAGGGATCGAACTCGGCCAGTTGGAATGCATTGGGAAAGACCTGAGAGGACGCGAACGGCTTAGTGAACGGGAAGGGGTTCCTGTACTTGCCTGCCGTGCAGAAGCTGGTGGTTGTGCAATAGGGGTCGCTGAATGGACCTCCAGGATTAGCGCCGGGGGTTGGGCTGTACATCCCCGGATTGGTCAACGCTACGGAGATGGTGTTGGGCACAGAACCGCCCTGAGTCAGGTTCATCCACGCTTGCATGCGATCCTGATAAAAGATACCGAAGCCGCCGCGGACCGCCGTCTTGCCGTTGCCGAAGACATCGTATGCAAACCCGACGCGCGGCATGAACTGCTTGTAAATATTGTTCAGGCCTTGACTGGGGAAGCCCGTGTCTCCGGAGAGCACCATACCTGCCGGCAATCCGGGAGTACCGGGTGTCGTTGAAAGGGCGTATTGCGGCGTACCTTTATTCGCCGCATAGTTGGCGGGGCTGAACGCGGTTTGCTTGTTGAGCCGGTCTGCCCACGGCGCAAACATTTCCCATCGTACGCCGTAATTCAGTTGCAACCGCGGAGTCACGCTCCAACTGTCCTGGGCGTAGATGCCAGGGAAATGGTTCCGGTCATTGAGCAACTGGTAGCTCCCCTGGGTGAAGGCGTTGACGAAGCCCAGCTGGAAGTTGGCCATGGCGTTGGGGTATTGATAGGTTGAGCTTCCAATTTTGTTGGTGACCGCATTGAAAGTGAAGGTGCCATACGAGGCGCCCGCGTTGGTCACGTCGAACTTGCTCAATTCAAAGTGCCCGCCGAAGGCGAGGCTGTGGGCGCCTTTTACCCAGTGCAGGTCGTCGTTGAAGGTGTAGTTGTTACGGCCCCAACTGGCGAAAGGCGCGGAAACTGCTGAAAAATAGCCGGCGACGATACCAGCAAGGTACGGGCCGGTCGGCGGCTGCCAGATGTTCTTCACACCAAAGTCCGTGATCACCGGACTTCCCGGAGGTCCGCCGCGCAAGGCGACGTCGCGCTGATAGTTGATGATCAGGATGTTGAGCAGATTGTTCGTGAAGGTGTGCGTCTCGGCAATTAACGCATTCTGGTAGCGGGTGTCGAAGTAGGATTCGTAGCCGAGAAGGCTAGTGGCGCTGTATACGCCGGGCTGCAGGTAGTAGTTGTAGTAATAGCGGCCAAAAAGGTGATCGTTGGCGCCAAAGTTATGATCGACGCGGCTGACGTACTCGTTAAATGTCTGAACAGTAGGCTGGTAGTAATTGACGGTGCCACCGATGACACCGGGGGCTTCAGTTCCGGTGTACGTTGGAAAGGCCTTCTCGAAAGCGACCGCAGCCGGATCGAAGTCAGTCGAGGGAATTCTATTGTATGGATAGACCACGTTCGTGAATGGGTTAGTGATCTGTTGCGTGGGAACGGCGGCCCCTGCCGAGTTTACGCAGATGCCACTTCCATTGAATGAGTTGCCGGCGCTGGTGTTGCACAGGTTGCCATAATCGGCGTACGAATTGCTGCCGCGCCCCTCTTCAGCCGCGGTCGGCACTGTCGCTATATTGGCGCTGGAATTCTGGTGATACAGGGTGTGCTGGTAGCCGAAGAAGAACTGGGTGCTCTGTCCCTTGGAGAAGTGAGGGATGATAACCGGTCCTCCGATGACGCCACCAAACTGGTGGCGATGGAGGTTGTCGGCACTGTTAGCGAAATAGGGCTTGGCGTTGAAGTAGCCGTTGCGCAGGAACTCGAAGGCAGCGCCGTGGAACTTGCTACCTCCAGACTTTGTGATGATATTGACCACTGCCCCTGCGCTTTGACCGTATTGAGCGTCGTAGTTGCTGGTTTGAACACTGAACTCCTGCAACGCGTCGGGGAATGGGAAAGGCCCATTTACATTTGTCATTTCATCCACATTGTTGCCGCCATCCAACAGGAAATTATCCTGGTTCGGCAACGTTCCATTCACGCTAGAGATTACGGCGGCAGGAAATGTCTTGCCGCTCCCCTGGTTGGCGCCGTTACCCTCGTTGGTGGCGTCGACTACGCCAGCAACCAGTGTTATGAGCGAAGCTGCATTTCTACCGTTCAGCGGCAGATCAACCACGCGAGATTGGTCAATCACCTGAGAGAGGGTACCGGTGGTGGTGTCAACCTGCGGCGCATCGCCGGAAACGCTGACCGTCTGGGAAGCGGTGCCAACCTTCATGGTTACATCGACGGTCAAGGCCTGATCGGCCTGAAGAACAATCCCCGTCCTTGAGTAGAGTTGAAAGCCGCTGGCAGAAACCGACAAAGAATAGCCGGATGGGGGCAGAGCTGGGAAGACGTATATACCGTTTTTTCCTGTGACAACGACCGTCTCGCGGCCGGCTTGAGTTTGGGTTACCGTTACTGTCGCTGACGAAATCACAGCGCCTGATGGGTCGCTGATCCTGCCGCTAATGCTTCCGTAGCCTTGTGCACAAAGGCATGTCGTGGTGGAGGCAAAGAGTAGACAAATGCTCAATACCGACCCAAGACCAAATTTCGAGAGAAGTTCTAGATTTTTCATGTGGCACTCCATACGTGTGGAATTGGCCGTGGCCCCTCAGCCGAAATGTGCGGCGAGGGTCACTCTGACATATCGAATGAACTTATGCTTTCAATTCAGAATTGCAGTACGAAATCGAACAACCCTCTTGTAGAGCGCTTTTTAAAATATCGCTTGAGATTGGTCCAGAGGCAGGCGATTTAGAAGAAGGCGTGGTAGACGGAGAGGAGGTTCTCATGAAGCACTAGGAGACTTCGGGCCTGTCCAAGCCAGGAGTTGGTGCGCTCGACGATCCAGTGGCGTTGGTAGTGGCGCAGCTTGCGGGCCTCTTTGTATCGTTTCTGTCTCTTGCTGTTCCGGGAGGAGACGATCAGATCGATGCTCCGCTTGTCATCCGTTCGCGCAGGGGTCGGAGTCGTAGATACGGTCGGATATAATGCGCTGGGTTCTGCCGCGCACGTCCTTAGACGCGCGAGACTTTGACTTCTGCAAGCGCCGCTTCTGCAAGCAGATCATCTGCCGAAGCGGCACTTTCCAGCCGAACCATCTACGAATGACCTTGACCGTCGACCAGTACGATCCACCTTAGGCCCTTGCCGCGCTTGGTTTTTACCGACGGCCAAGCCCCCTTTTCGCTGGAGCGAAACCGCCGTTCTGAAAAGCCTCATCCCACCTCAGCAGGCCTAAGAACTTGTTGAAATTGGGCTGATCGCAGCGTCATTTCTGGGGTGTTGCACCTTGGCCCGGTTGAATTCTGTTTGAAGCTCGGCTTTCGTCAGTGTTTACCGGGGTTCGCGAGGCTCAGGGAAGCATTCCGAAGCCCCGCACCCAGGGTTCAGGCAAACTGCTCCCTGAGCGTTGCCGGTGGTTGAGCGATGAGTCTGGGAAGCCGGATCAGGTTGTGCGCGGCGCAACTGAAGACGAACAGCCAGTCCACTTTCTCCAAGCCGCGCAGCTTGACCTGGCGCAGCGGGCCGGTCTGCTTGAGCCATCCGAAGCCCTTCTCGATCAGCCAGCGGCGGCTCAGGCTGACAGCATAGCCGGGTTGGCGCGTGGTTCTCCGGTCCAGGTTGCTGCGGCGGCCCTTATCGTTCTTTGGTAAGCGTGGGAAGCTCCCCTCTTGACGAGGGCGATGCCCCTTAATAGGTGTCCGCCTATTTTAAGTGGACACCTATTCGGCTCTCAAGCGGCTTCTGCCGGCTCTGCAAGGAGGGTTACTGCTAGGTTCCAGGGCAAGAGTTCAGCAATGCGGTTGATCGGATGATCGGCGATCTGTGCCAAGACAGTGCGGAGGTAAAGCGAGGGATCGAGTCCGCAGAGCTTGGCCGTACCGATGAGGGTGTAAAACGAAGCTGCGCGCTCGCCGCCGGAATCGGCGCCAAAAAACAGGTAGTTCTTTCGTCCAATCGAGACCGCCCGGAGCGCTCTCTCCGCGGCGCTATTATCGATTTCCAGCAGACCATTATCGACATAGCGCGTGAGTGCGCGCCAGTGGGACAGTGCATACCGGATCGCACCGGCGGTGTCGCTCTTGGCAGAGAGAGACCGCAGCATCTTCTCCATCCACTGACGGAGGTCGTCGAGGATCGGCTTAGCCTGAGCTTGTCGAACCGAGCAGCGGAGATCCGGCGGCTTTCCGCGGACCTGTTCCTCGATTCCGTAGAGTGCGCCGATACGGTTGAGGGCTTCTGTTGTGATAGGCGATCGGTGCGTGACATGGATGTCGTGGAACTTGCGTCTGGCGTGAGCCCAACACGCCACTTCATAAATCCGCCCATCTTCATATAGGTGATGTAGACCGGAATACGCGTCGGCCTGTAGAGCCCCGGAGAAGTCCTTCAAATGTCGGCGCGGATGTTCTCCCTCGCGGTCTTCCGAATAAGCGAACCAGACGGCGGGAGCAGTGGTCTGAGCCGCGGGCCGATAATCGCGAACATAGGTCCAGAGACGGCCAGTCTTGGTTCTACCGTTGCCAGGTGCAAGTACAGGAACTGGCGTGTCGTCGCCGTGGACCTTCGATCCAGCCAGGACATGCTTCCTGATCTGATCGACCAGCGGCGCGACCAGTTCACTGGCTGCGCCGACCCAGCCGGCCAGTGTCGAGCGATCGAGATCGATGCCTTCGCGCGCGAAAATCTCAGACTGTCTGTAAAGGGGC
>JAJYAE010000373.1 GCA_021779695.1 Acidobacteriota bacterium | reverse complement strand
GATGCCCTCTGCACAGGCGGTTGCGCGGGCTGCAGAAAAGCGCGGTAATTTGACGCTGGCAAGGAGACATGGCGAGCTGATTGGGCGCGCGGTGCGAGCCTTCGGGTTCAACACAACGCTGGCGCCGGTGCTAGATCTGGCACTGCCGGAGTCGGCTGCGGTGATGGGGACGCGCGCGGTAGCCCGCGGCGCGGAGGGCGTGGTGCAATATGCACGCTCCATGCTGCGAGGGCTCGAAAGCGAGGGCGTGGCCGGATGCGGCAAGCACTTTCCGGGGTTGGGCGCTGGTTCGTTGGACTCGCATGTGGAGACGCCGCGAATTCAGCGCGCGTGGAATGATCTCTGGACGGAGGACCTGGCGCCGTATCGCGCGCTGCGCCATGAGCTGCCGATGGTGATGGTGAATCATGCTGCGTATCCGATGACGGCGGGAAAGGCGCGGCCGGCAAGCGTCTCCGCATTCTGGATGACGACGGTGCTGCGCAGGCGGATTGGCTATGCGGGAATCATTTTTTCCGATGATCTGGAGATGGGCGGGATTCTGAAGTATATGTCCATTGAAGAGGCGAGCGTGGAAGCCGTGCGCGCGGGCATAGACACGATGGAGATTTGCCATAGCCCGGAGCTGATTCTTCGCGGGTATGAGGCACTGCTGCACGAAGGCGAGAAATCTGCAGTGTTTCGAAAGATGCTGCTGCAGCGGGCACAGAGTGTGGGCCGCAAGCGGGCGAAGATGTTCAAGACCGGATCCGGCGCGGCGATGAGCGAGAAGCAGCTCGCAGCATTGCGGGAAAGAATCCTGCGATTCGGCGATGAGGTCAGACAGCTTGCCGATTCATCCACCAGCGCGGAACCGAAGATGGGCAAGCACGTGGAGGCGACGTGAGGTCGAAGGCGATGACGGTTGCCGGCGTGATGAGCGGGACTTCGGCGGACGGCATCGATGTTGCGCTGGTGCGCATCGAGCCGGGGCGGTTGCGGCCGCGCGTTGCGCTGCTGGCGCACGAGGCATTTCCCTACCCTGCCGCGTTGCGCAAATCGGTGCTGGCGGCAATGAATGCGACGTCGACTTGTACGGCGGATCTGGCGCGACTGAACTGGCGCCTCGGCATAGCGTATGCCGAAGCGGTGCGAGCGACCGCCGAGCGACACACGCTGCGCGTGGAACTGGTGGGATGCCACGGGCAGACGCTCTACCATCAGGCGCGACCGGGACAGTACGCGGGGCGAAGCTTCGGCTGTACATGGCAGACGGGCGAGGCTGCGCTGATTGCGGCAGAGGTGGGCGCACCGGTGGTTTCAAATTTCAGGCCGGCGGATATGGCGGCAGGCGGTCAAGGCGCGCCGCTGGTGCCACTGCTTGACTGGGTGCTGTTTGCCAATAGGAAACGCGGGCGTGTATTGCAGAACATTGGCGGCATCGCGAATCTGACGGCGATTCCTGCGAGCGGGATGGCGAGGGATTTAATCGCATTCGATACTGGCCCGGGCAATATGGTGATCGATGCGCTGGCGGAGACGCTGCTGAAGAAGCCGTATGACTGCAACGGCGCGGCGGCGGCCGGTGGGAGCGTCATCGGACCGGTGCTTCAGGTCATGATGCAGGATCGATACTTTGCGCTGAAGCCTCCACGCACGGCGGGACGCGAGCAGTTTGGGCGGGAGTATGCTGCAAGATTTCTGGCAGCATGCCGGAGGCACAGCCGCAGACCCGAAGATGCGCTGGCGACGGCGACGGCGCTGACTGCGGAGAGCATCGCAGCAAGCTATCGACGATTTGCGCGTCGTCGCATGAAAGACGCGCCGGTGGACTTCATTGTCTCGGGCGGAGGTGCGCGCAATGCGACGCTGATGGCCATGCTGACGCGCAGGTTGCAGCCGCTGGGATGCGAGCTGGCCACGAGCGACGCGTTCGGCCTGCCGGCAGCGGCGAAAGAGGCTGTTGCCTTTGCGCTGCTGGCATGGCAGACGTGGCACAGGCTGCCGGGCAACGTGCCCGCTGCGACCGGTGCGAGGCGCAGCACCATCCTGGGCCAGGTGACCTATGCGTAGTTGCAGGGCTGCTGGAATTGCAGCGGCGCTGCTGTGTCTCCTGCTTGCGGGTTGCCGCGCGAAGGCGCGCGATCCGAATACTGTTGTTTTTCTCATCGACAGCAGCCCGACGAGCCTGGATCCGCGCGTCGGAACCGATGTGCAGTCGGAGCGGATTGATGAGCTTCTGTTCGATGGACTTGTGGATCGCGACGCGGAGTTCCGGCCAATTCCGGCGCTGGCAAGCTCGTGGGAGCAGACAGATCCACTGACGTGGGTCTTTCATCTGCGGGAGGGCGTTCACTTTGCGGATGGACGAGCTCTGACCGCGCGTGACGTGGTGTGGACGGTGGAGTCGATGCGGAACGGGACGCTGATTTCGCCGAAGGCTGCGGCCTACGCCAGCGTGGAGACGGTCACGGCGCCGGATGAGAAGACGGCTGTTTTTCATTTGAAGTATCCGGACAATTTCCTTCTGCGGAATCTGGCAACGGGTGCGCTTGGCATTGTGCCGGTCGGCAGCGGGCGCGAGTTCTGGAGGAACCCTGTGGGAACCGGCCCGTTTCGATTTGTGAGCCAGCAGACGGACCAGGACGTCATTGTCGAGAGAAACGCGCAGAGCTGGCGGGCACAGCCGAAGATTGAGCGGGTGCGTTTTGCCGTTGTGCCGGACGCGATCACGATGGCCCTGGAGCTCGAAAAGGGTACAGGCGATGTGGCGATCAATTCCCTGCCGATGGATGCGCTGCCGGATCTGGCCAAGCGACCGAACTTGCAGGTGGAGGATGTGCCGGGAACTGAGGTGCAGTATCTGGCATTCAACCTGCGCGATCCGTTGCTCGGTCATGCGGACGTGCGGCGTGCAATTGCGTGCGCAATTGACAGGGGGCTGATCATCCGGACGCTGCTCAGGGGATATGCGCAGCCTGCGGTGAGCCTGCTGCCGCCGACGCACTGGGCCTGGACGGGAGATGTGGAGAGGTATGATTACGATCCTGCGCGCGCGGGGAGGCTGCTGGATGCAGCGGGCTATCGGCGCGGTGCGGGTGGGGTTCGGTTTCATCTGACGATGAAGACAAGCACAACAGAGGATACGCGCCTGCTGGCAGCCGTGCTGCGACAGGAACTGGCACGGGTGGGAATTGCGCTGGATTTGCGCAGTTATGAATTCGCAACCTTTTATTCAGATGTGACTCGGGGTGCATTTCAGATGTACTCGTTGCGCTGGATTGGCGGCAATGAGCAGCCGGACATTTTCAGCTATGTGTTTGAGACAAAGCACTTTTCACCGCAGGGCGCGAATCGGGGACACTACTCGAATCCGAAACTTGATGCTCTGCTGGAGGATGCGGCCAGAACGAGCCAGGTGGAAGAACGGCGCAAGGACTACGTCGAGGCGCAGCAGATTCTGGCACGGGATTTGCCGGCAGTCACCCTGTGGTATCTGGATACGGTGGTGGTGCACAACCGTCGATTGAGAGATGTGAACCCATCCGCTTCGGGGAGTTATCGCTTCCTGGAGAGCGCAGAAATGGCGCGTTGATGGCGGACCTTCAGCGTGTCTTAAGTTTTCTCCGCAAATCCCTGGCCTGATTGGGGCTTTTCAGGCCATTCGTGTCTCATTCCTCGATAGTTTTTCTCAACTTTCAAGTCCTATCTCTCGTCTATTTCACTGACAGCCCAGTGCGGCCATGTCGGGATGGAGTGACCAGGTGAAGAGAGTGAGGAATTGCGCGTCAAGCATCTGGATCTGCGGGCACGCCTTGGCGGTGCTTGTTTGGTTTGCCTGCACGGCGGTCTATGCACAGGCTCCGACGCGGTTTGTCGGTACGATTACAGCGGTTAACGGCAACACGCTGAGCGTAAAGACTGACGCGGATGGCGTGCGTGAGGTGCAGGTACCGGATTCAGCCGTCCTGAAACGCGTTGAGCCGGGACAGAGGGATCTGAGCGCAGCAGTTGATATCAAACTGGCCGATCTTGAGACGGGCGATCGCGTCCTGGTGAAGCTTACGCCTGCCGCGGAGGGCTCGACTGCGGAGGCGGCGCAGATTATCACCATCAAGGCAACCGATGTTGCAGATCG
>JAJYAE010000372.1 GCA_021779695.1 Acidobacteriota bacterium | reverse complement strand
CAGTGAAGTGACGCAGATTGGCAGCGAGTTCGAACGCACCGCTGCAGCGCTGCGCGATACGCAGCCTGTGGCGCAGGTGGCGATTTTGGAGAGCTACGACAGCCGCTGGGCCATTGACTTTCAGCCGCACAATCGCACCTACGATGGGTTGCAGGTACTGCTGGACTGGTATCGCCCGTTGCGCCAGAAGAACCTGACCGTGGACATTATCAACGCAAGCGCATCTCTGAATGACTACAAGCTTGTCGTCGCGCCGGGACTTAATGTCATCTCACCAGAACTGGCCGCGCATCTCAGGGCCTACGTCGAGCAGGGCGGGCACCTTGTGCTGGGCCCGCGCTCCGGCATGAAGGACGAGTACAACAGCCTCAATCCGGAGCGACAGCCCGGGCCGCTGGTGCCCGCGCTCGGCGGCCGCGTAGAGCAGTACTACGCTCTCGATGGCACAGTGCCCGTGAGCGGCACGCTAGGCAGCGGAACAGCAACACTCTGGGCCGAGCAGCTTTCCACACAGGCCAGCGATGCGCAGGTTCTGCTTCGTTACGGAAAATCCAACGGCTGGCTCGATGACCAGCCCGCCATGATAACGCGAGCGCTGGGCAAAGGCTCCATTACCTATCTGGGCGCCATTCTCGATGCGCCTCTCATGCAAAAGGCCACTGCATGGATGCTGGAGGGCGCTCAGGTTGAACCGGAATTTTCTGCCCTGCCAGAGGATGTCGAAGTCTGTCGCCGTGTGGGAGCCGAGCGCACGATTTATATCCTTCTCAATCACGGCGCGCAGCCGGTTCAGATTGCTCTGCCAAGGCCGATGGCGGACCTGCTCGCGGATCATTTCCCAGTCACGCAACTAACGCTCGCGCCTCAAGGCGTTGCTGTCCTTGAGCAGCAGGCTCATGCGTCTGGCCGATGATCCGCAAGCACAACCACTTCGGCGTTCGTAGTGCATATCTACGATGACATCTGCTAGCGTGTTGCGATGAAGCGCCTGACCGTCCCCTCTCGCAGTTTCTCCATTGCTCTCGCGGCCTTGTTTGCCGCGACCCTGATTCTTCGCGGCCAAGGACAGACCGAGTCGCTCGCCGTGCGCGAACAGGTGGCGCGTGTCGCGCATGGCGATGAAAGCGGCCCCTTCCGTCCTGACTGGAATTCTCTCGCGGCCTATCGCGTGCCCACCTGGTATCGCGATGCCAAGTTTGGCATCTTCATTCACTGGGGTGTCTACTCCGTTCCGGCATTCGGAAACGAATGGTATCCGCGCAACATGTACATCCAGGGAACGCCGGAGTACAAGCATCAGATTGCAACCTATGGCCCGCAGTCGAAGTTCGGCTACAAGGACTTCATTCCCATGTTCAAGGCCGAGCACTTTGATCCCAGCGCATGGGTCGATCTCTTCGCGCGTGCAGGCGCACGGTACATCGTCCCCGTTGCTGAGCACTGTGACGGCTTTGCCATGTACGACTCCGATATCACGCGCTGGAACGCAGCGAAGATGGGGCCGCACCGCGACATCGTCGGTGCGCTGGAAGCGGCGACGCGCAGGCGCGGCTTGCACTTCGGCGTCTCTTCGCATCGCGCAGAGCACTGGTGGTGGTACGACGGCGGGACGCAATTTGACTCAGACGTACGCGATCCGGCCTATGGCGATCTCTACGGGCCCGCGCAACCGCGCGCGCTGCCCGGCGACGACGCGACCAGGGAGCCCAACCCGAATCACCTTGAGCGCTGGCTCCCGCCGGACAAGCCATTCCTCGACGACTGGCTCGCGCGTTCGAGCGAGCTCGTCGACAAGTATCACCCTGACTTCATGTACTTCGACTGGTGGATCGGCCAGCCAGCGTTCGAGCCTTATCTCAAGAAGTTCGCTGCGTACTACTACAACCACGCTGCCGCGCGGAAACAGGGCGTGGTGCTGACCTACAAAGACGAGGACTTCCCGCCCAACGCCGCCGTGCTCGATATCGAACGTGGCAAGCTGGACGCGCTACGCCTGCTGCCCTGGCAGACCGATACGTCGGTCAGCATCCACTCATGGGGTTACGTCAGCGGTGACTCGTACCGCAGCGCCGCGTCGCTTATCGGCGAGCTGGTCGATGTCGTCAGCAAGAACGGTAACCTACTGCTGAACGTCGGGCCGCAGCCGGACGGCAACATCCCAGCGCAGGCGCAGACGATCCTGCTGGAGATGGGCCGCTGGCTCCAGGCCAACGGCGAAGCGATCTACGGATCGCGCCCATGGCTGCTCTATGGCGAGGGGCCAACGACGGTGAAGAGTCACGCACTTTACACGGACCAGCAGCAATTTACGCCGGAGGACATTCGCTTCACCACGCACAACGGCGCGCTTTACGCCATCGCGCTGGGGTGGCCCGGGAACGGTACGTTGCGCGTCCACACGCTCTGGAGGGGCACGCCGTATCTTGATGGGCTGATCTGCTCAGTGCAACTCCTCGGCACGCCGGGCTCCCTTGCGGCGGAGCAGCGCAACGATGGCCTGTACATTCATCTCCCAGCGCACGCACCGGACGAGCCGGCGTACGTCTTTCGCATCCTGACGCGGAATTCCAACGGTGCATGCGGCGGCGCGCCCGTTGCGGCTGCCGGTCAATGAGTCGCAGCAGGCGCTGACGTTGCGGTCAAGGACGCCACAGCAAACGGCGGAAGCGTGAGCGTGCTGTTCTGCAAGACGCTCGTGCGCGGCTCCGCGCCCTCGGCTACGATGCGCAGCTCGCCGTGCGCAAACTCCGCTGGCAGGTCCACAGAGATCGCCCGGTCGCGCTTGTTCACGAGCAGCAAGCGCTTGCCTGCAGCCCCGTCCAGCGCCTGCACGTCGATGTCGCTGCCGAGGAATCGCGTCTGCGCCATTTGATCCCCCGTGTGCGTCGCGTCATGCAATACGCGCAGCACCTCGAAGCGCGCATTTGGCTTGCCGGTCTGCCAGTCCACCATCGTCACGCTGGGAAACTGCGACGGAAAGCCGACAAGCTGTGATTCGCCGACCACATCGATGCCCTGCTTGGCCGCTTCAAGGAAGATGTAGGCAAACATTGCGCCTGAAGCATTCCAGTAGACCTCCGGAATCGGCGGCCCCGGATCGTACGGCGTATCGGGATGCCAGTCTGTGGGCAGAATCGTTCCCACTTCATCCAGCGTGGTCTTCGTCTCCGGTGAGAGCCGCTTGCGCATCAGCTCGATGAAGCGAATCGTCGTGATGAGCCGGTCGGCCTGATCGAAGAAGCTGTACTGCCAGTCGGACGCGGTCTGCTCGCGGGTGGGAATCGCGTAGAAGTGATACGAGATCATGTCGAGTGGAATTCCCGGCTGGTGGTGACTGTGATTCAGAAAGTATTCCACCATCTCAGGGTTGCGCTCCGGGAACGCCATCGCCAGCCCAACAAACTTCATGGCCGGATCCATCTTGTGCAATGGGGCAACAATTGCATCGTAGCGCTGCACATACTGCTCGGGCGTGGGCTGGTGCTCCACGTCAATCTCGTTGAAGACCTCCCAGTAGGGAATCCTGAAGTGATAGCCGGACTCGTGCCGCTTGCCGAGCTCGTCTGTGAAGCCGCCCTGCGTATACCACTGCACCACGCGCGTATAGTAGCCGGCCAGCTCGGCACCGCTCGGGTCGCGCAGCTCCTTGCCCTGCGTGTAATCCCATGTCAGCTTGTCTGGGTCTTCGGGATAGGTTACGGGCTTCGCGGTCTTGTACATCCACGCCGGATTGGTGCTCAGGCTGAAGATGAAGTCATGCCCGTTGGTGGCGTGGAGAAAGTCCTGGACGAGCGGATCGATGTCGCTGAAGTCCCAGAATGTCTTGTTCGCGGTCGGCGGCTGCAACTCAGCCACGGCCAGCTTCGGATAGGGGTGCCATGCCGCATAGCGGACCATGTCCGCGCCCAGTTGCTGTAGCGACGTAAACACCGCATCGTGGATCGCCGAACCGCGCCGCAACATTGGATTGACCACCATCTGCAGTGTCGGCGTTGTCCGCAGGGGCTCAGTCTTCGCCCAGTCCACCTTGATGTGAATCGGCTTTTCCGGCGCGCCCTGCTGCGCGCAGACCGCACCCGCAGCCATGCCAAGTGCCAACAAAAACGTAGGCCATCTTCTCACCGCGCTCGATCTC
>JAJYAE010000371.1 GCA_021779695.1 Acidobacteriota bacterium | reverse complement strand
CGGACGAGGTGGGGCGCGGGCGCTGGTAGCATCGGGTTATGCTGCGAGTGAGAAAGCTGGAGATGGGTGCGCGTGCGCCGGAGGTGGCGCATGCGGGCGAGGATCTAGGGTACGACGTGTTTGCACTGGAGGGTGCGGTGCTTGAGCCGCGGGCGACGGTGCGGGTGCGGACGGGGATCGCCGTGGAGGCGCGCGATCCGCGGACGGGCGAGGCGCTGGGGCTGCTGGTGCGGGACCGGTCGTCGATGGCGGCGCGAGGCGTGGCGACGACGGGCGGCGTAATTGACGCGGGGTATCGCGGGGAGATTCTGGTGCTGATGACGAACCTGGGCGCGACGGCTGTGGAGCTGAAGGCGGGCGAGAAGATTGCGCAGATGATTCCGGTGCCGGTGCGGACGGGCGCGGTGGAAGTGGTGGAGACGCTGGAGGAGTCGGCGCGGGCGGCGAAGGGGTTTGGCAGTTCGGGACGGTGAAGGGTTGCCGGGCGCGCGATGATTTGCTATACGCCGGACTTGCGCATGCGCGGGGATTCTGCTGAACTGGTCGGGTCCTGGGTGCGGGAGGTTCGGATGCGATCCACTCACCTTGTCCTGGTTGTGCTGTGCGGAGTTGTCCTTGGGCCGTCCGGTATTGCGCAAGTGATCACCGAGGCGGTGCAGATTGATAAAACGTCTGTGCAAGCGGTGGGGACGAACGGCAGGGGTATCAATCCGCTTTCCACACAAGGGAATGCGGGGTCAGCGGCTGCGACGGAAGAGATTCAGATTGCAGACCCGCCTCGCGCCCTTCCGGACTGCCGCTGTACGGCCCGACCGGAGTTTTCAATCCTTTCTGGAAATATGACGGCGGGGTTTGAGGTGAGCATCGCCGGCGCCGCCAAAGACGCGGTGATTTATTACACGACGGATGGCTGGACGCCGACGTTGGATTCGGCGCGGTATGCTGGGCCGATTCACGTGGGGGCCAGTCTGCGCCTGCAGGCGATTGCGGTGGAGCCGGAGAAGCTGCCAAGCGCAATTGCGGAGGCAGACTATATGGTGTCTGGCGCGGGGTCGTTGCCGCACAGTGTGGATGCGCCGGACGGGGTTTTGCGCCAGGGGACGGAGCTGCGGCTGATGACCCACACCGATATTGGCTCAGACGACGCGCAGGTGGGCGATCCGGTGGCGCTGCAACTGGACGAGGATGTGATGTCCGGAGGCACGGTGATGGTGCCGAAGGGGAGCGCGGCGACGGCGGTTTTGACACGCGTGCAGCGAGCCGGGCCGAATGGAAGACAAGGCGAGCTGGTGTTTCAGGTGCAGTCTCTGACGGCGGGCACGGTGAAGGTTCCGCTGGCGGCGACGCTAACCCTGGCCGCGTCGGATCCGGCCGCGGAGCAGAGGATTGCGAACGCATCCATGGTGCATGTGGCAGGGGCGCTGCCACGCGGAGAGGACGCGGAGATTACGCCGGGTATGCGTCTGACGGCGCGGGTGAAGGCCGACACGGCTTTGCAGCGATGAGTTGAAGCGGAGCCGGTTCGAGGCGCGCGCTAGCGACCGAGGAGCCTCTCAACGCGCTCAAAGAAGGTGGTGCGAGGAGGGCAGGCATAGTAGACGGCGCGGTTGGCGGCCATGAGGATCTGAATGGCTTCGAATTCCGGATCGTCCGGGCAAAAGGCGCCGCCCGCATTGACGTACTCATCGACAAGATATTCGATGGCGTGACCGAGAATTTCGAGGGAACGCCCGGCCTGCGGGGAGATCACGCGAGAGCGAACGGAGGGCTGGGCGGGAAGAGTCTCCGAGCCGGGGTAGAGATGGGTCCACGCGCTTTCGACGCTGTGGGCGTGGAGGCTGCGGAGGAGGTCGTCGGTGCGAGTGGCGCGTGCCATGGTGTGAGGGTGCTGCACGCGGTGAGCAGCGCCGCGCTAAAACCTATGATGCCTGAGCGGGTGACAAAAGAAACGCAATCAATGGTAACCAGTGTGCGATTTTTGACAACAGTTTGATTACCGATGTGACTCATCAAGAGTGACTCCGCAGAGGGAAACTGCGGATTGTACGGGGCGAGTGGCGGAATTCAGGCGGAGCGTGCGATTCAGCGGAGGGTTGCGAGGGGCCTGGAGCGGTCTGTGCGCAGGGTAGGGACGGCAGCGAGAAGGCTGCGGGTGTAGTCGTGTTGCGGGGCGGTGAGCAGGAGGCGTGCTGGACCGGTTTCGACGACTTCTCCGTGGCGCAGGACGGCGATGCGATCGGCCACCTGACCGACGACCGCGAGATCGTGGGAGATGAAGAGCATGGCCATGCGGTGCTCACGCTGGAGGCGCAGGAGGAGCTCGAGGATCTGCGCCTGGACGGTGACGTCGAGAGCGGTGGTGGGTTCATCAGCGATCATGAGGCGGGGCTGATGCATGAGCGCCATGGCGATGAGGATGCGTTGGCGCTGCCCGCCGGAGAACTGGTGGGGATAGTCGCCGTAGCGCTGGGCGGCCTGGGGAATGGCGACGGATTCGAGGGCAGCGATGGCGCGCCGCCGAGCATCCTGACGGGAGCAGTGGCTGTCATGTGCAAGGGCACACTCGGCCACCTGGGACCCGATCTTCATCACGGGATTGAGGGCGGTCATGGGCTCCTGAAAGACCATGGCGATGGAGCGCCCGCGCAGGGAGCGGAGAGCGTGGCCGGGCTGGCTCAAGAGGTCGATGGGCGGGTGAGCGCCGGAGCCGTGCCAGAGGATTTGTCCGGTGACCCGGGCGGCAGGGCCAAGAAGGCCGGGAATGGCGAGCGCGGTGGCGCTTTTGCCCGAGCCGGACTCGCCGACGAGCCCGAGGACCTCGCCTTCGTCGAGGTGGAGCGAGACGCCGCGCACGGCCTGCGTGGGGCCGAAGGCGATGCGGAGGTCCCTGATTGCGACGAGCGGCGGCATACGCCCATGCTACGGCATGGATGGGAGCGGGCGGCAGGCCAGCGGGCTAGAGATGAATCCAGCCAGCGCGAATGAGCGCGAGCGAACCGGAAGCCACGACGATCCACAAGAGGATGCCCTGGAGAAGCGGACGGATGCCCACCTCGCGGAGGGTTTGCTTTGAAAGGCCGGTGCCGATGAGGAAGAGGGTGACAGTGAGGCCGAGGATGCCCAGGTGCTTGAATTGCGCGTAGGCGGAGTGAAAGAAGGGCAGGTAGGTATTGGCCACTGCGGCGAGGCAGAAGAAGACGATGAACCACGGCCACTGGATGCGGGCGCTGCTTTTGCGGAGCGATGCGGTGCCGAGAGACATGGGGACGATCCAAAGGGCACGGGCGAGCTTGACGGTGGTGCCGACGGCGAGTGCGATGGCGCCGTATTTGGCTGCGGCGCCGACGACGGAACTGGTGTCGTGAATGGCCAGAGCGGACCAGAGGCCGAACTGGATCTGAGTCAAACCCAGGAAGCGGCCGATGAGCGGAAAGGCGAGCAGCGCGACGGAGTTGAGTACAAAGACCGTGCCAAGCGAGACGGCGATCTCCTCTTCTGTGGCATCGGCGATGGGCGCGACGGCGGCGATGGCACTGCCGCCGCAGATGGCAGTGCCGGCGGAGATGAGGAAGGAGACACGCTCTTTGACGGCGAGCACTTTACCCAGCGCCCAGCCAAGACCCATGGCGAAGGTTATGCTGATGGCGGTGTAGAAGAAACCTGAGCGGCCGACGCGCACGACCTGCGCGAGATCCATGCCGAAGCCGAGCCCGACCACGGAGACCTGAAGCAGCAGCTTTGAGAGACGTTTGGCATCGAGGTGGTAAGGATGGGCGAAGGTGAGGCCGTAGAGCAAGCCTGCGACGAGTGCGAGCGGCGGAGAGAGGAGGCCGCTGGCGGCGAGAATCAGACCGGCGAAGAAGAGGTTTTTGGACACACTCTTAGCCTGCCGGGGATTTCTGCGGGCGTCCAAGCAGAAGTTTTGATGGCCGATAGGCCCCGCTTATCGTGCGAGAGCGCTGATTGCCTGGCAAGGAGCTTGTGGGCTGTCACAGGCTTCGCGACCTGAATGGGGCTAAGCTTGCAGGGGTTCAAGCGCTGTGAGCAGCCGGCGCGGGAACGGTACCACTGGGGGTGTGCGGTGAAAAAAAATGCACACCCATGTAACGGATCACTGCAAAGGTGGCTTTTATGAGTT
>JAJYAE010000370.1 GCA_021779695.1 Acidobacteriota bacterium | reverse complement strand
CTGTTCGGTGTCTACGGCATGCTGGGACTGGGGCTTACGCTCTTCTGCCTGCGCGTGCTGCAGCCAGGGCGCCGGTGGAAAGAAGGCACGCTGAAGGCCGCCTTCTGGCTCATCAACGTGGGCCTGGTCTTTATGGTGGTGCTGAGCATGCTGCCCATCGGCCTGATGCAGGCGTGGGCTTCAGTGGAGCAGGGCACGTGGTACGCACGGTCGGCGGAGTTCCTGCAGACGCCGACGATGCAGACTCTGCGCTGGATGCGTGTGCCGGGTGACGTTCTGTTCGCTCTCGGCGCGGCGTTGCTGGGCTGGTTTGTGCTGGGCCTGCTGACGGGTCACTCCTTTGAGCAGGAGGGCCGGACCGGCGTGGCAGCCGAAAAGGAGGAGCGCTACGCGGAGTTGGTTGGCCGGTAGGCGGATTGTGGAACAGATGCGGGCCGATCGAAGAGGTCGGCCCGCGTTTCTTTTTGAAGGGACGAGCGTATGCTGAAAATCTCGAAAGGCGTGGAGGTCATGCGGTGATTCAGTTGAAGCGTGCCTACGATCCTGTTGCGCCGATGGATGGCAAGCGCTACCTGGTGGAGCGCCTGTGGCCGCGAGGCGTGACGAAGGAAAAGCTGAAGCTGGCTGGATGGCTGAAGGAGATTGCGCCGTCCACGGAACTGCGCCAGTGGTTCCATGCCGACTCTGCGCGCTGGCCGGAGTTTCGCCGGCGCTATCTGGCTGAGCTGGAGGCGAATGAAACAGGCTGTACTGAATTGATGAAAGGCGCGCGCAGCGGCACGCTTACATTGGTGTACGGAGCCCATGACACGGAGCACAACAGCGCAGTGGTGCTGAAGGAGTTTTTGCAGGGCAAGGGAGCGAGCCGCAAATGAACTGCCCACGCGCGCGGTGAGAATGGGCGATTTCCCAATTTTGTACGCCGCCCAGAGTGGGACACGCCGGAAGAAAAACCTCCAAATTACTATTGAGCCGCACGGGTGGGCTGGCAAAGAATCAATGCACAGTTGCGGCGCAGGTGCGCTGCGCAAAAGGAGTGCCGGACGTGCCGCGTCTCGTTCTGGATTGGTTCATACCTGTTTTTAAAGGAATGGGCTTTGGGTTGATTGCCATGTTCCTGCATGAAGCGGGCCATCTCGTCGTGGCGTTTCTCCTGGGACTGCACATTTACCGCTTTGGCGTGAACTGGAAGGGGATGTACGTGGTGCGCGAGGCGGGACCGCTGGCTTCGAACGTCATGGTATCGCTCGCGGGTCCGGTAACGAACCTTCTGCTTTCGCTCGTGTGGTACCGTTCGACATCATTCAGCCTGGTGAATCTCTGCTTTGGACTGGTGAACCTGCTGCCCATTGAGTCGTCTGATGGAGATCGGATTCTGCGCTCGATCGAGGACCACAAGCGCAAGCGCTCGGCGTCCGAGTGACGCTGCGGGCTCGCTGGGAGCGGGTGTGTGCGGCTATGCTCAACATGGGCCGTTCCTGGCAGCCCGGTGTGCAATGATCCAGTCCATCTATCTCGGCCGCGTCGGATATGCAGAGGCTCTCCACCTGCAGGAAGAGCTTGTCGAGTTGCGTCGTGCAGGCCGCATCGGCAATGTGCTGTTGCTGCTTGAGCATCCGCCGGTGCTGACGCTGGGGCGCAATGCGGACCGGAGCAACGTGCTGGCCAGCGATGCGCTGCTCGCAAGCCGGGGCGTGTCTCTGCACCACATCAATCGTGGCGGCGATGTGACGTATCACGGGCCGGGGCAGCTGGTCGGCTATCCCATCTTTGACCTGCGCAGCCTGCAAAACGAGGCCGGCGGACGGCTGGGGCCGGTGGACTTTGTGCGCCGGATGGAAGAGGCGCTGATCCGGCTGTGCGGCGTGTATGGCGTGCGTGCGGGGCGCATTGCAGGGCTGACGGGCGTGTGGTGCGGCCTTGCGGGTGAGGGCGGTGTGCCGGGGCCGGAGCGCAAGATTGGTGCGATCGGGATCCATGTCTCGCGCGGCATCACGTCGCATGGCTTTGCGTTTAATGTGACGACCGACCTGCGCGATTTTCAGCTCATCAACCCCTGCGGGATCACGGACAAGCCGGTCACGAGCCTGGAGCGTGAGGTGGAAGACGCATCGCGACTACCGGAACTCGAGGCCCTTGCGAATCAGGCGGCACGGCAGTTCGGGGTGGTCTTTGGTGAACAGATTCTTGCGTTCGAGAGCCTGGATGCGCTGCGTGCGCAGGCGGCAGTGAAAGGCGAGACGGCAGATCAGACTCCACCAGGCCAGGACACGCCGCTTACGGTGCCGCGCGAAGTGGAGCGGCTGCACGGAGATGCGGAGCGGCCTGTGCGCGCCTGAAGGGCGACTCCGCGCGGCAACTGAGGAGATTTATAATCCGGCAGGAAACGCGCGCAGCACTCATTCCCGCATTGCGGAGAAGATAATTCATGCCAACTGACGTGATTATGCCCCAGATGGGCGAGTCGATCTTTGAGGGCACCATTACCAGGTGGCTGAAGAAGCCCGGCGATGCGGTGCAGAAAGATGAACCGCTCTTTGAGATCTCGACGGACAAGGTGGACGCGGAGATTCCTGCGCCTGTGGCCGGAGTGCTGCACGAGATCAAAGTGCCTGAGGGTGCAACGGTCCAGGTGAATACGGTGGTGGCCGTGCTGGCCGAGAGCGGGGCACCGGTGGCGCAGGCTGCGCCAGAGAAGCGGGAGATAGCAGTCGCGCCGCCATCACCGGCGAAGGCGGCAGCCACGCCCGTCACCGCGCCTGCAGTGACGCCTGCGCCTCTCTCGGCGGACGGAATCCAGGTGGTGATGCCGCAGATGGGCGAGTCGATCTTTGAGGGCACCATTACCAGGTGGCTGAAGAAGCCCGGCGACACGGTACGCAAGGACGAGCCGCTCTTTGAGATTTCAACGGACAAAGTGGACGCGGAGATTCCCTCCCCCGCCGATGGTGTGCTGACCTCCGTGCTGGTCAATGAGGGGGCGACCGTCCAGGTGAATACGGCGGTGGCGGTGATTGGCGGCTCCGGCGCGGCTCCGGTTGCAGCCGCAGTGGAGGCCGCGCCTGTTGCTGCCGCGCAGGCCCCAATGCCAGAGGCAGTTTCGGAAGTGCCGGCGCAGACGGGCCGGTTGCGCTCTTCGCCGCTGGTGCGGCGTATTGCGAAGGAGCATCAGGTCGATCTGCGCCATGTGCGCGGAACCGGCTCCGAGGGGCGCATTACCAAGCAGGACATTCTGGATTACCTGAGCCGGCCTGCCGCAGCGCGACCGGCCGTTTCCGCGCCCGCTGCGGAGCCGCTGCCGGCCATGGCGGAGCGCGTGGTGCCGCTCAGCAAGATGCGCGCCATCATCGCGCAGCGCATGCTGGAGAGTAAGCGCACGAGCCCGCACGCGCACTCTGTGTATCGCGTGGACATGACGCGGATTGCCCGGCTGCGCGAGCATCATCGCGCGTCGTTCGAGCAGAAGCATGGCGTGAAGCTGACGTATATGCCGTTCATCACTGCGGCCGCGGTCGAGGCGCTGCAACGGTATCCCATTCTGAACGCCTCGCTGGTGGGCGATTCAATTCACTATCACGCGCATGTGAATCTGGGTATCGCCGTGGCGCTGGAGTGGGGCCTGATTGTGCCGGTCATCAAGGAAGCTGAGAAGCGCAGTTTTGTGGAGATTGCCCGCGCCATCAGTGACCTGGCCGCACGCGCGCGCAGCAAGAAGCTGCTGCCCAGCGAGGTGGAGGGCTCGACCTTCACGCTGACCAATGCGGGCGTTTTTGGTGGTGAGTTTGGCACTCCGATTCTCAATCAGCCGGAAGCCGCGATTCTGGCCATCGGCAGCTTGCGCAAGGAGCCCGTGGTGCTGACGGACGCCGAGGGCAATGACACGATTGCCATCCGGTCGATGCAGTATCACTGCCTTGGCTTTGATCATCGACTCATCGACGGAGCGGACTCGGGCAAGTTCATGACCGAGTTCAAGAAGACGCTGGAGAACTGGAACCGGCCGATCGACTGAGCTGAGATTGACCTTATTTGCCCTGCGCCCACGCCAGGCCGTCGGTGCCAAGGCCCGTGGAGAAGTAGCGCCGCGTCTGCCAGGAGCGCAGGTCCATCTCGGCGACCTGGTGGCTGCCCTCGCAAGAGACGTA
>JAJYAE010000369.1:3151-4162 GCA_021779695.1 Acidobacteriota bacterium | reverse complement strand
ACGGCATTTTTGAGGTGCAGTCCACCAACGGCGATACGCACCTGGGCGGCGACGACATTGACAACCTGCTGCTGGCCATTGCGCTCGACGAGATTCACGCCGAGCATGGCGTGGACCTGCGCGCGCATCCCAGCGCCGTGCAGGGATTGCGCAAAGCCGCCATTGACGCCAAGATCCGGCTCTCCACAGAGCAGGTCGCGCACTTCGATATCGAGCTGCCCAACGGCGACCGTTATCAGCGCGAGATTCCCCGCGAGGTCTTCGAGCAGTTGATCGAGCCGGTTCTGCAGCGCACCGCAGCGCCCTGCAAACAGGCCCTTGCCGACGCAGGTATCGCGCCCGAGCAGATTGATGAAGTCGTCATGGTCGGCGGCTCCACGCGCATTCCCGCCGTGCTGCAGTTGGTGGACGAGCTCTTTCATCTGAGCGCGCGCGGGAAAAAGCCACACACAGAACTCAATCCCGATGAGGTCGTCGCGCTGGGCGCCGCCGTGCAGGCCGACATTCTCGACGGCGCTTCAAAGACCACCGAAGAAATGCTGCTGCTGGACGTGACGCCGCTCTCGCTGGGCATTGAGGCCCTGGGCGGCACAGTGGCGCGCATCATCCAGCGGAACTCCACCATCCCCGCGTCCGCCACGGAGCACTTCACCACCGGCGTGGACGGGCAGACCAACGTCGCCATCCACGTGGTGCAGGGCGAGCGCGAACTGGCCGCCGATTGCCGCTCACTGGCGCGCTTTGACCTCAAGGGCATTCCGCCCATGAGCGCCGGACTGCCGCGCATCGAGGTGCGTTTCCTCATCGACGCCGACGGCATTTTGCAGGTCTCCGCGCGCGAGCAGCGCAGCGGCCAGGCGGCGCAGATCGAAGTGAAGCCGACGTATGGATTGACGGACGAGCAGGTTGAGAGCATGATTCTCGACTCCTTCGACCACGCCGAAGAAGACTTTGCAAAGCGCCTCCTCATCGAAGCGCGCAACGAGGCCGACACAATTCTCGCAGCCGTAG
>JAJYAE010000369.1:0-3141 GCA_021779695.1 Acidobacteriota bacterium | reverse complement strand
CGCCCCGCAGAGCCCCGCATGGGAACAGTTGACCAGCGACGAGAAGACAGCCATCGCCCTGGCCAGCGACTACCTGAAAAAGGCCAAACAGACTGAGGATGCGCCCGCAATCCGCGAGGCAACACTGATTCTGGACCACGCCACGCGCCGCTTTGCCGAGCTGATGATGGAGTCCGCCGTCACCAGCGCCATTCGCGGCAAAACCATGAACGCGGCCGACGAGGACCTGGGCGACGAAGTCACCGCGCCGCACCCGATGGCTCCGGCCGAGTTCAAATAACGCGCTGACGCAAGGACACCAAAGACTATGAGCGAAGCAAACACGAAAAACATTCCCGCCGACAAGCTCGTGCGCGTGACCTTTATGCCCGAAGGCAAGACGGTTGAGTTTGAGTACGGCACACTGCCCTACGACCATCACGGCAAGCCGATGTCGTTTCTCGATGTCGCGGAGAACTTCGGCATCTTTCTCGATCACGCCTGCGGCGGCGCATGCGCCTGCACCACCTGCCACATTTGGGTTAAGGAAGGCGCGCCCGGCATCAGCGAAGCCGAAGACGACGAGCTGGACCGCCTCGACATGGCCGCCGATCAGCAGCTCAACTCGCGCCTCGGCTGCCAGGCCGTCATCACCGGCCCCGGCGAGTACGTCGTCGAAATTCCCAAGTGGAACCGCAATTACACCTCCGAGGGCAAGCCCCTGGACATGGCCATCCAGAAGTAGCCGGGTGCCCCGTGTCTCGATTTTGAGATGTTGGAGAGCACGAACACAAGATCATCCGAAGAAAACGTGGGTGCCCCATGTCTCGATTTTGAGACATGGGAATGAACGAGCTTAGCCGAAGGAGAGAAACATGCCGCGCGAGATTCTCTGGACCGAAGCCGAAGAAATCGGCATTCAGCTACAGGAAAAATTTCCTGACATCGACCCGCTCACCGTCCGCTTCACTGACCTGCATCGCTATGTCACGGAGCTCGAAGGCTTCGCCGACGACCCGGCAAAGTCCAACGAAGCGCGCCTCGAAGCCATCCAGATGGCCTGGCACGAAGAGCACCAGGACGCGCAAGGATAACTGACGCGCAAACACGCCCTTCGATTGATCTCTTCCGACTCGACTGCGGTTTTGGATTCCATCCCACCTTGCCGCAAACGACGCGATGAAACTGCGCCGATGATGGGACAACCTTATTTCTGGTAGATTGTCAGGAGCAAACAGAAGGACCATCCGCCCATGCGGTCATGGAAGCCAATTCTCGCGACAATCTTCGGGTTCCTGGCCCTTGGACTACTTTGTCTGACGTTCCTGATGCTGCGGGGCTTCCGCGCTGCTTCCAAGCCATCGGCGTTTGAGACCGCCGTAGCGCGCAGCCTGCGAAACCTGGCCATTCCCCGGTATGAACGCCGCAAGAAAAACCCTTTCATCGGCGATTCCCAGGCCTTGCAACAGGGGCGCGAGGACTTTCTGACGCGGTGCGCTGTCTGTCATGGAATCGACGACAGCGGCAGGACACAAATCGGATTGCATGAGTATCCGCGCGTCCCGGACCTGCGCGCTTCCGCAACCCAAGACATGACAGATGGAGAGATCCACTACATCATTGAAAACGGGGTCCAACTTAGTGGAATGCCGGCCCTCGGCAGCGCGCACAGAATCTCAGGCCCGGAGAGTTGGCGCCTCGCGCTCTTTGTGCGCAGCCTTCGTCCTCTCTCAGGAGCGGAATCACAGCAACAAACCGCCACGATGACCTCGGCCCACTATGTCGGCTCCGAGACCTGCGCCAGGTGCCATGCCGATATTTACGAGCGCTGGAAGAAGACGCCGATGGCCAACGTGGTGCGCGATCCGCGGACACATCCCGATGCCATTTTCCCCGATCCTGCAACCAACCATGTAGCGCCGTTTACTAAGGATCAGGTCGCCTTCGTCTACGGCAGTATCTGGAAGCAGCGCTACTTTACCAAAGTTGGCAATGACTACTTTCCCTTGCCCGTGCAGTGGGACATTGGCAATCACAAATGGCTCAAATATGTGATCCCTGCACACGGAGCCGACTGGTGGGCGCACCTCTATCCGCCGACCAACATGCAGCGGCCCACTGGTCCAACCTGCGACGGTTGCCATTCCGTCGATTACAACATCCACACCAGGCAGGTTGCAGAGTGGAACGTCGGCTGCGAGCGTTGCCACGGCCCCGGCAGCGCGCATGTGGAGCATCCCACGCGGAGCAATATCCTGAATCCGGCCCAGATGGATTCTGTGACGGCGAACGACACCTGCATCCAGTGCCACTCGCAGGGACGGCCGCTAACCAATCCCATTGAAGGAAAGGATTACGACTGGCCGGTCGGCTATCGTGTGGGCCTTAAGCTACAAGACTTCTGGAGACTGGAAAACTGCACGCTCGGGCAGACTGATTTCTATTACTTTCCGGACTGCACCGCGCACAAGAACCGTATGCAAGGGAACGATTTCGTGCAGAGCGTGATGTACCGTCACAACATCACCTGCTTCGATTGCCATGATGTGCATGGCACTGGAAACTACGCGCAGCTTATCAAGCCCGCAAACCAAATCTGCCTGGACTGCCATGGCCCCATGTCCCCGCACGGGCCGCGTACAGCGAGTCTTGAAGCGCATACCCACCATAAGGACGGCAGTCCTGGAAGCGAGTGTGTAGCCTGCCATATGCCGGAGATCGAGAGTGAAGGCGTTCCCGGCGCCTATGTCCACGCCCATACCTTCCGGTTCATCTCACCCGCCATGACGGACAAATACAACATCCCCAATCCATGTACTTCCTGTCACAGAGACAAATCGACGGCATGGGCAGAAGAGGCGATGGGTCACTGGTCCGAGCGTTCTCCGTGGCGGCTTCAGTAGACATACACCGGCCTGGCGCCGGATGCCCCAATCGTCAGCCGCTCACTCCCGCCCGCGTCCCTCGTTCCACCCAAACGCACTCTCGAAGTGTTCGATCTGCTCCCGCTGCTCCGGCACCAGATACACGCTGATCACATCAAAGCGCACCTCTGGCGCTATCTCCTGGGGCAACTGGCGCACATAGCGCCGCGCAAGCCTGCGCAGTGTCTGCCGCTGGTGCCAGTCCACTGCTGTCTCTGCGGGAGTCATATCGCGCGCG
>JAJYAE010000368.1 GCA_021779695.1 Acidobacteriota bacterium | reverse complement strand
AGACCAGAAGCTGGCCTCCTTGAAGCGCAGCAGAAGCGAGTCCTGCGTCGTGACGATGGTGAATGGAGAATATGGCTTCCCCGTAAGCAGGGTCACTTCACCAAAGCCCTCGCCGGCGCGCGCGAAGCCCACGGTCACCGGATCCTGTCCGACCTCGGGGCGATCTGCGCGGATCTCACCCTCCAGCACTACCCAGTACCAGCGCTGCGGGTCTCCCGATTCCAATAGCGTGCTTCCGGCTCGGGCCGTTACGCGATCGACAAAATCAACGCCATTGACCGCTTCGATCGATGTCTCGGCAAAGGGCCGGGTCGCGTGGAGCGCGCGGGCCACATGCTCCAACGGAACAGATTCGATCTCGATCGTCCTGGGGCCTTCGTTCATCTCGTCTCGACTCTTCCCGCTCAGAATCCTGCCAGGTACTGATGCACAAACTGCACAGCGATGGACCCTTCACCCACCGCGGATGCCACACGCTTCACCGAACCGTGCCGCAGATCGCCCGCCACAAAAACCCCCGGCACGCTGGTTTCGAGAAGGTACGGATCCCGCAGCTCTTTCCAGCTTGCCGGAGGTTTGCCACTGTGGTTCAGGTCCGGACCTGCCAGCACAAATCCCTTTTCGTCTCGCAAAATCTGTGGCGGCAGCCAGCCCGTTCGGGGTTCTGCTCCTATAAAGACAAACAAAGCCGTCGCCGCCACCCGCCGTTCCCCTCCGGGTCCACGCAGACAGATGAATTCGAGATGCTCGCTCCCTTCGGCCGCAACCACCTCGGTGTGGGTCTCCAACACAATATTGGATGTTCGTTCAATCTCATCGATTAAGTATTTCGACATGGTGGCTGAGAGTCCCGCTCCGCGTACCAGCATGGTCACCTTGCAGGCATATTTCGCAAAATGCAGAGCCGCTTGTCCAGCCGAGTTGGCGCCGCCTACGACATAGACCTCTTCATCCTTGCAGGCCGCCGCTTCCACGAGCGCAGCGCCGTAATAGATGCCGCGTCCGGCCAGTTGCTCGGCACCGGGAATCCTCAGCCGCCGATACTGAACGCCCAGGGCGAGCAGAACGGCACGCGTTGCCACTTCGCGCCCATCGCCGAGTTGCACGAAACGATATTCCCCCTCGATGCGCAGTCCTGTGGCACGCTGGGTCAGGAATTCCGCGCCGAACCGAGACGCCTGAAGATGGGCGCGACGACCAAGATCGGCGCCAGTGATGCCGGTTGGAAAGCCAAGATAGTTCTCAATCTTTGAGCTGGATCCAGCCTGTCCACCGGGTGCTTCTGGTTCAATTACAAGGGTTTTCAGTCCCTCGCTGGCGCCGTAGACCGCCGCGCCGAGGCCGGCAGGTCCACCCCCAATGACCACCATGTCATAGAACTCCCCGGAGGCCTGGGTCCGCAGCCCAACTCGCGCTGCCAGCGCATCCGGATCCGCCTCTAAAAGGGTGCTGCCATCAGGAAAAAGGACAGCAGGAAGCTGATCGGAGCTGAGCCGTAGCTCCTCCATCAGGCGCGGAGCCTCCGCGCTGCTTCCCACGTCAAACCAGCGGTAGGAAATATGGTTGCGCGAGAGAAAGTTACGCAGGCTGTGGTCTTTAAGCGACCAGCGACTTCCCAGAACCCGCAAGCCTTCGAACGGCGGGCGGTAACCTGCCTTCCAGTCGTCCAGCAGGTCGCTGAGCACCGGATAGAGGCGCTCCTCCGGTGGATCCCAGGGTTTATTCAGGTAGTAGTGAATGCGCGCCGAGTTAATGGCGCGAATTGCCGCCTCGGTATCCGCGTATGCCGTCAGCAAAACCCGGCGGGCATCTGGAAATAAGGGCATTGCCCGCTCCAGAAACTCAACACCTGTCATCCCGGGCATGCGCTGGTCGCTCAACAGGAGGGCAACAGGATCCTGCCGGGACCGCAGTTGTTCCAAGGTGTCCAGGGCCGCCTGGCCGCTGGCAGCGCGCAATACTCGGTATTCTGCTCCGTACTGGCGGCGCAGATCTTGCACGACCGCCTCCAGCACGCTTACGTCATCGTCCACTGCCAGCAGAATCGGCCTTGCCATATGCCCTTAGTCTATCTCGCTCGCAGGCGGGGACTTTCAGTCCATCAAAGACGAGCCTGGAGGTGTGCCAGTGCTCCCGGGAGCGGGGTGGACCCTAGCCGCATCCCCTCACAGCGACTTTTCCACCGATTGAGGCCGAAACTACTCAGTTACTGTGCGACAAATCACATCAATTGCAGATTCTTGTGCCAGTTTAGGCAATTGCACGGTAAGCTGATGGTAGGGACACGTTACCTAAGTTTAGGTACTTCGGACCCGGAAAGACCAAGCTCGAACGCTGGGTAGATGAGCAGCGGTTTCAGTGACAGGGTTCGGATGGCTTCAAGCGAAGGAGCGGGCTACGTTCGTATAGGCGCGTGATAGCGTCCCCGCAGGCAGGCTCCGGATTGGTCGGTGCTGCCACAGCCTAACGAGAACAGGCAAGCAAGGCGAGTGGGACAGAAGAGGCGTAACGAATGAAGAAGATCATCCTAGCCGATTCGCAGGCAATCTTTCGTGCCGGGACTGCTAAGGTTCTTGCCATGGACGAAGAGTTGCGGATCATCGCGCAATGCACGGACGTGGAACGGATGATGCACGCAATCACGACTTTCCCGGGAGCGCTTGTTTTGTTTGCAGCCTCTCTGAAGCCGGACATGGGACGTATGCGCGTGCTGCTGGATGCTGCTGGAAGCCGTGGTATTGTCATTGCCGAGAATCACGAGAACCCCGCCAGCTATACACAGCTTGGATTCCGTGGCGTGGTCTTTCGCAACGTTACCGGTCAATCGCTGGTCGAGTGCGTACATCGCGTGGGCGCTGGAGAAATCTCCGTGCCGTCTCAACCTCAGTTCGCTGATTCTCCGGAAGATGATGTGGTGGGAACTCGCGTACGCGACCGCCTGACTCCCAAGGAAATGCGCATCGTAGCTCTCATCGTTCAGGGCTGCAAGAACCGCGAAATCGCACAACGGCTCAAGACGACCGAGCAGGTCATCAAAAACTATCTCCGCTCCATCTACGACAAGACCGGAGTGAGCGATCGTCTGGAACTGGCGCTGTTTACCATCCATCACAGGGTACTGGCGCAGGCGGCCGCAGAGGTTGGCAGCAAGCTGGAAGCCGAGGAGCAAGCTGCCGCGCAAGCAGCAGCACAATCCGCAGCCTCCAGTCGCGCTCATCCGGTAGCGCCCCCTGCCGTGGCCTGATTCAGCCTACGGCACGGTGATCACGATCTTGCCGACTTGCTGGTTCGATTCAAGATACTGGTAGGCCTCTACGGTCTGCGCAAGTGCAAATGTCCTTGCGATCTTCGGGACAAAGCGTCCGTTCGCAAGCCGCTCCACGACGTATTGCTTCGCCTTGGCAAGTAGCTCCGGCTGCATCGTGATCTCCATCAGCACGTAGCCACGCACGGTCAATCCACGACCCAGCGCGGCAAAGAGCGGAAAGGGTGTGGGCAAGCCCGAAAGCCAGCCATACTCAAAGATGATTCCCCCGGGTGCCGCGGCGGCGGCCAAAGTCTCAACAAATGGGCCCGCGACAGGGTCGAAAGTCAGGCGAACCCCCTTGCCACCAGTAATCTGCTGCACCCTGGCAACATAGTCTTCCTCCGCAGTCGCAATCACATGATGTGCGCCCAGAGCGAGCAGTTCATCTTTCTTTGCGCTGGAGCGGGTCACGGCAATGGCGGTTGCGCCGGCATCGCGCACAATCTGGATGGCCGCCAGGCCGACGCTCGAAGAGGCTGCGGGGATGGAAACGAAATCTCCCGCTTGGACGCCACCATAGTGAACAAGCGCACCATAGGCCGTCAGATATTGCATCCAGATGGCCGTCGCCTCAACCGGCGTCAGGTTCCGAGGGTATTCGCCCAGCGCTGTCACCGGCACCACGGCCTCTTCTCCCAGCGTCCCGTACCGATTCATCGAGAAACCTGGAATGGTCGACACAGGCTTGCCCAACCAACCCTTGTCGACGCCCTCGCCGACGGCGTCGATCACGCCAGCCACTTCATACCCGAGGCGGGAGGGTAATTCCGGCTGCTCCAGATACTGCCCGTGATAAAACATTGACTCGGCGCGATTGAGGCCGCAGGCCTGCACCTTGAGCCGCACCTCGCCCTGG
>JAJYAE010000367.1 GCA_021779695.1 Acidobacteriota bacterium | reverse complement strand
GCGAGACACCCAGAATCGCCACGCCGGGAAAGTGTGCGTTCATGGCAGAGAAGCCGAAGAGCTTTTCTGTGCCGTGCTTGAGAAAGAGGCTGAGGCAGGCGATGAGGCGCAGCGCGAGCAGGCCGGCATCGGTACTTTGGGGCAGAAAGCGCATGCGCAGGAATCCGGACATGAGGACCTCCGTGGGGTGAGGCGAGTATCGTGCCGTGCGCGCAGAGCGTCAAGTGTGGTGGTGAAAAGCGAAGCTGGGGCGAAAATGGCTTCGCAAAAACATGCAAAGAAAATGTGGAAAAGAAAAATATCGTACTGGGGGAGGGGGTATTTGTTTTCGGTGCGGACCGGGGGCGCGGCGGACAAAGCTTTTCCCATCGAAGCGCTCGGGGCTACGGGTTGGAGGGCGCGGCATTTCATGATTAGTTCCATTGTGCGCTTTTGGCGGAATCAACATGCAAAACGGGCCGGGGAAAATTGTGTTTGGAATGAGTGGGTTAGAAAATAATTTGCACAAAGGGCTTTGACGGATAGGCAGCTTCCAGCTGCTAGCTCCTAGCTTGGCGGTGGCGGGATGGGGATCGTGCTTTCCCAGGTTTGAACAGACGGACCTGGGGCATCAATTTTCAGTGGGGAAACGCGCTTCGTTCCTTCCGCGATCCTCGGCCACCAGCCAATGGGGACTGGATGGGTGGGCCGACGGACGCCGGGGCCATGCGCCAATGGCAAGGGCTGAAGCCTACTGGATTTTGCAGCTCTTGGGGCACGACTGAAGTCGTGCCCTGATACGAAGCGCGGTGGCTGTGCTTTTCCGGGTGTGAACAGGCGGGCCGAGGGCATCCATTTTTTGAGTGGAGGATACGCATCGTTTCCCCGGTCCCCAAATGCGAGGGACCGGGGGCAACATGTTCGGTGAGGAATTTGATTCGCTCGCCCGGCATCTGAGCCGCCTGTGGAGGGATCCAAGGCTGACAGCGACTTTGATAATCGGCCCGCCAAAGTGCGAGTGATTGCAGTCACAGACAACCGTTGCTATAAGCGCAGGGAATCGATGCATAGAGGTCCCGACCGGGGTGTGTTGGAGCCGGTGTTGGGGGATCAATGATTCTGGCACCGAAGGGACATGAGTTATGGCATCGAATTCGCTGACGATTACGGACAACCGCACCGGAAAGACCTATGAGCTGCCGATTGAGGATGGGACGGTGCGCGCGATGGACCTGCGCAAGATCCGCACGGACGCGGAGGATTTTGGGCTGATGACGTACGACCCGGCGTATGTGAATACGGCGTCGTGCCGGAGCAGCATTACCTATATTGATGGGGACCGCGGGATTCTGGAGTATCGCGGGTATCCGATTGAGGTGCTGGCGGAGCATTGCACGTTTCTGGAGGTGGCGTATCTGGTACTGTTTGGCAAACTGCCGGACCAGGCGGAGCTGAAGGAGTGGGTGAACGAGATCACGCACCACACGATGCTGCACGAGACGACGAAGAGATTTATGGAGGGGTTTCGCTACGACTCGCACCCGATGGCGATGTTTGTGAGCTCGGTGGCGGCGCTGTCGACGGTGTATCCGGAGGCGAAGGATGTGCTGGACCCGGAGAACCGGATGCGGCAGATCAAGCGGCTGATTGCGAAGATGCCGACGCTGGCGGCGATGTCCTACCGGCACAGCGTGGGGTTCCCGTATGTGTATCCGGACAACGATCTGAGCTACACCGAGAACTTTATGAACATGCTGTGGAAGATGGTGGAGCCGAAGTATGCGGCGAACCCGGTGCTGGCGCGGGCGCTGGATGTGCTGTTCATCTTGCACGCGGATCACGAGCAGAACTGCAGCACGAGCGCGATGCGCGCGGTGGGGAGCTCGCAGGCGGATCCGTATCTTTCGCTGTCGGCGGCGGCGGCGGCGCTGTCGGGTCCGTTGCATGGCGGCGCGAACGAACAAGTGCTGAAGATGCTGGACGAGATTGGGACGAAGGCCAACGTGCCGGCCTATATCAAGAAGGTGAAGGACGGACACGGGAAGCTGATGGGCTTTGGGCATCGCGTGTACAAGAACTATGACCCGCGCGCGAAGATCATCAAGTGGACGGCGGACCAGGTGTTTGAAGTAACGGGACGCAACGCGCGGCTGGACATTGCGCTGGAGCTGGAGAGGATTGCGCTGGAGGACGAGTACTTCGTGCAGCGGAAGCTGTATCCCAATGTGGACTTTTACTCGGGGATCATCTACCAGGCGGTGGGGTTCAGGCCAGAGTTCTTCACGGTGCTGTTTGCGATTCCACGGACGGTGGGGTGGCTGGCGCAGTGGGAAGAGATGCACAGGGACGCGGAGCAGAAGATTGCGCGTCCGCGGCAGATCTACACCGGCGGACGGAAGTTGGCGTTTATTCCGATGGAAGAGCGGCAGGGCGCGGTGGCGGTAAAGTAACGGCGGCGGGCTGCTGCAAGCGGGCGGGGTGGGGTTGCCACTCCGCCCATAGTGTTTTTGGGGCGATGTGAGCCGGGGTTGTGAAGGGCTGGGATAGGGCGTCCGCACCCGGCGGACGGGCGGAAAAATGTCTCTGACCAAGTTGCCATTCCTCCGCTATACTCCGCACTGCCAGAAATCCCCCCGCTCAAGCGCTGGCTAAATCACAGTGGAGGTCGATGTATGTGCAAGAGAATTCGGCTCATTTCCACGGGTTTGTACGGGCTGACAATCCTCATCCTTTGTGCGCTGCCAGCGGCGATGCAGGCGCAAGAAGTGAAACCGAAGCCACCGATGTATACGTACGTGGCGAACTGGCAGGTGGCCCGGGCGAACTGGGCAGAAATGGAGAAGGTGGATTCGCCGGTGAACGCAGCACTGGCGAAGGCGAAGTCCGATGGCACGATCGTCGGCTTTGGCATGGACATCAACCTGGTGCATGGGCCGGACGCGGAGACGCACGATGTGTGGTGGTCTTCGATGTCAATGGCGGGCATGGTGAAGGCGATGGACGCTGCGCGGGGTTCAGCGGACGCTGGCTCGGCGGCGCTGAACACGGCCAAGCACTGGGATGAGGTGCTGGTCGCGCGGTATTACAACTGGAAATCGGGGCCCTACAAGGGTGCATATACTCGGGTGGCCGAGTATCAACTTAAGGAAGATGCGCCGGATGATGCGCTGGAGAATCTGAGCCAGCACTTCATCGTGCCGCTGCTGGAGAAGCTGCTGGCGGACGGGACCATCCTCGAGTACGAGATCGACACGCAGGCGGTCCACACGCATGCGCCGGGGATGTTTGGGATCGTCTACATTACGCCGCAGCCGGAGGGCCTGGACACGGTGCAGGCTGCGATTCGAGAGATGGCGAAGAAGGATCCACTGAACGGGCAGGCGTTTGGCTCGATGGTGGTGGACAGCGCGCATCGCGATGAGCTGATGAAGAGCCAGGGAGAGTACAAGTAGCTGAGGCACTGCTGAGCGAAGGTGCGGGCGGAGCGGCGGTTGGCGCTCCGCCCGCGCTGTGTTTGGGGTGTGTGCGCCCAGGTTGTGAAGGGCTGGGATGGGAGCGTGTTTTCCCACTCTCAACGCAAAAGGCGCGTTTGGGATGGGGCGGCTGGCGGGGCACCAAGGTTCACAGATTTTGGCTTACTTCGCGGAGGTATACGGCACTATCATCCCAATGAGCCGATAAACTAATGCTCGATATATGCGAACATCCCTTAGAGTTACTTGCCGAAGAAAAGTGCCATGTGCGACATCGTTCCGAGTTGCAACCATCAAATTAAATAGGTCGTATGCGCCGCGATATCTGGGATGCTCCTTTGCTAACCAATCGAAAAATGTATGACTCGACTGACTGTGCGATAGAAGTACTTTATCGAGTGCCTTGCTCCCATTGTCTTGTAGAAACCCCGCAAGTCTTTCGCGACTTCTAGACCGGGCCAATGCACTTGGCTGGGTTTGCCAACTTGCAGTTTCAATCAGAATCGCTCGGAGCTTCTCAACTTTGTCCGGGTCACTGAGGTCCCGTTCTCCGATTGACTCCACCGTTTCGACAATTCGGCGCCTGCTCTGGGCGGCAACATACCGCTGTTCAATCTTCCCAAGTTCTTCCCAGGTATCGGCAAGGCTATCTGCCCTCTCTTCAAGCATCTCGGCGACAAAGTTCTGAAGCGCGCCGACCAATGCTACAGTAAT
>JAJYAE010000366.1 GCA_021779695.1 Acidobacteriota bacterium | reverse complement strand
TCTTCACGGTAGCGCTCGCCCTCGCGTCGCCGAATATGTGGATGAGTGACTCCGGAGACGATATAGACCACGTTGGGGTGCCGTTCCAGAATGGCAGGCAACGCACGAATCACGTTTTCAATTCCCTTGTTTGGCGACAGCAATCCAAACGTGAGCAGGACGGACTTACCTTCTGTGCCAAACTTGTCCTTGAAATAGTTCGGGTCCATGAACGGCAGATCCGGCACGCCGTGTGGAATCACGTCGATCTTTCCGGCCGGCACCGCATACACTTCGCGCAGCAGTCGGGCGGCTAGCTCGCTCATGACAACCAGCCGATCAGAGAGCTGCGCAATCTCTTCGAGCACGATGCGCTGATTTGCGTCCGGCTCGCGCAGAACAGTGTGTAGCGTTGTTACCAGCGGCATCTTCAGTTTGCGAAGCAAAGCCAGAACGTAGCGGCCCGCGGCGCCTCCGAAGATGCCATACTCATGTTGCAGGCAGACAAGGTCGTTGCCATTAAAGTTGAGGAATTCCGCTGCTCGCTCATAGGAGCCAAGATCCTCCTGCGTAAGTTCAAGGCGAACTTGCTCGGGGTAATCGTAGCTCGAATCGGGATCGTTGACAGGAATCGCAAACAGACGTCCATCTCCGAATTCGGACGCTATCGCTGTACACAAGTCGGTCGTGAAAGTGGCGATCCCGCATTCGCGCGGCAGATAATTCCCCACAAACGCGATGCGCGTAGGCAAGGGCAGGGTACAAGCTTTCAGTACGGCGGGGGATGAAGCCACAGGAGCGAGCGCCCCAGACAGCCCTGGCGAACTCATCGTTTCTTGGAGAGACATCTTAATCCTGCTTTCAATCGGAATTCAGGCCGTGTTTGGATGTACCGCACACTGTTCGAGCGGACCCACAGCATGCAGTTCAGAATCTGGCTCTCATGTGCTACGACAATCCGCTTATAATTCCAGGGCCGACTGTGGATCTCGGACATCGGAGATGCTCAACGAGGCGTGTCGCTGAATCTGGCGGGGTTGTACTGTGACGTTTGCGACCTGAAGTCCTGGATACTTTGAGACATGAACAGCATCAAGCTCTGCGGCATTGAATCGCCTCGATACGCCTACGAGCGCGCGAACCAAGGCACGTTGAGTCGCCACTCCCCGCGTTGACCCAAATCCCCTTCGAGAACAGGCTCCCTGCAGCCACATGAAATGCCAACCCGCCTGGCGAATCATCGTATCGAAGACCGGCGCAGGAATCTCATCCACACGAGTCCATCCTTCGCAGATGGGTGGCTGGAGAGGGTCCAACCGATCCGGCAGGACGCATCCGCTTCGCAGGAAAACAGAATGCAGATTCACGCTTGCGCGCTTTTGGATGCGGCAGGTATCAAGGGTGCACTGGCACTGAGTGCAACTCCAGTCACTGGCATTTTTATTCCACTCGACGTTGGCTGCGTGAGTGTATCTCCGGCCGAATCTTCTGAATTGACGGCTGCGCTTCCAGACTCCCCATCCGAGAAACCGGTGGCATCGGGCTGGCTTACCGGCCGGAACGTACCTACCCCTTTAGGTTTGTGGGAAGAAAAGTAACTCTCTACATCGCGCTTCTTGATGAGAACCATCGCGGCTCCAGTCGTACGGTTGCGTACTTGCAAGGTACTCGTCTGGAGCGAAGCATGGAATGCCGAAGGCGAGAAGGGAAGGACTACTTCTGTCTCAAGCATACGCCTATTTCAGCCCACGTGCCGTAGGCATTGCCGTTCAGCATGCCCATAGGTGCTAAGCGAAACAATCGCGGGCATTTCGCTGATAATGATCCCCACCCCTCAGAAGATTCATCCCTGCCCGCCCGACTCCTAACTTATGCCGGAAGTTATATATGACTTTGCACGGCGCCTATCGCCTGAAGGGTTGTTTCTGAACCCCCATCTTTTGGTGATTTTGAGCATGTGGCTAGAAAAAATGGCAGTAAACGGCGATGCAGGGGCAAGATCTTGCGCGGTAAGCCCGAACCAATTGGGGGCGGACACGCGCCGAAAGAGAAGCGGCTGTTCTGCTAAACGAGCTCAAGCCGAAGTTCACGCCCTGTGGCCAGTGCCGCCTCTCCTGACGTGCTCACACTGACACCGTCGTACGCGGAATCGAGCAGCCAGGTAAGACTGGCGCAATTCAGAATATCGGCCGGTTATCTCACTGTTGGCATCGATTGATACCGTGCATCCAAACTTCACTCGTGTCGGCAAAGGAGCGATATGAGATTAGGATTTCCGGAATCATGTCCGAAGCAAGGGCGAGTTCTCAATAAGCGCATAATCGCCAAGTCACTCATCGAACTCCGACTTGTGTCGTTATGTGGCCTGTGTTGAGGTAAAGCTGTTGTATTAGGGCGGAGCTGTTTCTCAACTCACACCTTCAGGAGGAGATCAACACAGGCCGCGGACACAATGAAGAGGCAAGGCGTTCTCGATCTCTTTAGTCTGCCTACGCGCGGGCCAGACGGCAAGTTCAGGAACCTACAGCCTCCTTCGGTCTGCGGGTATCCGTCGCAACTCGTTTTGTCGTAAACGCCCGTGTTGGATGAGCCTTCTTGGCAGTGCCTACATGAGCATGTTCGCGTACAACACTCTTCTTACCGCCGATCAATGAGTCCGCTGGGATTCCAAGGTTGAACTTTAGCCGCCGAACCATTTCCAGTGTTAGGCTCCGTTTGCGATTCAGAATTTCAGAAACCCGCGCACGGCTCCCAATCATTGGCTCCAGGTCCTTCCGCGTTAGCCCTTGCTGCTCCATACGGAATTGAATGGCCACGACAGGATCAGGTACATCCATCACATAATGCTTTGCTTCATATGCGTCCACGAGTGTGGCGAGTACATCCAGTTCTTCCCCTTCCGGAGATTCCGGGGCAGCACCTATGAGTTGTCCAATCCGGGCAACAGCGCGGTCGTAGTCATTCTCGCTCCTAATTGGATGAATCTGCATAGCGCTCTTTTTCATATTCCACCTTCCCGGCGTCAATTTGGTCTTACTCCTTATGTGTTCCAAGCCACTTTATAAGGAGCACCTGGTAGTGATAGTTGATCGCGACGATCAGCCGATAGTCATTTCCTTTAATGTTGAATACCACTCGATCTGAAGAAATGATGCTGGCTGAACTGTACTGCGCTTTGAGCTCTGCGGAGCTTCTCCAGGTTGCCTTAGCCGCTTCAGCAAACCAAGCATCCAGCTGCGCCTTCACTGCTCTCTGCAGCTTCCGCTCGACTCTATTCCGCACGAAATCGTTCAAGGTGCCGCGCGCAATCACTCTCACGTTAACCAATATAGCATGTTCCCACCATGGGAGCAATGTGACATGGCGCTTGCCCCGCTTATGGGGTCTGCGCTCTGTTGATCTGTTCCCGAACCCACACCTTTGGGAACAGCCGGATCGCCGAAATCCGGCTGTTTGTTTTGTGGTGGTTAGGCGAGGCGCTGGAGCGACCTTTTTGGAACAGCCGGTTGGACAGGGAGTTTCTGCGTGAGCACGCGGTGGACGGAGGTGCGGCTGATGCCGTAGTTCCGTGCGATCTGGCCGAGGCTCATACCCCGCTGCCGGTCGCGGAAGATGGCTTCGCGATCCAGTTCCAGCGCCGGCCGGCTGAGCTTGCGGCCTTCGAGCTGAGCGCGCCGCATGCCGGCGCGCACCCGCTCGACGATGAGCGAGCGCTCCAGCTCGGCGATGGCTCCGACGATGATCACGACGGCGCGGCCCAGCGGGCCGCCGGTGTCGATCTGTTCGCGGAAGCTGATGAACTCGACCTCCAGGTGATTCAGTTCATCGAGCACCTGGAGGAAGTGGGTCACCGACCGGGCGATGCGGTCGAAGGCCCAGACCATGACAACCTCGAACCGGCCGCGGCGGGCATCACGCAGCATCTCGTCCAGCCCCGGCCGCCGGGCCTTGGCGCCGGAGATCCGGTCGGTGTACTCCTTCACCACCTCGAAGCCGCGCTGGGCGGCGAGCTGCCGAAGATCGTAGAGCTGGGTCTCCGGGTGCTGGTCGGCGGTCGAGACTCTGAGGTAGAGAGCGGCGCGCTTCATGGCATTTCTCAGGATAGCACAACTATCTGAGATATGTAGAGCCTCGCCGAAAGCGCTCTCCTGGACCCGACTACCTCACCAACTTCCGCAAGGGAGATCCCTACATC
>JAJYAE010000365.1 GCA_021779695.1 Acidobacteriota bacterium | reverse complement strand
CAGTTGTCCAGGACCAGGATGGCTCTGACACGCTCCGCCATCGGTGCCCTGCGCAGTATCCGGAAACAGCCACGACCAGTTGAGAGACTTCAAGCAGAAAGACGTTTGCTATGCAGCACACGTCTGACCCTTGCAGGACAGGATCAATAAGAAGGCGAGAATTGAGGGAGTCCGCCTCCAGGATAGGCTTTTGAATGCTGGACAATTGCATTTCAGGGGCAGCAATCCGCCGCCGAAGCTTATTTCCCGATGCAGAAGGTGGAGAAGATGAGGTTAAGGACGTCGTCGGGGGTGGTCTGTCCAGTGAGAGAATCGAGTGCCCAGAGCGCACGATAGAGATCGATGAGGATCATCTCGTGTGGGATACCCTCGCTGTTGGCTCGAGCGGCATCATCCAGCGCAGTGCGTGCGGTGGCAATCGCCTGCTGATGGCGCAGACTGGTGAGCATGCCGGGTTCCGCAGCGGCGCCGCCGGTGGCGAGTGCAACGATGCGCTGGCGGAGATTGAGGATGCCCTCGCCGGTGATGGCAGAGGTGTGCAGCACTGGCGTGGAGACGGCCAGAGGATGTTTCGTGCCGCCCAGATCCGGGTCCAGGTCACACTTATTGATGACGACGACGGCGGGGCGGCCTTCTATCGAAGCGAGCAATGTACGCTCTTCGTCATTGAGTGGCTGCGTGGCGTCCAGAACGACGAGCACGATAGCGGCGTCGGCAAGCGCCTCGCGGCTGCGCGCAATGCCCATCTGCTCGGCTTCCTCCTGCGCCTCGCGGAGCCCGGCGGTGTCAACAAGCTCGATGGGAATGCCGTCAAGCGCGATACGCTCGGTGACGAGGTCGCGCGTGGTGCCGGGTGCGGCGGTGACGATGGCGCGTTCGCGCTCGACGAGCCGATTGAAGAGCGAGCTCTTGCCGGCGTTGGGGCGGCCGACGATGGCGAGGGTAAGGCCGTCATGCACGATGCGGCCGCGGGCGAAGGAGGCTTCGAGCGCGGCGAGCGGAGGAGTGAGCGCGTCGATGCGGCGGGCAATCTCAGCTTGCGGCGTGACTGCGACGTCGTCTTCGGCGAAGTCGATGCCCGCTTCCAGCAGCGCGATGAGCTCGACGAGGGAGTGCTTGAGCGGCTGTACGCGACGGCTGAGCGCGCCGCCCATTTGGCTGGCGGCCTGGCGTGCCTGAGCGAGCGTTTGCGCGTCGATGAGGTCGCGGACTGCCTCGGCCTGCGTGAGGTCGAGCTTGCCGGCGAGAAAAGCGCGGTGGGTGAACTCGCCGGGCTCTGCAAGGCGAGCGCCGAGCGCGATCGCGTGGCGCAGAAGCAGGTCAAGAATAACCGGTGATCCGTGCGCAGCGATTTCCACCACGTCTTCCGCTGTGTACGAGTGTGGGGCGGCAAACCAGGTCACGACCGCTTCATCAATGCGACCACCAACGGCATTATCTGCGTCGAGCACGTCGGCAAGGCGCGCATGTGCCGGCTCGAGAGGCTGACGCAGCGCGACGAGCTGCGCGGCGATAGAGCTGGCTGCAGGTCCACTGAGGCGCACAATGCCGATGCCTCCGCGGCCGGGCGGCGTGGAGACAGCTGCGATGGTGTCGTTGATGAAAACGGGTTCGCTCATGCTCTCAAGACAGTGTAGAGGAGGGTGCGCCATGGGGGCCTGCGCATGCTTGCCGCGGTTTGCTATAAAGGGTGCGACGATTGAGCCGGGTGTAGCGCGCAGCGAAATGCGCGGTACCGGTGCGCGGGCAGGTTGCGAGGAGGCGGAATGCAGCGGAGTGATTTGGCTTGGGGTGCGCGGACGGCGGTTGCCGCCGTGCTTGCGTTGGTTGCAGTGCTGGCGCCGGCGCAGGCGCGCCACGCGCAGGGGGCGACGGGCGCAACGGTTGAAATGACGCCGGTGAAACCCGAGAGTGTGGGCTTCTCCAGCGATCGGCTGGAACGGCTGCACACGCTGATGCAGGATGCGGTGAAGAATCAGCAGGTCGCCGGCGTGGTGACGATTCTGGCGAGGCACGGCAAAGTGGTGGATTATCGCGCATACGGGATGCGTGATATTGCGAGCCACACACCGATGACGACGGACACGATCTTCCGCGACTACTCGATGACGAAGCCGATTACAGCGACGGCGATGATGATTCTCTATGAGCAGGGCAAGTGGCTGCCCAGTGATCCCATCTCGAAGTACGTTCCCGAGTTCAAGAACCTGAAGGTCTATGGGGGCGTGGGTGCGGACGGAAAGATGATTCTGGTTGACCCAGTGCATCCACCGACGATGCATGAGCTGATGACGCACACGGCGGGGTTCACGTACGGCATCTTTGGCGATACGCCGGTAGACAAGATGGTGCGCGACGCGAATCTCTTCCAGTCGAAAGATCTGCACGAATTCGTAACGAAACTGGCGCAGATTCCGCTGCTCTATCAGCCGGGGACGAAGTGGGTGTACTCGGTGTCGATGGATGTTCAGGGATATATTGTGGAGAAACTCTCCGGCAAGACGCTGCCGGAGTTTGATCGCGATGAGATCTTCAAGCCGCTGGGCATGCGGGACGCCGGCTTTTACGTGCCGCCGGACAAGTGGCAGCGCTTTGCCACCGTCTATTGGGTGGACCCGAACGGCGGGCTCTCTGACCATGGCCCCCAGACGGTGAACAAGCGCGACTTCGCGCATGAGCCGAGCTTGCCATCGGGCGGCGGCGGCATGGTGTCGACGGCGGAAGATTACTACCGCTTTGCAACGATGCTTCTCGATCAGGGCCAACTCAATGGGCAGCGGATTTTATCGCCGGCGACGGTGCACCTGATGAGTTCAAATCATCTGCCACCGAGCTTGCTGACGGGAGAGTTCAAGATTGGCTCTCAGGTGATGCGGCCGGGCTTTGGCTATGGCTACAACTGCGCGGTGGTGTATGACCCGCCGACGGCTGACCTGCCGGAGGGCAAGGGCACATTCTTCTGGGATGGCGCGGCGGGCACATGGTTCTGGATCGATCCGACGAATGACATCGTCTTTGTGGGCATGATTCAGCGCATGGGCGCCAAGCCCACCAGCGAGAACCTCCAGTACCTGAGCCGCAGCGTGGTGTACGGGGCGCTGGTGGATCCGGCGAAGTAGAACTTTGCGTAACAGGAAAGCAATGGAGCCGCGCGTATTCCAGGACAGCGGTTGGTACACTCCAATCACGGGAGAATCGGATGCGCGCGACGAAACTGGAATTTCGCCTGCGGTTCTTACTCATGGTCATCCTCGTGGCCCTGGGCTTCTGGTCGCCTTGGATTGAGGCCTGGGGGGTTGGGCAGCGGATCCCAGCGCTGGAGTGGCTGGCGCTGGAGCTAAGCCGCACAGGGCTTCTGCCCTTTACGCTGGCGGCGCCTGCGGTGATCGGCTTGGCCTCCTTGCTGGCGTTGGGCGGTGCTCTGCTGCGCGTAAGCGGCACGGCCTACCTGGGCGCGCAGACGATGCTTGATCGGCAGATGCAGGGCCATCGCGTGGTGGCGAGCGGACCCTATCGCTTTGTGCGCAATCCGCTATACTTGGGAACCCTCTTCATGATGGTGGCCATGGGCTTTGCGATGCCGCCGACGGGCGCGGTCTTTACGCTGGTGCTGGTGAGCGTGCTTCTGGTGCGGCTGATTCTGGCCGAAGAGGCGCACCTGACGGCACAGTTGGGCGAGACGTATCAGGCGTATCTGCGGGCCGTGCCGCGGTTGCTGCCCCGGCTGAGGACGAGCGTGGAAGCCAGCGGCGAAAAGGCGCACTGGGTGTGGGCCGTGCTCAATGAGCTGGCGCCCATCGGTGTCTTCATTGCGCTGAGCTGCTTTTCGTGGACATACAACAACGAAACGATTCTGCGGGTGATTCTGGTTTCGTTTGGCGCATCACTGGTGATGCGTGCGCTTGTGAAGGAATCGAAGATTGGGCAGGCGACAGCGCAGTAGAAGCCGGGAAAGATCGAGTAGAAATCCGAAAGCAGAAAACGGAGAGCAGCGCGAGGGCCGCTCTCCGTTTTCTGTGTCTGCAGTCCGGAGTGCTACTTCTTCGGAGGCGCGATAACGTCCTTGGCGGACTTGGCCACGCGGAACTTGACAACGGTCTTGGCCTTGATCTTGATCGCCTCGCCGGTCTGGGGATTGCGGCCCATGCGGGCTTTGCGCTCGGCCTTGACGAGACGGCCG
>JAJYAE010000364.1 GCA_021779695.1 Acidobacteriota bacterium | reverse complement strand
TGGGGGCCACGCTGGTGGGCATGTCCACGGTGCCGGAGACGATTGTGGCGCGGCATATGGGGATTCAGGTACTGGGCATCTCCTGCGTGACGAACCTTGCGGCAGGGCTGAGTGCGACGCCGCTGAGTCATGCGGAGGTATTTGAGACGGGACGGCAGGTGCGCTGGCGGCTGGCGCGGCTGCTGGAGCAACTGGGGCCCGGCATCTCAACCCTGCTGGAAGCGGAACCTTGAGTGGAATTTCCGGCGGGCCGCCGATGGCGCGGCTGCCCTTTCCGCCGGTGGTGCTGGGGATTGCGGGAGCTTCCGGGTCGGGGAAAACCATGCTGGCAGCCGAGTTGGCGCGCGAACTGGGCGGGGTGAACTTTCCGCTGGACAACTACTACCGCGACCTGGCGCACCTGCTGCCGGCTGAGCGGGCAAGGCAGAACTTCGATGACCCGGCGCTGATCGAAAGCCCTCTGCTGGCGACGCATGTGGCGGCCCTGGCGCGGGGCGAGACCATCGAGCGGCCGCTCTACGATTTCTCAACCTACATTCGCATTGCGGACCGGACAGAAACGGTGCGAGCGGGCGCGTTTCTGCTGGTCGAGGGCCTGTTTGCCCTGCACTATGCGGCGTTACTGCCTCTTTATCACTTGCGCATATATGTGGATTCACCGGACGAGGTGTGCTTTGAGCGGCGGCTTCGGCGGGACATGGACGAGCGGGGCCGAACGGCGGAATCGGTGCGGCGGCAATATGAGGCGACCGTAAGGCCGGCGAGTCTCCAGTGGGTGCGCCCATCGGCGGCGCGCGCTGACCTGGCCGTGGAAGGAACATCGGCTCTGGACTTGAAGGTGGAGCAGGTGGTTGCGACGATGCCCGACGGAGACTGTTTCAGCAACAGGTATGACGGTGAAATAACTTGTTTGTTATTATTTAAATAAGCAACATTCCTTATCCCACCTTTGGTGGAATTGGATGCGCCGAATGTGGGACAGCCAGATTTGAGAACCGGAGCTATGCTGGATTCGTATTAACAGAGGCGTTTCCTCCGTTGAATATTCACGAGAAATCCATCTGCAGTTTGCTTACGTACGGGTAATGTGAGGGACATGATGAGCAGGTGGCTGGCCGGACGAAAGAGACAAATCGAGGGATGGCTGCTGCAGGGCATTTCTCCGCGCAAGCTGGCTTTGACGCTGGCGCTGGGCTTTGCCGTCGGGTGCATTCCCGTGGTGGGTGTTCCGACGCTCCTGTGCGCGGCGCTTGCCGTGGCGCTTAAATTGAACCTGCCGGCGATTCAGGCGGCGAACTACCTGGCGATGCCGCTGCAGGTTCTGTTGATTTTGCCGTTTATGCGGCTGGGTGGGTGGATGTTTGCCTTTGGGCATCCTCAGGCGACGGCTGCGGAGACGCTTCTGCATGGGTCGCCGCTGAAGTTGATTTGGGCGTCTGGCAGTCTGGCAGGCGAGGCGCTGGGGGCGTGGATGGTGATTGCAGGACCTTCTGTGGTGCTGATGACGCTGGCGCTGACTCTCGTGTTGCGGCGTGTTCCGGTGCTGGCGGCTGAACCCGGGGAATGACGGGGTTAAAGAATAGAGGAATCCTAGATTAAAGGTTCTTAGATATAGCGCTCTGGCTGAAAAGACATGCGCAACCCTGAGGCTCCCGGATGGCTCTCAGGGTTGCGCATCATTGTTTTTGAGGGATAGTGCAGACTCAACCGGCTTCGACGAGGCCGTAGCGGCGCTGCCAAGCTTCCTTGAGGCGGGCCCAGACGCGGGCGCGCTCGGCTTCGCTGCCTTCGCCTTCCCTGCCATTGTCTCTTGCTGAAGCGTTGGCGAAGCGGGCGGCCTCGTGCTTGGCAAGCTCAAGCAACTGGCGATCGCGGATGAGGTTGGCTACGCGGAAATCCGGCAGGCCAGCCTGGCGGGTGCCGAAGAACTCGCCGGGGCCGCGCATGGAGAGGTCCAACTCGGCCAGTTCAAAGCCATCCTGGGTGCGCACCATGGCGTTGAGGCGCTCCTCGCCGAGGGGGGAGATGCGCTCGCCGGTGATGAGGATGCAGTAGCTGCGGGCGGCTCCGCGGCCTACGCGGCCACGCAACTGGTGCAACTGCGCCAGGCCGAAGCGCTCAGCATGCTCGACGACCATGACGGTGGCGTTGGGCACGTCTACGCCGACCTCGATGACGGTGGTGGCGACGAGCACATCGATTTCGCCGCGCTGGAAGCGGCGCATGATGACTTCCTTGTCGTCGGCGTCGAGACGGCCGTGGAGCAGGCCCACGCGCAGGCCAGCCAAAGGCCCTTTGCGCAGTTTCTCGTGCATCTCCACGGCAGACTTGAGGGCAGACTTTGCGGTGGGACTTGCCTCCTGCGTCGCAGCAGGAAACAGCTCCGGAGTTTTGCCTTTGCGGGTGGCCTTGCGCGGCGGAAGCGGCGGAGAAGGTTCTGCGCCGGCTTCGACGGTGTCATTGGCAAAATCCAGCTCCGGCTGGTCGTCTTTGGTCCCCTCGATGACGGGATAGACGATGTAAGCCTGACGGCCCAGCGCGACCTGCTTGCGGACGAATTCCCACACATCGCCGGCGCGCTCGCCTGGGACGCGACGGGTGACAATGGGCGTTCGGCCGGGGGGCAGCTCGTCGAGCACACTGACATCCAAATCGCCGTAGAGAGAAAGCGCAAGAGTGCGCGGGATGGGCGTGGCGGTCATGACCAGCACATCGGGCTCGGCCTGGGAGGGCTTCTTCATGAGGCGGAAGCGCTGCAAGACGCCGAAGCGATGCTGCTCGTCCACGACGACCAGGCCGAGGCGGTCGAATTCGACTTTTTCCTCGATGAGCGCGTGGGTGCCGATGATGAGCTGCGCCTCGCCACGGTTGATGAGGCCGCGATTGGCGCGCTTGCGGTCCTCGTCGAGCGAACCGGTGAGCAGGACGATGCGGTAGTTGCGCGAGGAGCGCTCCAGGAGCTTGCGTGCGGCAAGAAAATGCTGCGTGGCCAGGATTTCAGTGGGCGCCATGAGAGCGGCCTGGTAGCCGTTTTCCATGGCAACGAGCATGGCCTGCAACGCGACGATGGTCTTGCCGGAGCCGACGTCGCCCTGCAGCAGGCGGCGCATGGGACTGGGCTGGCGCATGTCCGCGACAATCTCGGCGAGGGTGCGCTTTTGCGCGGCAGTGGGGTGGAAGGGCAGCACCTCGCGGATGGCTTCGCGGACCTTGTCAGTGGTGGCGAAGCTGATGCCGGCTCGCTCGCGCATGCGGCGGCGCTTGAGTTCGAGGCCAAGTTCGAGGAAGAACAGCTCTTCGAAGATGAGGCGGCGATGGGCCGGCGTGGCCGAAGCCTGCAGTTGCGCCATGGGCGTGCCTTCGGGGGGGAAGTGTACTTCGCGCAGCGCGACCTCCCGGCCAGGCAGGCCAAGCTGCGCAAGCATGGCCTGCGGCAGGCACTCCGGCACAGCGCCGCGCATGTTTTCAAGCAGGTTGAAGATGACCTTTCGCTGCCAGCGCGAAGCGAGGCGGCTGCCGCCGAGCGACTCATAGACGGGGGTGATGCGGCCCACCTCAAGCAGGCGGGTTTCTGCGTCGTCGCTGGCGTCGGGCAGCAGCTCGAACTGCGGCTGGATCATCTTGAGGTTGCTGGTGGAGCGGGACGGCTCGACCTTGCCGAAGAGGGCGACCGTCTGGCCGGCGTGGAACTTGCCCTGGAGGTAGCTGCCGTTGAACCAGAGGCACTTGAGCGCAAGGCGGCCCTGGCCGACGGTGAGCTCGAAGAGCGGCATGCGGCGGGTGCGGAGCAGGGCCGCGCCGCGCACCTCTGCGATGACGCTGGCCATTTCACCGGGCTTGAGTTCGTCGAGGCTGCGTGGATTCTGGCGGTCTTCGTAGCGGAAGGGGAGATGGTAGAGCAGGTCTTCGGCGGCCTGGATGCCTTTGGCGGCGATCAGCTCCGCCACGCGCGGCCCTACACCGCGCACAAATTGCACTTGGTCATCGAGCCTGGGCACACTTCGGATGCTAACGCATTTGCTCGACTGCTGTAATGCGCGCCCGGGCGGTGCCGGCTACAACTCGGACAGGGCGAAGCGGGCCGTGCGCACCTCGGCAGCGAGCACACGCAGTACGCGAACCGACATGGCGGGCTCGGTCAGCATGAGGTTGGAGAAGTCGTCGCGCTTGACGAAGCTGACC
>JAJYAE010000363.1 GCA_021779695.1 Acidobacteriota bacterium | reverse complement strand
TTCACCGAAGTACGAGGCGTTTCTTGGCACGGGGTTCCTGCGCTACAAGCCGGGCCCGAATGTGCAGAAGCTGGCGTTTTACTCGTGGGATGCGGCGGTGACGCGCTATTCGAGCGAGCGGCTGGGGCTGACGCTAGATGGGCGCGGCTACTACGGCACGGCCTATGTGGGGCTGAATCCCTCGTCCGTGACGCGGCCGGCCATCAGCGAATATGCGGTGATGGGCGGACCTGTCTACCGCATCTACATGCAGCCCAAGTACTCGATTTCAGGGCGGGTGTTGGGCGGAGTAGCGCTGAGCAATTTTTCAAGCGACACGAACGGATTTGGGAGCGTGGCGCTGGGCATGTACCCGGACGGCACGACGTATGCGCTGAATCCCAGCATTATCGGCGAGGCGAATCTGAGCCCGAATCTTTCGCTGCGGCTTGCGGGCGACTACTATGCGACGGGCTTTGGCTCGTCGATGCAGAATGCGCTGGGGTTTAACTGGGGATTTGTTTACCGGTTTGGCAAGAGGTAGGACAGCTTACAGGTGACAGAATGTGCGACGCCTCATGGCTGGTTGGCCATGAGGCGTTTGATTTTGAGATTGAGCCGGGCGGGGGCACGGCTTTTTTACTGGAGGATGGGGATGCCGGCGATGCGGTTTTGCCATCCCACTGCGTGCCGGAGCCACGCAACCGCGCAGAACGCGCCCTACCGGCGCGCGCCGGTGCGCGAGGAAGATCGCTGCGTCCGGCACAATTTTCCTTCATTTGGATGAAAAGCGGCTGGAAGAATTCTTGACAGCCGCTGAAAATCATGAATATAATCCCGCCGGTTGAGTAAATCGAATTACTCATATCTCTGGATGCCTCGCCTGCGAGACGGGCGGGACTGCTTGTCCTGTTCGGAATTCAATTCAAGGAGAGACGTCGATGCGAGCGAATGACAGGGGTGTGGACTGGAAGTACTGGAGCAGGGCCGCGGCCCTGCGGATCGTGTTGGCTGGGCTGGCGGTACTTTGCGCGAACTGGGCGGGCGCGCAGACCGTGGCGACGTACAACTTTGAGAGCGGAAATGACGGGTGGGCCTCGTTCAACGGCGCCAGCACGCCGGTGAGCACCACAGCGGCGGCGTATGCCGGATCGCACAGCCTGCTGACGACGACGAACAGCAGCGGGGCGGGCGGGCCGTCGATTACAGTGACGGGCGTTCTGCAGGCGGGGGCGACGTACACGATCACGGGGTATGTGGAGCTGACGAGCGGAGAAGCCGCGACGAATGCGAACCTGACGGTGAAGCGGAGCGATCCCAGCTGCTCGGGAGGGACGTGCTACGACACGATCGGCAGCTACAAAGTTGCGGTGAGTGACACGGGCTGGGCGCAGATTGGAGGCAGCTACACGCCGAGCACGACCGAGACGGCGCTGACGCTGTATGCGCAACTGGTGGGCGCGACGACGGCGCAGTCGTTCTATCTGGATGATGTGGTGATTACCGAGACGGCTCCGCCGCCGAACGGTTCGACGCTGGCGACGTACACGTTTGCCGGCGGGACGGACGGATGGATGCCGTTTGGGAACGTGACACTGGCGAGCGCGGCGCCGCCGGTGCTGGATCCGAATGGCGACCCGGGCAGCCTGCTTGTGACGAATCGGACGGCCGGGTACATGGGGCCGAGCCTGAACCTGCTGGGCGTGAACGGTGTGGTAGCCGGCGCGACGTACCAGGTGACGGCGTACGTGCTGCTTGCAGCTCCGGACGGGAGCAATCCGACGGTGACGATGTCGACGAAGTCGGCGGACTGCGCGTCGAGCGGAACGTACAACAACATTGCGACTTCGGGGGCGCTGTCGAGCGCGGTGTGGACGAAGGTGCAGGGGACGTTCAGCTTCAGCAACCTGCCGGGCCCGCCGACGACGCTGCTGCTCTACATCCAGTCGAGCAGCGCGACGGACTCGTTCTATGTAGGCGACGTGACGATCAGCCAGCTGGCTCCTCCTCCGCCGAACCCGGGGCAGCAGGACAACACCGGGATCGCGAGCACGTTTGAAGACGGCGGGACGGATGGATGGGGCTCGCGGTCGGGCCAGTCGAGCGTGACGAATTCGACGGTGGCGGCGCACAGCGGCACGCACAGTCTGCTGACGACGGGACGCATCGCGAACTGGGACGGCCCGCAGATCAGCGTGAGCGACAAGATGTATCCGGGCTCGGTGTACAACGTGAGCGGATGGGTGATGCTGACGCCGGCGGATGGAACAAATCACGTGATCAACATCAGCCTGCAGACGACGCTGAGCGGGCACACGAGCTACTCGAGCGTGACCGGGTATCCGGGGGTGACGGTGCCGGCAGATGGGCAATGGCACCAGATCAGCGTGATGGGCTACAACATGTCGAGCAGCTACGACACGGGACAGGCGTCGCTTTACTTGCAGACGGTGCCGGCATCGGGCAATGACCAGGTGTCGTTCTATCTGGATGACTTCCAACTGACGTATGTGAATCCGCCGACGATCCAGACGGAGATTCCGTCGATTTACAAGACGCTGGCGCAGTTCTTCCCGGTGGGAGCGGCGGTGGATATGTCGGATGTGTCCGGGCCGCATGCGCAACTGCTGGGCATGCACTTTGACAGCATCACGTCGGGCAACGACATGAAGTGGGCGTCGGTGGAAAGCTCGCCGGGCGTGTTTGACTTTGCCAACGCGGATGCAGAGGTGGGTGAGGCGGTCTGCAACGGCTCGCGCATCCGGGGACACAACCTGGTATGGGCTTCGGGCTCACAGACACCGTCGTATGCGTATGGCGATGGCACGAACTCGACTGCGAACCAGGCGGTGGTGAAGCAGAACATCATCGAGCACATCCAGAACGAGGCGCAGCACTTTGGGAACAAGGTGTACGCGTGGGATGTGGTGAACGAGCCTCTGGATCCCTCGCAGTCGGACTGCCTGCTGCACGGGCCGTTCTACAAAGTGCTGGGCAAGAGCTACATCGATCTTGCGTTCCAGACGGCGCGGCAGTATGCGGCACCAGGCACGAAGCTGTTCCTGAACGACTACAGCACGGCGGACCCGGCGCGGCTGGCATGCCTTGTGAAGGTTGTCGGGGACCTGCGTTCGCGCGGGATTCCGATCGACGGCGTGGGGCACGAGATGCACAACGCGATCAACTATCCCTCGACCGCGGCGATGGTGGGCGCGATTGACACGATCGCGAACGAATTCCCGGGCATCGACCAGCAGGTGACCGAGCTGGACATGAGTGTCTACAACGCGGGGGATAGGAAGTCGAACTACGGGAACAACATTCCGCCGTCGGTGCTGGCGGAGCAGGGCTGGCTCTACAAGCAGTACTTTGATGCCTTCAGGCAATTGAGCGGCAAGCTGAGTGGTGTGACGATCTGGGGCATGGCCGACGACGACACGTGGCTGGACAGCTTCCCGGTGGTGCGAACGGATTATCCGCTGCAGTTTGACATGAACCTGCAGGCCAAGCCGGCGTACTGGGGGATTGTCGATCCGGCGCAACTGCCAGGCTACGGGATGACGTTTGTCATCACAAGCGCCGCAACGACGCAGGACCAGCGCATCCTGACGGTGACGGCGACCAATGGCAACGTGGGTCCGGCGTATGCCACGGAACTGAACGGGATCAACTTTACGCAGATGACGGAACCGGCCTGCACGCCGCAGGTGGTTGCGCCGACGAGCTTCCCGGTGATGCTGGGTGATATTGGGACAGGCGGAACAGCGAGCGCTTCGTTTACGGTGAGCATCGTGGGATGCAATCCGAATGCGGAGTTCACTGTGAGCGTGCCGTGGAGCTCGGCGGTGTATGACACCGGAACGGCGACACAGACGATGAACTTCAACCGCGGCGCACAGCAGTAAGCGCCCAGAAAACTGCAGGCTCCCCATGACGTGCCCGGATGCGGGTGGGCAATCATGGGGAGCCTGATTTTTTTGAGGCAGCACCTGGTTACTGGAGGATGGGAATGTTGGCGATGCGCTTTTGCCATTCGGCGGGGCCGGTCTGGTGGACGCTGGTTCCCTTGGAATCGACGGCGACGGTGACGGGCATGTCTTTCACGATGAATTCGTAGATGCCTTCCATGCCGAGATCCTCGAAGGCCAACTGGCGCGCGCTGGTGATGGCCTTTGCGACCAGGTAGGCCGCTCCGCCAACGGCCATG
>JAJYAE010000362.1 GCA_021779695.1 Acidobacteriota bacterium | reverse complement strand
AGGGTCGCGAAACGTGGACTGGAGTCGGATTCCGGAGCCGTGCTTCCACTCGATCCGGTTTCCTTGCAATCAAATTTCCGCACGGATCCCGTGCTGATTGAAGACCTGAACCAGGTCTTTGAAGCAGTCTTTGCACAACCCGACGGCAGTGACGTGACGTTTACCGCCGCCCTGCCAGCGCGCGAACCTGGCGCGCCCATCGAGCCACGCTTTCAGTTGCATTGGTCGTTTATGCCGCAGAGTGTCCGATCCGGAATGTACGGGCCGGGCTCCAATCGCAACGCAGATTCAGCGGAGCTGCGGAAGATGGCGATGGAGACTCAGATGCGGGAACTCGCCGACCATGTTCGAAGCTTCGATGAGCGGATCGCACACGCGCGCAGTGCGGGCAAGCCCTTCCGGATCGCGATCCTGGGAAGAACTCGTGCTGTGCTGTCTGCTTTAGCGGAGGCATTGCGCGCGGCAGAGATTCCCTTTCGCGCACTCGAGCTCGAAGGACTAAGGAGCCGGCCAGAGATTCTGGACGCCCTTGCGCTTGGCAAGGCTCTGCTGAATCCGGAAGACCGAGTTGCATGGCTGGGCGTGTTGCGCGCTCCCTGGTGCGGACTCAGCCTGAGTGACTTGCACATCCTTGCCGGGACTGATGGAGGAGTACCGATTCGCCCGATCCCCGATCTTCTGCGGGAGCGAATCACGAGACTGACTATGGAAGGCCAGGTTCCCGGGCGCCGGCTGCTGGAGGCTCTGGAGGAGTTGCCTCTTCTGCGGGCTGCGATGCCCAACGCCACCCTGGGCACCTGGCTCCAGCAGGTTTGGCGACGTCTTGGCGGCGACCTGTGTGCGGGGCGCAGGGAGCGCGCGAATCTGGACCTTCTGTGGAACTGTCTGGATCGGCTCCCGGCGGGCGCGCAGGATTTGGCTGGACCTGGACTGGATGCAGCTCTCGACAATTTGAAAGCATTACCCGATCCCGACGCGAGCAGCACCCACGGCGTGCAGTTGATGACAATCCACAAGTCAAAGGGCCTGGAGTTTGAGGTGGTGATTGTGCCTGAGATGCAGGCGCGCGCCAGCGGCAGACGCCATCAGCTGCTGTCATGGATGGAGAGAGGCCTGTTCGAATCCGAAGATGCGCAACGGATTACAGAGTTTCTTGTGGCGCCTTTGCAGACCAAAGGGGCAGACCGTGGACAGGCGAAGAATTGGCTGGACCGCGAACTGCGCAGAAGAGAGGAACAGGAGATGCGGCGCATCCTCTACGTGGCCGCTACGCGAGCACGCGAAGAGCTGCACCTCTTTGCACGTCTGGAATACAAGGCGGAGGATGGCGATCTGTCGCTTGTTGCGCCAAAAGGAACGCTGCTGGCCACCGCGTGGCCGGCGCTTCAAACGCAGGTACAAGATGCCTTTCAATCGTGGACACGCGCCTCATTGCACAATGACGCAGCCGGCACTCTGGACGCTATTGCGGCCTCGCAAGGAAGCAACGTGGTGGTCATGCCTTCAAACGCTGTCGCCCCGACAATTCGACGCTTGTCAATGGACGTTGCTGAGGAGCTGGTGCGCGGCCGAAGGACGGCAAGTGCAGAGGTGGCGAGCGTATCAAAGTCGTCTGAGCTTTACAGGCGCCACGAGGGCGGTCCATATTCCCGGAGCCTCGGCACCGCGGTCCACTTGCTACTGAATGAACTGACCCGACTGCGCGCAAGCATGGACTGGCCGGCTGCCCGCGCAGCGGTGACCCGCATGGAAGGCCGCATCCTGATGCAGGCTCGCGCATCTGGTTTCACGGCATTGCAAGCGGCCTCCATGGGCAGAGAGGCGCTGGATCTGGCGCTTGCCTGTTCGAATGACCCGCAGGGACAGTGGATTCTCAACCCGCATAAGGGAGCCTTGAGCGAATCGTCCTGGGCCGGCCAGATGCACGGCGCAGTGCGCAACATCCGCGTCGACCGCATCTTTCTGGCGGGCGATAAGCCCCTTGCGGAAGGCAGCTCAACTCTTTGGATCATCGACTACAAGACGGCGGAAGGCGGTGGGCCAAGCCCGGGTCCATCCCTGGCATCTCTGCGCGCGCTGTTTGCGCCGCAAGTGGAGACCTATGCGGACCTGCTGGGCAGTCTCTATCGTGAAGCTTCCATTCACGTGGGGTTGTACTACCCGCGCATGCAGTTGCTGGACTGGTGGAAAGTGAAGATCTAGATCGCTCTTACTCCGGCGCCTTTTCATCCCTTTGCGCTGCCACGCTTTTGTGGTGGCGCACGTCATCACCCTGCACCCAGAAGATGACATCTTCGGCGATATTGGTGGCGTGGTCTGCAACGCGTTCAAGGGCACGGGAGATCATAAGGGCATTAAGAGCCTGCGGCGCAATCTCGCTCTGCTCTTCCATCACCTTGGTGAGGGCCTTATAGGCGGCGCGATTCATGGCATCCACGGCATCGTCCATGGTGAGCACGGCGCGCGCAATTTCTGGATTTCCCTCGATGAAAGACTGAAGGCTCTTGCGCACCATCTCAGCGGCGAGTGTGGCCATACGCGGTATGTCGACTGGGAGCTCCGCAACCGGCATCTGCTCCATATTGCGCACGCGGTCGCTGATGCTTTTTGCCGCGTCTCCGACGCGCTCCAGATCGGCGTTAATTTTGATCACGCTGAGAATGAAGCGCAGGTCGATGGCCATGGGCTGTTCCATCGCCAGCATGTCCAGAGCAGCCTGGTCGATGTCGCGTTCCATGCGGTTGATGGCGTTTTCGCTGCGGCTGACCAGATCGCAAATTGAGAGATCGCGCACGCGATAGGCCTCAATTGCGCGCTGGATCGCCTGCTCGGCGAGGCCGGCCATGACGAGCAGCTTCTCCTTCAGCTCGTCGAGGCTTTGCTGAAAACGAATACGCGTCATCCGAACCTGCCTGTAATGTAGTCTTCCGTGCGTTTGTCGCTGGGGTTCGTAAAGATCTTATGCGTTGAGTCGAATTCCACTAATCGCCCATTGAGAAAAAAGCCGGTCTTTTCCGCAACGCGCGCAGCCTGTTGCATGTTGTGGGTCACGATGACGATGGTGTACTGCGACTTGAGCTGGAAGATCAAGTCCTCAATCTTCGACGTAGAAACGGGGTCCAGCGCTGAGGCGGGCTCATCCATCAACAGCACTTCGGGGTCCACGGCCAGAGCACGTGCGATGCAAAGGCGCTGTTGCTGGCCACCTGAGAGGCTTGCGCCCGACTTCTTTTTCAAATCGTCTTTGACCTCATCCCACAGCGCCGAGTTCACCAGGGATCTCTCCACAATCTCGTCAAGAGCCTGCCGGTTTTTGAATCCGTTCAGCTTCAGGCCGGATGCGACGTTGTCATAGATGGACATCGTGGGAAATGGGTTGGGCCGCTGAAAAACCATGCCGACGCGCCGCCGGATCTCCACTGGCTTGGCATCCTGGTAGATGTCGAGGTCGCCGATGCGCACGGAACCCGTAACCCGCGCGATGGGGTTGGTCTCGTGCATGCGGTTGAGGCAGCGCACAAAGGTGCTCTTGCCGCAGCCTGAAGGGCCGATCAGCGCAGTGGCATGATTGGCCGGAATGTGCAGGTTGATGTCCTGCAACGTATGGTTGGTTCCATACCATGCGTTCAGGTTTGTCACCTCGATGCCAACGCCCACTTAACTAGCCCCTTTCAAGACGCCGCGGCTGGTGACGTAGCGTACCAGGGATACCGCGAGCACAATCAGAACAATCAGCACCAGCGCGCCAGCCCACGCGAGGCGATGCCACTCATCGTACGGAGAAATTGCGTAGACGTAAATCTGCAACGGCAAGGCTGCGATGGGCTCGTTGAGGCTGGTGCTCCAGAAAACGTTGCCGAGCGCAGTGAAGATGAGCGGAGCCGTCTCGCCCGCAACGCGCGCAAAGGCCAGCATGCACCCGGTGATGATGCCGGGCGACGCGGTCTTGACTGTGATGGAAAGCACGGAGCGCCAGTTGGGAACACCCAACCCAAGGGCAGCTTCACGCACTGCATGCGGCACCATCAGCAGCATCTCTTCCGTCGTGCGACACACCGTGGGAATCATCATGATGCCCAGGGCTACGCCGCCCGAGAACGCGGAGAAGTGCCCCAGAAACGGCAGCCAGGATATGTGCGGGCTAACGATAAGCGCATAGGCCGCCACCCCCATCACGATGGACGGCACGCCGTTCAGCACGTCGGCGGTGAAGCGGATGCTGTTGG
>JAJYAE010000058.1 GCA_021779695.1 Acidobacteriota bacterium | reverse complement strand
CTGACCCGCACCGCCATCGGCGCCCTGCGAAGCATCCAGAAACAGCCCGGCCGGGTCGAAAACTACTTCGGACAGAAAGACGTCGCCTATGCCGCATAGGTCACACTCTTCAGGGCCGGATCAATAAACAGGTAAGACTTCCATACTAAAAGGGAAGAGCCCAATCCGATGGGATTGGGCTCGTTTTGTTGCTCGTCGGTGGCCGGTGCCTTACGGCGTCACCGATTGGGTTGAGTGGTTCCCGTGCGGCGCAAGGACGAGCGCTGTGGGATGGGAATCCGCTGGATACGGTGTAGCCTGTGTCGGCTGCAGCGTGCCTGCGTTGGGGTCAAGCTGGAAGCCCGAGACTGAGTTGCCACCGTAGTTTGCGGTGTAGACAAAACGTCCGAGTGCAGGATCGACTGCGATCCAGACGGGCAGTGAATCAGTCGAATTCGTCGCGGCGCCGGTAGGATTGACGACCGCCGAAGGCGTCCCAGTGTTTAAGTCGATGTTGTAGGCTGACACGGAGGCATCGAGGGCATTCGAGACGTACATGTACAGACCGCGCGGATCGATTGCCACCGATGTGGGCTCAGCGCCCGTCTTGAAGGGGCCATTGATCAGGAAGTTGAGCAGGCCGCTTGACTGAATTCCATAACCGATCAGCTGGTTGGACGCATAGTCTGTGACGTAGGCAAAGCGGCTCGTTGGATCAGCCGTGATTGAAGTCGGCTTCACGCCCGCCTTGTAGGGGCTACCCAGGGTGGTGGTAAGCGTGCCGCCGGAGCCGACCGTAAAGCCGAAGACCCAACCGGGATTTGCGGTGCTGGTGACAGTACCCCCGGGATTGTAAGCGGCCTGGTCGTAAACGGTCACATACACGGCCTTGTTGTCTGCGACCGAAACCAGCCCTGTCGGCACCAGCGGGTCACCGGTATAGCCGGGCAGGACCAGGTTCTCCTGTGCGGTGACCGCGCCGATTGCGCCCGATGAGGAGAGGGCGTATTCGGTCAAGGTTGCCGAGGCTGTGCCGGAGGCCACGTAGAGGTAGTTGCCGGCCTGATTGACGGCGACAGAGACGGGAGGTGCGGCGAGTGTGATGGTATCCTTCTTGGTCAGATCGCCGTTGTAATTGGCGGAGAAGTGAACCACCGTGCTGTCCCCTGCGTTGGCTACGTAGAGGTCAATATCATTTGGCGCAATCGCCATTGCGACCGGGTTAATGCCGCCCGAAGAGACCGCTGGGGGGCCTGTGCGAAGAGCGCCGGATTCGGAGTCGACCGCGAATGTCTGGATCTGGCCATCGCCGGTTGATCCGGTGCCGGCGGACGCAAGGTAAAGATAATCAATCGTCACCAACTGGCAGGCAGTCAAAAGAGAGGCCACGATCAGGCCGAGAGACGAGACCAGAAAGAGCTGGCTCAGTTTGTTCAACTTCATGCGCTTCCTTCGTCTTGGGCCTTCATAATGCGTGCCCAGGCAAGACTGGTTGAGTTCACCCGAAGATAGTGTAAAAGCCTATTGCCGGGTATTGCTAGCTGCACCGATGCAAGGTAATTCTTGTCTTCGCATCCTCTTGATCTGTTTTGGCAGTTGGGAGGATGCAACTTGAAACTACGGCTGTCATTTACCGGGCAGCCGATGCGGGATTGCTGCCACAGCGGTCGGCTGGGCATTGGATTTGAATGGTGAAAACTGGGAAATCAGCAATGAGCCGTCGGTTGGATTAATCTGAAACCCGGAAACATTGCCGCTCAAGAAATTTGCAGTGTAAAGGTACTCATTCCGTGATGGGTCAATCCCGATTGCAACGGGCTGCGTGCCTGTCGTATAGGTCCCTACGCGGGTCAGTGTACCGTTGTTAATGGAGTAGGCCGTGACATTGGCATCGAGCGAATTCGCGACGTAAGCGAACTTGCCGAGCGCGTCAACCACGATCGCTACGGGGGCGTTTCCAGAGGGGAAGGGGCTTCCGCTGACAGGAGTCAGCAATCCATTCGTCTCTTGATACCCGAGGATCTTGCCGGTTGCCTGGTCTGTTGCGTAAATATAATTTCCCACCGGATCCTGGGCGATACTGGATGGCTGGGTGCCCGCAGCGAAGGGCACTCCACCGTTCAGGGCTGTCAGAGTTCCATCGGCGTTTGCCGTGAAGCCAAAGATATAGCCGCCGCCGCTCGTAGAGTCGTACGCCGTTACATAGAGGTAGGCGCCGGATGCCGCAACGGTCAGGCCGGTTGGCGTCATCACGTGGGTGGGATTGCTGGGCAGGATCAGCGGCCAGTAGCTTGCACCGATGGACGAGTTGGTTGACGGCGTGCCGAGCGTATCGTCCTTGTTGATCGGGAAAACCGAAACGGAGCCGGAGCACGGTGAAGCTGTGGAGCAGGTCGGCAAAGGCTGATAAGTATCCAGCACGTACAGCAGCTTGGTGCCCGACGAGATTGTGGTTGCAAACGGGAAGACGCCCGGAGTATTCGCCGAGCTGTTCGGATACAGCTTGCCGTCATTGCCGATGATGAACTGGACGATTGAGTTGTCATCCTCGTTGACGACGTAGAGGCTCGCGTTGTCGGGTGCCGCCACGTCAGCAACAGGATTGCGACCGCCGGATGGGAAGGGCGAGGCCGGGATTTGCCGCATGCGTCCCGAGTCAGAGTTCACCTCGAAAACGTCAACTTCGCCATACTGATTCGCTCCAGCTGCGAGCGCGCTCGTGACATAGACAAAGTCCGCCGTGAGTGTGCTGCAGGCACTAATGAGTCCGGCTGCCACCAGGCTTGCCGCGGAGACCAGAACAAGCTGGCTCGATCTTTTCAACTTCATGCGCATCTTTCATCAGCGGACCAGAATTCGATCCGTTCATCAACTTTGAGGTTTACCCTGGCCTGTTCCAGGGGATCTATTTCGCCGAACATCGGTGTCCAAGAATCGGAACAGGGCCCGATTTCAAGGCGAGGAAAAGTTGACTCGATTCCTCGCCTTGATTCAAACAGGTCAGCCGTAGTCGATTAGCTCGTACGACCGCTCACCACACACCAGGCAGCAGGCCCAAGGAGCGGGTAGGTGATGTTTGCATGACCAGGCAGATTGTCGAGCACACCTGAGTTCTGGTCGATTACCCTGCCCGTTACCGTGGAGTCGTTGTAGTTGGCGGTGTAGATGAACTGGTTGGACGGATCCTCAAGCAGGCACTGCGGACCTGCGCCGCCGCCCCAGGGGCTTCCGGGAATCTCACTGAGCTGATGTGTCGCAGGGTCAATCACATAGCCGGCCAGTCCGCTTTGCGGGTTGCCGGTGCTTGTGTTGTTGTTTCCCTGGTTGGCCACATAGACCCACTTGCCTTTGTTCTCATAAATCAGATAGATCGGATTCGAGAGAGTCGGGTCATCCGGGATCGCGCCGCCCGTTTGCTGCTGCAAGGCGCCGTTCGTGCCTACTGAGAACGGGATGAACTGGCTATAGGATGTGATCCCGTTTGCGGTGATTGGCTCATTATCAAGAACGTACACATAGCCCGCACCGCTCACGATCGCGGTTGCCTGGGTGACGTTCAGAGGCTGAGAACTGTTCTGGTTCACTGTGAGCTGACCATTGCCGGCCGAATAGGTGTACGGGAAGACGTAGTCGCCCGTCGCCGGCGTACCGCTCACTGTCAGGACGTAGCCACCAGCCAGAATGAAATCGACGGGATTCGCCGGAACCGGGAAGTAGGTAAGGGGCACCCCGTTGGCGGCTGTGACTTGAGAGTTGACCACCAGCGTAAGGCGACCCGTGGCGGAGTCGATCTTGAACGCAGTAATGTCGCCGCAGGAGTTAATCCCGTTTCCGAGGCTCAGTGCGCACGAGGCGCCGGAGGGCGCGTCGTGATCCAGCACATAGATGTAATTGCCCGCCGGATCCGCAATAATCCGGAACGGGTTAATTCCCTGGGTGTAAAAGGTTTCCTGCGGGGATAGGATTCCGTTTCCTCCCACCGCAAACTGGGTGATGTTCGAGTACTGGCACGGATCCGCAGTTGTGCAGTTTGAGCCACCCTGCTGGTTGACTCCACGATTGAGCACGTAGATGAACCGTCCTCCGGAGATCACCACGGCGCGGCCAGGATTTGCGCCGCCGGAGGAGATGGGAAGGCCGTTGATGGGAGTCAGGAAGCCAGTATTATGGTCAATCTTGAAACCGCTGATGATACCGTTGCCTGTTGTCTCGGCTGTATTGGTGCCGGTTACCCAGAGATATCCGACTGTATAGCTTTGAACACAAGATGTAATGCCGAGGATGCCGCCAGCTGAGAGGGCGCTCATCAGAAGGGCCTTGCCGAATTTCTTAAACCTCATGCGAATCCTTCACCCTGGTCCGGCGTGCGCCGCCAAGTTTGCTAGTTCCACAGCAGAGCTGGGTTGGGATGGGTCCCTGATGCATTGTAAAAGGCGAGGGCAGGTTGTGCCTAGTTTCGTGCCAATCTGGGCCCAAAACCAGTATTCCGCCTCTCCAGGCATGCCTGGAGAAGACGGGTTTCGGAGCCCTGCCCCCCACTGAGTCCTTCTTCAGGTACAGTTGCATCTTTGACGCAGGATCGCTGCAAAGGGCACTCAATTGAGGAGAAGAACCGGTTCGCATCGATCCAGGAGGATGAGGGACTGGCTGCGGCGGCCCAAGAGTTCGGGCTGTGGCGTTCAGGTTCCGGGTTGAGCGGGTTTCTGCGTCAATCCGCCAAAAATCTTTACAGGGCATCGTGAGCCCTGCAAAACTGAAACGTGGACACCCAAACAATCGTTATCCTTGACTTCGGATCGCAGTATACGCAGCTCATCGCGCGACGCATTCGTGAGCAAAATGTCTTCTCCGTCGTGCTCCCCTGCACTGCGCCGGTCTCTGAGATTCGTGCTCACCGACCGATCGGCATCATTCTTTCTGGCGGGCCCTCTTCCGTCTATGACGCCGACGCACCCGGCGCTGATCCTCTGATTCTTGACGCGGGAGTGCCGCTGCTGGGCATCTGTTACGGTTTGCAGTTTATCGTCCATCATCTGGGAGGCAGGGTTCGTTCGGCGCCCAAGCGCGAGTACGGGCATGCCGAGGTGACGATTGAAGACGCGAATACGCAACTCTTCGCCGGCTTGCCGGCCTCCATGCAGGTTTGGATGAGCCACGGAGACGAGGCTCTTGAGCTTCCTCCGGGCTTTCATCGCACTGCGGTGACCTCGAATGCGCTCGCGGGAGTGGCCAATGAGCAGCGGCGCATCTGGGCGGTCCAATTTCATCCGGAGGTACACCACACGCCTCTCGGCCCGCAGCTTCTGCACAATTTTGTCTTCAACATCTGCGGCGCGCGCGGGGACTGGACGCCCGCGCACTTTATTGAGTCGACGGTGACGGCCATTCGCGAGAAGGTCAAGCAGGGGCATGTGATCTGTGGGCTCTCCGGTGGCGTCGACTCGTCCGTGGCCGCGGTTCTGGTCCACAAGGCGATTGGGTCACAACTGACCTGCATCTTTGTGAACAACGGTGTGCTGCGGAAAAACGAATTCCAAAATGTTCAGCGTAATCTTCGGGACAAGCTCGGTCTCAACATTGTGGCCGTCGATGCCAGCGAGCGGTTCATGCGGCAACTGGCGGGAGTGACCGATCCGGAGGTGAAGCGCAAGCGGATCGGTGCTGAATTCATCGCGGTCTTCGACGATGAGGCCAACCGGATCGCGAAGGGATGCGGTGGCGTGGATTGGCTCGTTCAAGGAACGCTGTACCCCGATGTCATCGAGTCGAGCAGCGTCAAGGGCCCCAGCCAGACGATCAAGAGCCATCACAACGTCGGCGGACTTCCAGAGCGCATGAAACTCAAGCTGATCGAGCCACTCCGCGATTTATTCAAGGATGAAGTGCGGAGGATCGGCCGCGATCTGGGGATGCCCGAGGAGATTCTTGGCAGGCAGCCATTTCCCGGGCCCGGACTGGCAGTGCGCATTCTGGGTGAAGTGACGCCAGAGCGGGTGGCGCTTCTGCAGGAAGCGGATGAAATTGTGGTTGGCGAGATCAAGGCGGCAGGCCTCTACTCCAGGATCTGGCAGAGCTTCGCGGTTCTTCTGCCGGTGATGAGCGTGGGTGTCATGGGAGACCAGCGCACCTATGCTTACACCTGTGCGGTGCGCGCCGTGCACTCGGAAGATGGCATGACCGCCGATTGGGCGCCCCTGCCGCACGAAGTCCTGAAGCGAATCTCGAGCCGCATTGTGAATGAGGTTCGCGGAATCAACCGCGTGGTGTACGACATCACTTCCAAGCCGCCGGGTACGATCGAGTGGGAGTAATCGCGTTCCGCACGGATCGTGCTATTGGCCCTCCGGCTTCAGAACCGGTGCGCGAAGAGGCGTGGTGTCAATCTCAATCCGGGTGTCTTTCGGAAAGACGACATCCCGTCCGTTGTGTAGGAAGTTGTCATAGACGGAAAGCCCCGCTGCGTAAAAGCCAATGCCGGCTGCCACATTGCGGCTGCCGGCTGCGATGCCGACAAACCGCCCGATAAAGCCAAAGCCGTTTGATGCAACTCCGGTCTGAAGGGTCATATTGCCGTCCTGATCGAGGGCATGCCCGGCAAGCATCGTGAGAAGCAGAGGCGCAATGGCGCTGGCCTGGTTGCGGGGACTGATGGTGCCTTCGGCGTCCAGCGAGAGATTCTGCGATTTTTCCGTAGCCGCGCCGGCCAGGGATCCTTGGACTTCGCGATGAAAGCCCTCCGGGAATTTCACTTCCTGAAATGTGAATCGCAGCTTCCCGTTACGTCCGAAAGAACGCGCCGCTTTCGCGGCAGAAACCTTGCCGATAAGGGTCGCGCCCTGGGGAACCACAAGCTTTCTCTCCTTGTCGAAGACCGGCTCGACAACAATCGCCTGCACTGGATCGCCCGCCTTGGCTGTGGCCGAGGTCAACTCGCTGAGCAGCACAGCGTGAACGGACCAGGTCTCTGGATTCCCAGGATGGACGGTGGCTGGAGGTGGATCGGGGAGGGCCATCTGGCTGGCGGGAAGGGTTACGGGAGAGGTTAGCTCAAATGACCAGGCAGTATGGGAGGCAATGCGCTCGCCATGATAAGGGAGTTGACTGTACAGGAGTTGCCTCGCCCGATCTCCGAAACCCGGCGCCGTGAAAAAGGCGAGCTGATCGCGCACGCGCCCTTTTGCCTGCGCCCATTCGCGGGCAATGAACGACTGCTTTGGCTTTACGCCCGGCGTCGTGAGATGCAATACCGGCGCTCCGTTGCTGACTTCGGTGGAGAAGATGGGTAAAGGGCCGCTGGGCAGGATCACGTCATGAAACTGCACCTGAGGCGTATGGTAGGGCGTAAAGTCACCGCGAATCCGGCCCGACCAGCGCATCTTTCGATTCGGCGTGAGATTCACCACGACGCCCTGTAAAAGCGTGCCCTGGGGAACGACAAGCTTGCCGCTGGCATAGATCGGATGCAGCAAGGTGGCTGTGATGTTTTCACCCGCCTTCATGGGATAAGACCGCAATGCCTCCACCTGCAAACTGGTACCGGCAGGCAGGACCGGAGCGGTGGGAGGTTGCGGAGCCTGGGCTGGAACTGGCGGCTTCAGCGATGTCTGAGGTGGTCTTTGACGCAGTTCCTGACCTGGAGCGGATATCGCCAGAAGCAGCAAGGCCCAAGCCGACTGAACCGCGATGTTGCGATATGGGCGACTGAGCATGTGGGAGACTCCGACCAGGCGATACCACTAGGGTAGACGACCCGAATGGGCAAATGAAAGCTGCTATTGGCCCGAAGGCGCGGATCGAAGCAGGCCTATCTCGTGCGAGAGCGAGTCCAGGCGCTCCATGAGTTCGACGTGTCGCCGGTCTGCTATGGAGGGTTCATTGCCCTCAATGTAGAAAGTCCCATTGGGCTCCAACTCGCAGCGGTGAATCTGATGAAAGTCCTCGAATCCCTGACGGTGCACAACTTCAAGCAGCTCTTCCCGGGTGAGTGCTTCGTGCTCAAGGGCCCTGCGGTCAATCTGGCCGTTGTGAACCAGAATGGTGGACCGGCCCTCAAGAGCGCGGGTCATTCGCCTTGATCGAAAGAGGACCCGAACCACAAGCCAATTGATGGCGAGCAGGCTGAATGCGCCGATGACGCCCCCCGTGACCGAGTTATCGTCGCCGATAATCGCATTCTGGACGGTGTTGGAGAGCGAGAGCAGCACGACCAGGTCAAAGGGATTGAGCTGTGCCAACTCTCGCTTGCCAAAGAGGCGCAGCAGCAAAATCAGAACAAGGTAGACGATAACCGGCCGCAGCAGCTTTTCTGCGATTGGTACCGGCAGCTGAAACATGTGCTCAAAGACACTCGCGTGGATCATGCCCTCGAGCATACGGCTCCCGACGCGCGATTTCCACAGTGATCGAGAGCCGCTTCCGGTGCCATTGATCAGCTGGCGCGTTTCAGCGCCAAACTACTTTCCGGATGCCACCTGGTAATTCTTGTACTCCGAAGTGAAAAGAGTGCAGCGCGTCGTGTAGGTCCCGTTCTGGGAGTCTCCATTCGGCACAACCAGCGTGTTGATGTATGTCTTCACCGGAACGATGAATGTGGATTTCCCGACCTGAACGGGGCCGTAATCCACGCGCGTGTCCACCTGATGCACCACGTCACTCTGCTTTAGCTCCGGTTCGGTAATCATGCGAACAATGATACCTGTGGCAGGTTCAATATAAAAAAGTCCGTGGAATGGAACAGCGGACTTAAATGGATGCCAGTTAGTGCTGGTCTGCATGTTGCCAACCACGCCTCCACCGCCTCCAGACCCTCCCATTACAGATGCCGTGGTGGCGGAATAGAAGCGCGCAATGCCCGCCTCCGCAACATCAGGAAAGCAGCAGACATTGATGGGGAGATGTGCCTTTTTCTTTGAGATTGAGAAGGCAAATACCGCGACCTTTTTCCCGTTCACCAGCTCCCAGCGAGAGAACTGCAGAGTGCCGGAAGACTGGGCCTGCTGAAAGACGACACTCAGACTGGGGTCTCGCTCTTTCAGTGCGATCATGCGATTCGCGCCCCAGAGCGTCTTGTCCTTATCGGCGGTGGGCTTTTCCGTGCCATGGTCGCTGCTCACGGTTGCTTCCGTGGAGTTGATGAAGTGGACGAATGAGGATGCATTGTTGAAGCTCGACGTGGTCACCACATCTGTGACGCCACCCGCAAGCCCGGAATTGGCTGCAAGAGCTTCCACGTTGTCCTGAAAACGCAGAGTGGTTTTGGTCACGCTCAGCGCGGGCAGGGATTCGTACATGGATGTCACATAGTTTGCCGCTTTTGTCAGGATTGCTTTTTGTGCGCTTCCGTCCGGTGCAGGGTCCTTCGGCAGATCCGCGGGCGGAGGGGCAAGATCGGCGCTCCGCGCCTCAAGCACATAAACCTGCTCGGTGGTAAGGCGCCCCGGTACGTACGCAACCAGCTCATTCATGCTTGCGACGGTTAGCTCCTCGCTGAGCTGGACCTGCTTGAGTGCATTCGCGACTTCGGCGTCTGGTTTGTTCTGTTGATGCATGGTTCGCATCATGTCTTCGAGTTCCCCGACAGTCACGGTCTTGATCGCCCAGACGGGTGTCGAGACACAGAGTAAGAGTAAAAGCATTGCCTGCATGATCTGCTTCATTTTCATGATCCTCTTTGGTCGCAACATCATCAGTGCGACCAGGTTGCTGCCAGTCCTCAGGCACCACGGCCCTTGCTGCTTGGATGGATTCTCGATGGAATCTTCGTATGCTCGGGCAATAGTAGCGGCATTGTCGCGGCAGTCGCATTAATGGGTACGTTTTGCGGGGCCGCGATGTTTCAGCCTCTTCTCAATTTTAAGTGGGAGAGCTCAAGCTTGCGGTGTTCCAGCTCACGGTTGCGATCCTTCTGCGAACTGCATTGGCAGCCCAACAGCTCTTCTTCCGTTTCGTTCGGTCCAGGGAGTTCACGAGGCGTTCGTCTGCTACATTGGGGAGGAGCATGTCGGCAAAGTTGACTTATCCCGAGAACCCGGACAGTTTCTTCTCATGCTGCGAAACAGAATTCATCAATTTCTTCGATCGGGAACCCGGAAGATGACTCCCGCAAATCCGTCCGTCTTTGCCGAGATTGCTCCATTTCGCATCGAGCCACGGTTTGTCCCTCGCGTCTGGGGATCCGTCGATCTTCGCCCCTGGTATCCGTGCGGGCCGCTGAGCGAGCCAGTAGGAGAGGTTTGGCTCACCGGCGATGATTGCCAGGTGGCCACCGGACCGCACTCCGGCAAGCGATTGGCGGACCTGTTCCAAGAAGCGCAAGAGGCAATGTTGGGAAGTGCTTCAGCGGAACAGACCTCTCCCTTGCTGATCAAGGTGATATTTGCCCGCGAAAAGCTGAGCGTGCAAGTGCATCCGGACGATCAGCTGGCACAGAAATACGGCCATCCGCGCGGCAAGACGGAGTGCTGGTATGCCCTGGCTGCCGATCCGGGTGCACAGGTTGCGGTGGGACTGCGCCCGGGAGTCAAATTTGATCAGGTAAAGGCGGCAGTCCGGGACGGGACCATGGAGAGGCTCCTTTCCGTGTTGCCGATTTCGGCCGGAGAGATGATTTCTGTCGAAGCGGGCACTGTGCACGCAATATGGCCGGGGTCTATTCTGCTCGAAACCCAGCAGAACTGTGATCTCACCTATCGTCTTTACGACTATGGCCGTCCGCGCGAACTCCAAATTGAGAAATCCCTCGAGGCAACCCGGCTTGCGACACGAGCAGGTAAAGTGAAAGCGCAGAATACCCAGGATCGGACCATTCTGCTGGATGGGGAGTATTTTTGCATTGAACGGATTCCCGTCAACGTCAGTCGCTCGAGTCACACGCTGCCGGGCAAATCGGAACTGACGCGAGGTCTCTCCTATTTGTTTGCCGCCAACGGTTCGGCGCGCCTCAGCAGTGCCGGATTTGAAGCGCTGGAACTGCCTGCGCGAGGAATCATCGCCGTGCCCGCGAAGTCCCCCATTTTTGCGATTCAGGATTTGGGCGGTCTGGACTTGATTCGTATCTCTCCAAGATGGCCCGCCGGGATGGCTTTGTGACCGCTTCGTGGCGCGAATCCGTGGTCGAGTTCATCCGCGCTGAAGCCAAGCCCCTTGATAAGTTTGGTCATCAGCCGCGACTGTATGCGCTTGCGAAGCAGATCGGTGAAGGCCTGGACTACGATGACGATGTCGTCTTTGCGGCTGCCTGGATGCACGATCTGGGGGTGTTTGTGGGGCACCGTCCGCAGGATCCGGCGCTCCTTGCTGCGTGGGATCATGTGCCCTACACAGTGGCCCAGGCTGAGTCCCTATTGCCAGTTTGGGGGTTTCCCGCGGAAAAGTTGGCTCAAGTCTCTGAGGCAATTCGAACCCATCAGCCTAAGGACGCGCCGATCACGATCGAGGCCGTCCTGCTTCGCGATGCCGATATCCTTGAACAACTTGGAGCCATGGGCGCGCTTCGTATGGTCGTCAAGGTCGGACGCGATACCCGATATCCTTCCTTTACCTCAGTAATCCCTGTATTGAAAGACGCGATAGAGCGGTTACCGGGAGCACTGCGTCTAAGCTCATCAAGGAGACTAGCGGAAGCGCGCCTGGAAGCAACCCGCTCCTTTTTGGCCGCCATCGAATCAGAAGCCGGCGACCTGCTATATTAACCTCGCTAGGCGGGCGTCGTCGGGACGCTCCAAGAATACGTCAGCAAGAGCGTATGCTTACTGAATTCTTTTCCTTGCGTTTGCCTTGCAGTTTTCAGCTTGACGCCTGAGCCTATTTGAATCGCGGGCCTGGTGATGTGAAAGTTCTGCGGTCTTTTCAAGGAGATGCAAATGGTTCGGAAGGCAATTGTCGTCTCTCTCGCAGTCATCTTTTTCTCTGGCATGGGAGGCTGGGCGGGGGCGCAGGTTGCTCCATCGGCCAAGCAAGACGTGCTGCCTTTTGAAGTAGGCGGCGGTCTATCGGTATTTAACCCCGACCTGGGATCGGGGGAAATGCTGGGATATTCAATCTGGGGAGACTACAGTCCGGCTTTTCTGACGCACAAGGCACACGGGCTGGCCATCGAGGCCCAGTATAAGGACATCTTCTTTCACCGCTCCTCCACCCAGCCGAATATCAATGAGGCGAGTTTTCTGGGCGGCGTGAACTACTCCTGGCATCACTTTCAGAATTTCTACCCTATGGCCTCGGCGAAGGTCGGCTTTGGCGCCATCGACTTCCTGTTTGGTAACAATTATTCCTATACGCACGACAGTCGGACGATTTACAGCTTTAGCGGCGGTGGACAGTACCGCGTGTGGGAGAGTGTCTGGGTGCGTGCCGACTATGAATACCAAACCTGGCCGGGTCTCTTCGGCGAGAATCTACATCCTCGCGGCTTCACTTTTGGTGTTGCGTATGACTTCCGGCTACCGCAGAGGCGCTTTTAAAGCACCCATCTCAACCTGTTCCCTTTCGTCGCCCGCAAGCAGGGCTGCTGCATCCCAGTCGATCTTCGCGTCTTATGGAATCCAGACATTTGTTGCGTAGCATCCCGAGCCGCCGCTTTTGTGCATCCAATACCGATTGAGGCAAAATTATCATCGATATGAATTCCCGATTTGTCGTTCCCGCATCCCTCCGCGGAGCTGTTGATGGTGCCGTGGCTGATTGGCAGACTCAAGGAAAAGTGGGTCGCTTCTGGAAAAAGGACTCATCCCTCTGGACCCATGACGGCGAAGAGAAATGGTTGGGCTGGATCGACATCGTCGAGCGCCAGCAGAAGGACTTGGCAAGCTTTGCCGCACTTGCCGCCGACGTTCGATCCGCAGGCTTCAAGTCCGCACTCCTTCTCGGGATGGGGGGATCCAGTCTTTGTCCGGAGGTGCTGGCTGAGACTTTTGGTGCTCAGGAAGGCTTCCCCGTGCTGCACATTGTGGACTCCACGGACCCGGCCCAGGTGAAAGCGGCGCGCGACAAGGTGGATCTTGCCGAGACGGTTGTCCTCGTGGCCAGCAAATCGGGATCAACGCTGGAACCAAACATTCTGAAGCAGTATTTCTTTGCCGAAATGGAGAAGACAGTTGGCAAGGAACACGCCGGACGGCACTTCATCGCGATCACCGATCCCGGCTCCAAGATGGAGCAGGTGGCAAAGGCTGATCGTTTCCGGCATATCTTCTACGGTGATCCGGAGATCGGTGGCCGTTATTCGGCGTTGTCAAATTTTGGGGTAGTTGCGGCAACCGTTGCTGGCCTCGATACTCGCCGACTCCTTGCAGAGGCGGCAAAGGGAGTTGCACTGGCCAGGATGGAGCCCTTGGAAAATCCAGCCGTAAAGCTCGGACTCATCCTGGGGACTGCCGCGAATGCCGGTAGGGACAAGATAACGATCTTCACCTCGCCGGAGGTGCATGATGTGGGCGCATGGCTTGAGCAGCTGATCGCCGAGTCGACGGGCAAACTGGGTAAGGGGATCACGCCGGTCGATCGCGAGGCGATTAGCACTCCTTCCGCGTATGGGAATGACCGTATCTTCGCCTATATAAAGTTCCAGGGAACCGCAGATAAAAGCCTCGATGCCAAGGTTGCTGCACTTGAAACTGCGGGACATCCAGTGGTCCACTTCGAGATTGCTGATCGTTACGAAATCTTTGAGCAATTCTTCACATGGGAAGTCGCCACAGCCGTGGCCGGCTCCGTGATGGAGATCAATCCATTTAATCAACCCGACGTGGAGTCCGCGAAGGTGGAGACTCGTGCGCTGACATCCAAGTACGAAGAAACGGGCAAACTTCCCGAGCGCAGTGCATTCCTGTCGGATCGCGGCATCCAGCTTTTTGCGACAGCTCAGTATGCAGCGACTCTCAATGCAGCTGCACCGGCGCGAACCCTTGCCAGCGTTCTCAAGGCTCATCTGGATCAAATCCGCACCGGAGATTACCTTGCCACTCTGGCCTTTTTGCCCATGTTTCCACAGCATGAAGCGGCCATTCAGGAGTTCCGTCATAAGGTGCGCGACAAAAAGAAAGTGGCAACCTGTCTTGGCTTTGGGCCGCGGTTTTTGCACTCAACCGGTCAGGACTACAAAGGTGGACCCAACACGGGCGTCTTTCTGCAGATCACGGCAGACCATGCCGTCGACGTGGAGATTCCCGGGCAGAAATACAGTTTTGGAGTCGTTATCGCAGCGCAGGCGGCTGGGGACATTGCTGTCCTCGAAGCTCGTGGGCGCCGCGCCTTGCGCGTGCATCTGGGTGCGGACGTGGGTTCGGGGCTTAGAGTGCTTGCCGATGCAGTAGCAGAGGCGCTTCGGTAAAACTGCTGGGATTGAAACGGGATCCGCCCTGCCTGGATAGCGGCGGGTCCTGGAATCTCATTGCTCCTTACTCAAGGCAGCCGCAACGAGCCAGAGTGCAAGATTTGAGAAGGTTGGAGCCGATCCGCGCTTTGCTGCATGCAGTGGTGAAGGGATAATCCTGAAGCGGCGAAGGATCGAGTCACATGGAGCCGGTCCATCACGATGTAACGCGTGCGTATGCCATCAATCAGCGGCGGGAGATTGCCAGGCAGATGCCGCCGATCAACATAGATGACAAGTGAAGCCTCACGCGGATTATCCAGACTCTGCCCAACTCCGACGCCGAAGAAGGCTCGATTCTGCTCCATCAGACTCTGTGCTTTTGCTTGCTTCACTGCCAATGCCTTACTGACGACTGGTGCCTGCAGGGGTGGCGCATCCGCCAGGGAGACTGCCATCGGCGCGGCACCAAGAGCCACAGCACGGGCTGTTGCCGTGATCACGACCGTTCGAATGCCTGCCACTAGCGGTGGGATGGCTGGATGAGATCCCTGATCAACGTAAACAATGACGGCGGCTTCGCCCGCGTGGTCACTGCTCTTTCCCATCGCAATGCCCAAAACTCCAGCCGTCGGATTGATCCATTGCCGTGCTAGGATCAGCGCCTGCTGTACGCGCGCGATTTCACTGTCGCTGAGGGCGCGAGCCTGCGCAGCAACAATCGTGCTGTCGCCAAAGCTAAGGCAGCTCACCGGATGATCAGGCCCACCCACATAGGTGAAGTTTGAGGATCCCCCGGCTTGACTGTCGAGTGCGTGGAGCACTTCGCCCGCGGGATTGGCCATTCCCTGCACCACTCCATCCACGTCGGTCCCACCAGCAAAGTAGAGTCCAACCGGCTCGGCGTTCGTTGTATCGACCACTAAAGCGCCGGAATCACCTGCGTCGCTGAAACGATTGCCGCTGAGCCCGATCTGGTCTTTGAAGAGCTTTGAAAGATACGGCCGGGTTTCGGCGCAGTCGCGGAAGTAATCAACAGAGATATCCACGTCGATCGCAGAGACGCCGCCACAGGTCAAACCCGTAGTGCGACCGCTCTTCGCCACGCGCATTTGAAGCCGAGCCTCTTCGCCCAAACCGCCACTGAATACGATGCCAGGGGGCGCAGCGGACAGCGAGCCGTCCGGCTGACGCGATCCGAGCTCCAGAATGCTACCGCTCGGGTCCACTGTGCGAGAAGCAACCTGCGCAATCGCCGCATCGACATTCGTCGTGGAGGCGCGCAGCGGCAGCCATTCGGTCAACGAGCCCACGGGCACGGTCCCGGGCCCTTCGCCATTGGGAGTGCAGTTGTTGTCAATCAGCCCTGGCTGGATGATGGCATCCCCCACGGCCGCTCGGTCGCTGCGTGCCAGGATGTGGTTGTTACTCAGGATGTATTGCCGCCGATCTGCATCCTGAACGAGCGAGCCGAGAGTGCCGCTGCAGCAATCTATGATGGAATTGCCTGACTGGTCGAAGTCCTCGTTGTTTCCACCCGAACTCCCAAGTGCCATTGGCGCAGTCAGCAGGCTCTGGTGGCTGACTGGATTACCAGACACGCCCGCCGCATTCAGCAGTACGGCAGTTTCCGTTCTTGCCAAAGATTCTCCAGCAGTCGCAATCACGTAAGTGATGGAGGTGGCAGTCACCGAGGCCGGAGCGGTGTACGTCACAGTGCAGGTTGTGAATGCCTTTCCGGTCCGCTGACAGAGTGGCGCGCTCAGACTGCCCATGCCGCCGCTTGTCCCGGTCGGGGAACTCGCGAGCGAGAAATGGATTCCAGCTCCACCCCCAGCCTCTGCCAGCGTGCCTGAGATGCTGACGGAGCCTCCAGGGCCGAGTGTCACATTCTCTGGCGAGAGTGGCTGCAGAAAGCCTGGGATCAGCGTTAAGACAGCGGAAGCCTGGATTTGTGGAGCGGACTTCAGCGCGGCATGAACTCGAACCTGCACACGATCAGCTGTCAGATACGTCGGAGGCGCATATTGGCCGCTCGCCGAAATGGTACCGGGCCCCGCAGCGGCATCTCCCCCGGAAAGAGTCCACACAACATCAGCCGGCCCCCCTCCGGAGCGAAGGGCGGTGAATTGCAGCAAAGCGCTGCCATGCGCTCCGATGACGTTGCATCCTGTGCAACTGGTATCGATCGTGGCCATGGGCGGTGTAATCGAGAAGAAGGCATTTGTTGCGGTTTCAGGCGTCGCGCCACCTCCGCCGCAGCCGGTCAGCAGCACCAGCCCGAAGCAGAGTGCGGCAAAAGCGCATCGGAATGGACGAACTCGCGAGCTTGCCGGACGATCAGACGCAAGTCGTTGCCATAGCGAATTTTGTGCGGAGTCAAGCAACGTCCACAACTCGATCCTGGCCTGAAGTGTCTATCTTTTCGACGCCTTCCGCAATCAAGAGTTGCTGCGGTGCAGGTTCGAGCACTCCAAACAAGCTGAGTGTATCGGAGAACCTGGTGAAAGGCTTATGGCCGATAATTTGACCGGCGAGAAATCGATGTCATCCGGAAGTATTCACTGTGGGCCCGATCGATCCCAGGTTGCAGATGCCACTTTTTCGCCATGGCTATGCGACAAGAGCAGGATTCCGCCGGGTTGTGATCGTGCCTATAGTGGGTTCTGTGAGCGGCCAACTGCCCACCTCGCTCCTCAGAAATCTCAATGATGAGCGGAGTGGCAACGATTGGACGAGGTGGAAATCTTCGCATCCGACCTCGCGCAACCTCAATGAGGGCCGTTCCTTTGATGAGATAGGATTGGAGGGCGTCATGAGCTGGATCCTGGGAAAACAGAGGCCGGATCCGAGTGATCTTGATTTGAATCGCTATCAGATCGCTCGCGGCTTCTTTCAGGCTTGGAGAAGTGCGAAGACGCCAATTTCCCTTGAAGGGTACTTGCGGCGCGCCGAGACGAAGGGGTTCATGATGTTCAGCCAGACCTACATTACCGCATCGTGGGTCAGGATTCCCATAGGCCGTGTCCGCGAGCTTGAATGGATGGGCCAGGAGATGTGCGCTGGAGATGATTTCGCGCACGTTCGCCTGATTATCTAATGTTTCAACACTCTTCGGCAGCTGAGTGATTGCGCTGCAAAGCGTCATTCTCACGCCGTTGACCGGGCTCCGTTCGAGTGCGGTTTTGCTTTGGGGCTTCCCTTCATGCCAGGATGTGGTGGACCTTGTCAAAGCAAGCCCGCACTCGACCGGATCTTGATCCGAAAGCGGATGAAATCCCCCGAGCACCGCTTGATCCGCA
>JAJYAE010000361.1 GCA_021779695.1 Acidobacteriota bacterium | reverse complement strand
CGCCGGGTGCCCCGTCCTAGCTCTGCTAGGGCGGGATACAACACACTCTCCCTTACCGCCCACCCCCATCCTTGACACCCCTCCCCGCGCATCATTCTGGTTGCCCCAGTCCAGCGCCACAATCCCCCCTCAGGCAACCCTACCGCAATTCACGCGTCTAAAAAGAGTTCGGCGTTCCATAGTCTTGCATCGCCGGCGCACTCTCCGCTGCAATCGTCCTTTTCGTCTTCTTTCCGTCCACCCCACCTGCCCTCAACCGGAAGGAGCCTGCCCGATGTCTACCGTCGAACTCCCACTTCAAACAGAACTGCAAGCCCTCAGCGCCTACGGCCCCGCGCGTTCCACCATCCCCGGCCAGCCGCTCTCCCCTGAAGAGCTCCGACGCATCGATGCCTACTGGCGCGCCTGCAACTACCTCGCCCTCGGCATGATCTATCTGCGCGAGAACCCACTGCTGCGCGAGCCGCTCCAGCCCGAGCACATCAAGAACCGCCTCCTCGGCCACTGGGGCTCCAGTCCCGGCCTCGCCTTTCTCTACACCCATCTCAGCCGCGCCATCCGCGCATACGACCTCGACATGATCTTCATGGCCGGCCCCGGTCATGGCGCGCCCGGCGTCCTCGCGCCCGCATATCTTGAGGGCACTTACTCCGAGGTCTATCCCGAAAAAAGCCAGGATGAAGCCGGCATGCGCGAGTTCTTCCGCCAGTTCTCCTTCCCCGGCGGCATCGGCAGCCACTGCACGCCGGAAACACCCGGCTCCATCCACGAGGGCGGCGAGCTCGGCTACGTCCTCTCGCACGCCTGCGGCGCGGCCTTTGACAACCCCGAGCTCATCGTCGCCGCCGTCGTCGGGGATGGCGAGTCCGAAACCGGCCCGCTCGCCACCTCCTGGCACATCAACAAATTCCTCAATCCCATCCGCGACGGCGCAGTCCTGCCCATCCTCCATCTCAACGGCTACAAGATCAATAACCCCACGCTCCTCGCGCGCATCACCCACGACGAGCTCGAAAGTCTGCTCCGCGGCTACGGCTGGACGCCTTGCTTCGTCGAAGGCTCCGATCCAGCCTCCATGCATCAGGCCATGGCAGCCACCGTCGACCACTGCATCCAGCAGATTCGCGACTGCCGCCGCGACGCCCGCTCCAGCGGCATGCCCACGCGTCCACGCTGGCCCATGATCGTTCTCCGCTCGCCCAAAGGCTGGAGCGCCCCCGCTGAAGTCCACGGCCACCGCCTTGAGGGCTTCTGGCGCGCCCATCAGGTTCCGCTCGCCGACGTGAAGAAAGACCCCGAGCAGTTGCGCCTCCTCGAGCACTGGATGCACTCCCTCCATCCCGAAGAGCTCTTTGACGCCACCGGCCGCCTCACCGCCGGACTCCGCGAGCTCGCGCCGCACGGCACGCGCCGCATGAGCGCAAACCCCCACGCCAACGGCGGCGTCCTCAAAAAGGCCCTGCGCATGCCCGACTTCCGCCGCTACGCCGTGCCCATTGACAGCCCCGCCTCCGTCGAAGTCGAAAACATCCCGCCGCTCGGCAACTTCCTACGCGATGTGATGAACCTCAACATGCACAACTTCCGCGTCTTCGGCCCCGACGAAACCACCTCGAACAAGCTCCAGGCCATCTATCAGGCCAGCAAAAAATTCTGGATCGCCGAGTCCTTCCCGGAAGACGCCGACGGCGGCGAGCTCGCGCCCGACGGCCGCGTCCTGGAGATGCTCAGCGAACACACCATGGAAGGCATGCTCGAGGGCTATCTGCTCACCGGCCGTCACGGCCTGCTTTCGTCCTACGAGGCCTTCATCCACGTCATCGATTCCATGTTCAACCAGCACGCCAAGTGGCTCTCCATCTGCAACCACCTCTCCTGGCGGCAGAAGGTCGCTTCGCTCAACCTGCTCATTACCTCCACCGTCTGGCGCCAGGACCACAACGGCTTCACCCACCAGGATCCCGGCTTCCTCGACGTCGTTCTCAACAAAAGCTCCGACGTCACCCGCATCTATTTGCCCCCTGACGCCAACTGCCTGCTCTCCGTCGCCGACCACTGCCTGCGCAGCCAGAACTACATCAACGTCATCGTCAGTGACAAGCAGCTCCACCTCCAATACCTCTCCATGGACGAGGCCATCAAGCACTGCACCAAGGGCATCGGCATCTGGGACTGGGCCAGCAACGACCAGGGCGGCGAGCCCGACCTTGTCCTCGCTGCCGCCGGCGACATCCCCACGCAGGAAGCCCTCGCCGCCACCGCCCTGCTCCGCGCCGAGTTCTCCAGCCTCAAAATCCGCTTCATCAACGTCGTCGATCTCTTCCGCCTCCAGCCGCGCAAAGAACACACCCACGGCCTCACAGACCGCGACTTCGACTCGCTCTTCACCCCCGACAAGCCCATCATCTTTAACTTCCATGGCTACCCCTGGCTCATCCATCGCCTCACCTACAGCCGCACCAACCGCGACCTCCACGTCCGCGGCTACAAGGAAAAAGGCAACATCAACACCCCCATGGAACTGGCCATCAACAACCAGATCGATCGCTTCAGCCTGGCCATTGACGCCATCGATCGCGTGCCCATGCTCCAGCGCATCGGCGCCCACGCCAAGCAGCGCTTCCAGGATGCGCAAATCGCCTGCCGCGCCTACGCCTACGAAAACGGCATCGACGACCCCGCCATCGCCGGCTGGCGCTGGCCCCACCCATAGCGAACCGTCCGCCGCGTGCCGGGCGCACCGTCCCCCAATCCGGTTCAAGGGGTCGCCATCCCAAACGATCGGAATGCGACAGCCATCGATGCGGGGGGCATTCTCAAAGGCGCCGCACGCGGCCGCAGCGGCGGAATGGCTCGCTTTTCTCAAGAGTGGAAAAGCGCAGGCGATTTACCATCAGTACGGCTTTCTTTCCTGCCAGGAATCTGCACAATAGGAGCCGATGCCATGAGTGTCGGAGAACTGCGTCGGTCCATCCGGAAAATTACATTCCTCAGCGCGTGCCTGGGCATCGCCGCGTTGACGGGGTGTGCTTTGCAGAAGGGACTGGCCAGCCCCAACGATCCCGCGCGATGGCCCCTGGCAGATGCCCGGCAGGAATCAGAGCTGGCTAGGCTCGGGAAAAAACTCTTTGATAGGACTCCGAAATTTGCCCGCTCATACGTCGGCAATCAACTTGCATGCAGTGACTGCCACTTGAACAGCGGGAAGGAAGATTACGCGGCACCGATGATCGACGTGGCGGGCCTCTTTCCCATGTTCAGCAAGAGGGCGGGCCATGTGATCACGCTCGAAGATCGCATCAATGAGTGTTTCGTGCGGAGTGAGGCAGGACGGCCACTCCCCCACTCGAGCCAGCAGATGCAAGCACTGGTTGCGTATATCAAGTCTCTCTCCAGCAACCAGGTACAGGGGCAGGCGTACGCAAAGCGTGGCCTGGTCAAACTGCCGGTCTTGCAGGGAGATCCGCAACGAGGCCAGATTGTCTACCGGCAATGTGCTCTTTGCCATGGCGATGATGGAGCAGGTCTCCCGTCGGCGATTCCTCCGCTCTGGGGCAGAGGGTCATTCAATGACGGCGCGGGAATGAATGATCCCGCCAAGATGGCAGCTTATGTCTACGCAAACATGCCGCAGAACAGCCCCGGCACTCTCTCGGCGCAGGATGCTCTGGATGTCGCCATGTACATTCGCCAGAAGCCTCGCCCAAAGCTGAATCCGGCTTACGCGAACTTTTAGAGGACCTCGGAAGAACTCTCCAATCGACAGCCATCGCGGGTCATGTGGAGTTGGAGAGCGAAACGCACATGCAGGCCATGTCACCCACCCTGATCCTCATGACGTGCGTTCCCCCACAACGGTGTCTCTCCCGTGCTAGCTCCGCTAGGGCGGGAAGATCAAACCCTTCCCCGCCGCGTACCCCAATCCTTAACACCCCCCATCCTTGACACCCCTCCCCGCGCATCATTATGGTTGCCCCAATCCATCCCACGCTCGCCCACAGGACATCCATGAAGTTCGCCGACCAGACCGGAGCCATCCTCACCGACGTCCATTTCCTCATCCCTCTCGCCGTCTTCTGCGTCGGCCTTGCCCTGCTCATCACCCTGCGCTGAGTCCGCCGCCTTGCCGCCCGCCGTCCCGCCTCAGCCCGTCCATCGCCACCCCGCGCACCGCCTCGGTGTCCTCTGCGCCCTCGCCGCCGGAGCATGGCTCGGCGCCGCCGAGGCCCCCACCA
>JAJYAE010000360.1 GCA_021779695.1 Acidobacteriota bacterium | reverse complement strand
CCAAGGCCGAGGAGCTGGGTGCGGTAGGACGCGGCCTCGGTGCTGGCCTGCAGCAGTTCCGCCCGGCGGCGCTCCAGCTCGGCGCGACCAATCACGTCCGCCTTCACCAGCTGCACGGCCCGCTGCTCGGCAGCCGCGGCCAGACCCTGCTGGGAATATGCCTTGATGAGTGCGACCTGCGTGTCCGACAGGTCTGTGCTGTGCAGCATGGCCAGAACGGTTCCGGACTTTACATACTCACCTTCAAACACCAGCAGCTTCAGGATGCGCCCGGCAACCGGAGAGCCCACGCGCGCAATGCGTCTGGCATCGGTCTCAATATGCGCGGACACGCGCAGCGTTCCCTTCACCTCTGTGATTTCCGGCGCACCGAATTTCAGATTCTTTGCAAGAGCGGGTGTAATGGATATCTCATTGGGGTTGCTTGTCTCCGTCGCCACGACTGCCGCATCCTGTTTTGCCTTGCAGCCCTGCATTGCCACCATCAGCGGAGCAAGAAGCAGGGCGAAGATTCCGGCGCGTCGAATCAACCGACTGCGCCGTGAAGGCTTCGCAGAAAATCCAGTGTCAATCATCATGGCCTCGGTCCAGGCGACATTGCGCCAAGTTCTTCCAGGTCGACCAGCGCCGTCTGGCGTGCGAATTGTGCATCCAGCAGGTCGCCGCGTACGGTTTGAAGTACCCGCTGCGCGTCCAGTACCTCGACAATGCCGCGCTCTCCAAAGCGATAGGCGGCTTTGGCCGCATCGACGGCGCTTTCGGTAGCACGCAGTGAGCCGGACTCCAACGAAGTGACCTGCTGATCTGCTAGTTGATATTGCTCATACGAACGCTCCACCGCAGAGATCAGTTCCAGTCGCCGTTGCTCGAGCACCGCCGTCGATTGAGAAATGGCGGCCTTGGCTTCTCCGATCTGGCCCCGTCGTCGGTCCCAAAGAGGAATCGGCACGGTCACGCCCGCCCGCCAGAAGCGCAGGTCCGGCTGGTTCTCGTATTCCACAAAGGCGGTAGGCCGGGGAATGCGAAGTGCGTGCTCGAGATCGAGTGTGGCCTGGGACCGGCGAATGTCAGCCTGCGATTGAGCCACAACAGGATGCGAGCGCAACACCTCGTCCCGCATTTGCTCCAGCGGCGGTAGCGCGATGCTGGGAGAAAAATCGCCCTGCGGATCCAGATTCGCGTCTGCCGGTGCAGCAATGGCGACACGCAGCAATGCAATGGAATTGGCGTATTGCAGCCGGGCGCTTCGCACCATAAACTGCGCCCGCGCCATCTCCGCTTCGGCGCGGGTCAATTCCAGTTTTCCCTTTTCGCCGATCCGCACCTCGACCTCGACGCGCCGGCGCAAGTCCTGCACCAACTGTAGATTTTCCTCTGCGTGCGCGATCTCCTGGCGTCGACGCAGGGTACCGTAGAACGCACGCTTCACGTCCGCAACAACTGAAAACATGACAGCCTGCTGGTAGGCGCGACTGCTCGCGACCTGGAACTGTGCGGCACTCTTGCGTGCCCGGCGTTCGGATGGAATTTCGATGGTCTGAGACGCAGCATAATGCTGCAGCAGCCCAGGTATGCCCGGAATCGAAACGGCCCTGGCATACTGCTCGCCTTCAAAAACCTCCAGACTGGGATTGCTGTAAGCACGCGCAGTCAGCGCCGCCGCGGTGGAGCGCTGAGAAGTCGCGGAAGCCTCTCTCAACCTGGGGCTGTTCCGCTCCGCCATCGCAATAGCGTCCGCCAGAGAAAGGGCAAGCGGCGCGTTTTGAGACGCCGGCAACTGGACGTCTGGGACCGTTCCGGCCTGGGGCGCAGGCGCCATTGGGAGGTTCGTCCCTTGTGTTATGGACTGCACGGAGGACCCCGGCTCAGGCGCGGACCGCAGCGGCACTGACTGCCCTCCAAGAACCATCGGGGCCGGCAAGAACAACGAGAGTATGACAATCCTGCAGTAGCGCACACCTACCCAAATGCAATTCGGCGGCCAAAATGATTCGGGCCAAGTGTGGCTATTTCCTGCGCATGGCGACAGCGACTGTCCCAAATGGGACACCCGAGTGTCCCGGATGGGTCAGTGTCCACAGATATCTCACCTGCACAGTGTTCAATGGATAAGGAAATTCGGGCCTGTCGGCTTGGCTGTTGAATTGCACCTACCTTCGTGATGCAATCCAGTCCCACGTCCGTTCCGTTTCGGCTCTCCAGTTGGCTGGACGGTCATTCTCCGCCATCGTGGGAAAATGAGAGCATGTCCATCATCCCATCCAGCTTGCAATCTTCGAAGGCGAAGGCAGTCCTGATCGCAGCGCTGGTGGTGATACTCGCAGTCTCAGCCTGGATGGCACCGCAACAGGATGTCGTGTTGAACAATGTTTTGCACCACCTGAATATTCTTCCTTTCATGTTGGCTGGACTGTTCTTCGGCTGGAAAGGCGCGCTCAAGACGGTTCTGCTCGCTACCCTGTTGCAGGCACCCTCCATTCACCGCCATTGGTATCGAGAATCTCTGGATGCGCAGGATGAGCTCGTGGAACTCAGCACATTTGGCGCCGCCGGTGTCATCGCCGGACTGCTCGCAGACCGCGAGCGCATGCAGCGGAAGCGAGTGGAGTTGACCAAGCTCGAACTCGAGCAGGTGTACACCGAGCTGCGGCAGAACATCGACCAGCTCAAGAAGACCGAGCGTCTGACCGCCGCGGGACAATTGTCTGCGAGTCTTGCCCATGAGATACGCAATCCATTGGCCAGCATCAGTGGCGCAGCCGGCATTCTCGCGCGCGGACAGGCATCTGCCGGCGACCGCGCCGAATGCCTGGAGATCCTGACAAAAGAGTCGCAGCGGCTGAACAAACTGCTCAGCAATTTCCTCGACTTCGCCCGTCCACGGCTGCCTCGCCTGCAGAAGACTGATCCCCTCGAAATGGTCCACTCTGTCACCGCGCTGGCACAGCATGCCGCAAGCCGCCAGGCGGTGAAGCTGGAGGTTGAGTCCGGACTGGCAGCGGGCGAGGTGGAGTGCGATCCAGAACAGATTAAGCAACTCCTCCTCAACCTGATTCTGAATGCCATCCAGGCGACGGATGGGGAAGGCACCGTCGTGGTCCGCCCCTTCTTTGAGGGGGGATGCCTGTGTGTGGAGGTCTGCGACCGTGGGAATGGAATCTCCCCGGAAGACAGGGAACACATTTTCGATCCCTTCTTCACCACCAAGGAAAACGGCACTGGCCTGGGTCTGGCCATCGCATCGAATATCGCGGCACAGCACGGCGGTGCGCTCTTCTGCCGACCAAACTCTGGCCGGGGCACTGTCTTTCGGATGGAACTGCCCTCGCATCGAACCAAATCGGAGCTTACATGAAGCGCAACCACATTCTCGTTGTGGACGATGACAGCAGCCTTCGTCGAGTGATGAAGATGCAGCTTGAGGAAGCCGGGTATCAAGTATCCCTGGCCTCCGACGGTGGCGCCGCATGGCTCATGCTGCAAGATATGCAGCCGCAGCTCATCATCACCGACCTGCGCATGCCCACGACCGGCCTGGAGCTTTTAGATCGCATCGGCAAGGCGGGAATGCAGACCACGGTCATCGTTGTCACCGCGTTTGGGACCATTGAGACCGCAGTGGAAGCCATGAGGATGGGCGCCTACGACTATGTGACCAAGCCTCTCGATTTCGAGGCCCTGGTGCTGGTCGTGCATCGCGCCATGGAGCGGCAGAACCTGATCGAAGAGGTGCACTCGCTCCGTTCGGCCCTGGACCGGCGATACGGCTTCAAAGGAATTGTGGGCCAGTCGAAAGGATTGCTGCGCGTCCTCGATCAGGCTGCGCGGGTGGCACAGCACGACGCCACGGTTCTCATCCTGGGCGAGACAGGCACCGGAAAAGAACTGGTCGCGCGGGCCATCCATCAGAGCAGCCGTCGAAGCAGCGGGCCGTTCATTGCCGTCAATTGCGGCGCGATTCCCGCAGACCTGGTTGAGTCGGAGCTCTTCGGATATATGCGCGGTGCTTTCACGGGTGCGGTGACGAATAAGTCCGGACGGATCGAGTCGGCGGACGGAGGCACACTGTTTCTCGACGAGATCGGAGAACTCCCCCTGGAAGCGCAGGTCAAGCTCTTGCGCGTGCTACAGGAGAGCGAGATCACCAAACTTGGCGCGAGTACCTCCACCAAAGTTGATGTCCGCGTCATTGCTGCGACGCACCGCAATCTGACGGCGATGATTGAGGACGGCACCTTTCG
>JAJYAE010000057.1 GCA_021779695.1 Acidobacteriota bacterium | reverse complement strand
AACGGCGACCCCGCCAACGCTTGAAAGAAAGCCTCTGCGGTTCATCGCTTCTCCTCGGACCTGCGTCCGCCATGCCAGTGTGGATGCTTGTGAGCTGCAGGGCAACTCAACGATGTTGCCCTGCAGCTCTGATATATCAGTGCATATTAGTCGGCTGTGCGAAAACTCGTCAAGCCAAAATCAGCAACGAGACGCAGCCGCCTGGTCCAGTTGGAAGGGCAGAGCAAAAAACAGCTTGCTGGCAAGCTTTGCAAAACATCTCTGTCACGATGAAGCCGCGCTGCTTGCGCCCTTCAACAACCTTGGAGCAATGGTCCAGTCGAAGGACGGATTCACCGCTTGAAGCTGATCAAACGCTCCATGGATGGACGTGCCAAATTCGATTTGCTCCGACTGCGCGTCGTGAATGTCGATTAAAATTCAATCCCCTCAAATCCTCATGAAACATTGCCGCTCTTCGCCGAATCTGACGAAGAAACCATGGATGTTCTCTCTTAACGCCTCAACGAGCGAGCTGGCTGAATACGGCCAAGTCATCGTCGATGAATGCCACCACATATCTGCGTTTACGTTTGAGCAGGTGATGAAACAGGTGAAAGCAAAATATGCCGTCGGTCTGACCGCTACCCCGACAAGAAAAGATGGGCACCATCCAATTATCTATATGCAGTGTGGCCCTGTCCGGTTCAGCATGAGCGCCAAGGCAATGGCCGAAATGAACCCTTTCGAACATAGGGTGGTTCCCCACCACACGGATTTCCGGATGCCGCCCGATCTCACCGAAGTGACGATTCAGGATGTCTACGGTGCACTGTCGAATGATGCGTTGCGCAATGCAATGATCGCCGACGACATCGTACATGCCATCGAGTCAGGACGCGCGCCTCTGCTCCTGACGGGCAGGACGGAGCATCTACAGTATTTCGCAACAAGACTCAGTGGCACCGCTCAACACGTTTTTGTTTTGAAGGGCGGCATGGGCAAGAAGCAGCGCCGGCTGACCGCAGAAGCAATGGCGGCTGTGCCAGACAACGAATCGCGTATGATTCTGGCGACAGGAAGCTATTTCGGCGAAGGATTCGACGACGCGCGCCTGGACACATTGTTTCTTGCCATGCCAATCTCCTGGAAGGGGACGCTGCAGCAATATGCTGGCCGCCTTCATCGTCTCCACGACAACAAGCGCGTCGTCCAAGTCTATGATTACATCGACAACGGGGTGCCGATGCTGGCAAGGATGTACGAGCGCAGATTAAGGGGCTACAGCGCAATCGGGTACGCAATCGATCAGGCGACTGACCGGCTGTCTTTTCTTTAAGTCTCACACCCGTAACCAGACCGTTTCCCAGACCATCCCAGTTCCCGCTCACTTCGTCTGATTGGAACCTTCGACAATGGCATAAACTTGACGATTGGTTGCACGGTGACGAACTTATTCTTGGGTTGATGCCGGTCAACTCTGGCTCTTTGGAGTGGCAGTTGCGCTCACGGATTGTCCGAACATGATCAGCAGGGCCGAGAACGCGCTGGTGAGCCGCTCAGGGGTCACTGAATCGGGGAGAGGGGTGGTCAATGCCGGGCGGTTCGTCTGGGGGATCGCTAGTGAATTAGGGTGGGTAACACTTGAGCCACGCGCGGTGCGGAAGCGGCCGTGGAACGAGCCGCCCTGCCGCCCACCACGCTGCCCGCTGTGATTGATTCGATCAATCGCAGTCCAGCCTCGATGAACGAGGCCGCAGCCAGTTCGACGACGTTGCCGCCAGGAGTTGCCGGAGGCGAAGGACGAGTGCCTGCAGGCACTGGTACCGTTGCACCCGCTAAACCCGCCGACTGCGTCTGCAGGTCCTGCAGCGCCTGCGGAACAGCAACCGCCTCGGCGGGAGCGTGATCAATTACCGGCTTCGGCCGTCCCGGTTGTTCGGAGAAAATCTCTTTCACTGCCTGTAGCATCGTCTTGCGGCCCAGCTTGGCGAAGCTCACCTCATCCGTGGGTGAATCGAAGACGCCAGCAAAAGGCGACTTCTTCAACTGCAGCGTTTCCCACACGCGCTCTTCGATGCTCTTCTCCGTGAGCATGTGAATTACGTGTACAGAACGCGACTGGCCCAGCCGGTGTACGGGCCCGATGCGCTGCTCCAGCCGTGCCGGGTTCCACGGAGGCTCGAAGTTCACAACCACCGAGTCTGCTTGCAGATTGAGGCCAACGCCTCCCGCATCGGTCGAGAGAAAGACTTTGCAGGCCGAATCGTTGCGAAACTTCTCGATCAAGGCGCCGCGCTGGCGCGACGGAACACCACCATGGAGAGACACGAATCCGATGCCCAGCTTGCGCAGCTCTTCTGCTGCCAGGTGCGTCATCCGTTCGAACTCGCTGGACACCACCACTTTTCGGTCTTCGCCCTTGACGAAGTCGGTCATGATCTGCGGAACTCCTGGAGCTTGGGCGAATGATGGGTCTGCTTGTCGATGAGAACTGTCGAGTTACACAACATGCGCATGTTTTGGATGTAGCAGAGAATGCGCTTTTGATCGATCTCGGAGAGCCAGCCCTGGCGTTCCCATTTGCGCATGAGCGCCGCCAGCAGATCGCTCTGCTCGTAGTAAGGTTCCGCCTGCTGGCTGGTCAACGGCACGCGGAAGACTATGTCGGTTCGCTCGGGCAGATCCTTCAGCACCTCGGGGCGCGTGCGCCGCAGCAGGATTGGGGCCAACTGCTCGTGAATCTGATCCAGGCCGCGATAGCCGGTCAGATGGCCCTTGTCGTCCAGCACCCGGTGCTCGTCTACGAAGCGGAAAGCCGGCCCCAGCCTGCGGCCATCTACGAACTCCGCAACGGAAAACAGCTCCTCCAGTTTGTTTTCGAGTGTCGTGCCGGTAAGCACCAGGGCGTAGCGGCTTTTCAATTGTTTGATGGTGCGCGCGGTTGCGGTGGTCCAGTTGCGGATTCGCTGCGCCTCGTCGAGGACAATCAGGTCCGGACGCAATTCCTGCATGTATCGAATGTCTTTGAGAACGAGCTCGTAGTTGGTGAGAGTGAAAAACTCCGGGGACGCATATATCGCGCGCCGCTGCGGCAACAGACCTTCCACGACCTTCACGGAGCAATCGGTGAACTTTTCGATCTCCGTCTTCCATTGGTATTTGACCGAAGCCGGTGCAATCACCAGCACTCTTTCGATTCCCCGCCGTTGACGCAATAACTCGGCCATGGCCAGCGCTTGAACTGTCTTGCCTAGCCCCATGTCGTCGGCCAGGACCATGCGTCCGCGGCAAGCCGCGAAGATCGCGCCGCGCGCCTGATACGGCAGCAGCGTGGTCTTCAGGACGCCAGCCGTCGAATCCAGCCCCCGCTTCAGTTTCGCCAGCAGCTTGCGCTCCAGTTCCAGACCTTCGGCCAGCTCGTTTTCCCGGTCGATGTAATCCAGAACGTCGTTGTAGATCACCGCCTGGCCGTCGGCGTTGCGCAGCGCCTCCAGCACATCGGAGAAACGCCGGTAACGGTCGCGGCGCAGAAGGCCGTTGGCGTCGAAGTGCTCCGCTGCGAGCGACAGGAGCGCAGGCGAAGGCGAAGCGGGCATACGCAGCCGCACTTCGATCGTATTCCCGTACTGAAGCGAAATCGATGCGCGCGTGCGCTTGAACTTCGCGGCTTCCAACGTCTTCTGATGGCGCTTCCGCAGCCGTAGAAGCATCGCCTCGACGTGCTTGCAGGTTCCCAGAGTATTGATCGCGAAATCCGGGCACGAGCAATAATTCTCGAAGAGTCCCAGGCCGCGAATAGCCACCTTGTAGGTCCGCCCGCTGGCCGACTTGACCGTTTAATCGCCTTAAGGTCCGCTTGCGGGATGCTTCACGATCTTGAGTGGCGCCGCGGCCGCCCTTTCCTGCCGCGCGGCGATCTGCTGTTCGACGAGCATACGAAAGTTCCCTCTTCAGGAGCGTACAACATGGGCATGCGTCCGATTCCCGAAGCACCTGGGACAGCCAAGCCTGCTGGGAGTTTACTCCGGCCAAACCGCCGCGCATTGTGCGCGCCGTGATGGATGGGGGCTGGCACATTGTCGCCGAAGGCAAGACCTTTCGCCGTCCCCGAGATGCGCGCGGAAATCACCAGCGGCCTGGACTGGTTTGAGCTGAATGGAGAGGTCGATTACGGTGAAACGAAGGCTCGGTTGCTGCAACTTCTGCAGGCACTCAAACGCGGTGAAACCATGGTGACGCTGAAGTGGATGACGGCTCATTTGGCCTGCTGCCGGAGGAATGGCTGCAACGCTTCGGCGTAGTGGCTGCCATGGGCGATGCGACTGCCGATCGCATCCGCTTCGGCTCCGGACAGCCGGGATTGCTCGATGCACATTTGGAAACCCGACCGGCGGTAAGCTGCGGCGAAGCCTTTCTGCGCGTGCGCAACGAACTGGAGGACTTTCAGCAGATCGCGCCCGCCGATCAGCCTGCCGGTTTCGCTGGCAAACTGCAGCAATATCAGCGCGAAGGTGTGGGTTGGATGCGCTTTTTGGGCCGATTCTCCTTTGGCGGTTGCCTGGCGGACGATATGGGAGTCGGAAAAACTGCGCAGGTGCTTGCGCTGCGGGAAACCCGCCGCGAGTTGCGTGCGGGAACCTAAAGTGAACAGGCCACCGCTGGTGTTGTTCCCAAATCGCTCATCTTCAACTGGAAGCAGAAAGCGGCGCGCTTTACGCCGCGGCTTGCGAAGGAATCCGGGATCTGCACCCCGAAGAAATCGAACTGCTGCCTTTTTGGGGGAACCACACAGACGGAGGAGCTTCCGCCGCACAACAAACCTACAGTCGATTTGGCATTCTGGGCTTTTTGGTCATTTCAGACCCTCAAAAACACATAACTTACGTGTTTTCAAAGGCATAAAAGGTTCGACTTCCGCCGCCTCACCAACTATATATTATTGATTCCATTGGTTTTAATGGATGCCTTGAGGCGTCCGTGTGTGTAATACGTGTCTTGTGCGCCGCTTATTCCTTTGATTTGAGAAGGATCAGAGAGAATATTCGAGGTTCGAAGTGTCCCATGCGCTCTTAAGCTCCTCGTCGCCTATATTGCTGAATGGGCAGAGCGAGCGAAATCCCAACGCCTTATTGAGAAGCTCCTTATCGCCGGCGCTCGCAGTTCCGTTCAGTACATTCAGTAAGCGAAAGAGCTGGTTCCGGTAGTTCGGACAGCTTTTGCTTTTTTAAGTGGAAGTTCTTGCTTTTGTTTTTAGGCTGCCAAGGATTCTGGCGCGCGGCTGAAGTATACCTGATCGGTTGGCATACCTTCCGGCACACCTACCGCTCGTGGCTCGATGAGACCGGAGCGCCGATGAAAGTGCAGCAGGAGCTCATGCGTCAAGCTTCGATTGAAACGACCATGAATGTCGTCGGACAAGCCATGACGACCTCGAAGCGGGAGGCGCACAGCAATGTCGTGGAAATGGTGCTCAAGCCGATTAAGGCGAGTGCCTGAAGAACCATGCTTCTGCTATTGGGAGTCAGTGGGAGTGAATTCACCGGAGCGGCCAATCGATTTCAACTTGTAAGTTGTTGAAAGATTTGGTTGCGGGGGCTGGATTTGAACCAGCGACCTTTGGGTTATGAGCGACCTGAGATTTCGGCAAGTATCGGACAACAGGGCACGAGTGGAAACCCTGAGATACCCCTGGGAATGGCTGGAAACCGGGTATTGGGGACTTAATGGGGACTGATTTTCGGGCCGCCAACGATGTCCCCAACGATCCGCCCAACGACCTGCTCTTGGTCATGAGCCGGCGATTTGATCGCCCTGCGGGGTAGCTATGCATCCTCTTCCTTCCGCCACAATGACTGACCCTCAAGCCATTCTTGAGAGATTTTCCGATCTCCCTCCCAAACCTCCACGTTCCAAGCTGGAACCCCATCGCGAACTGATCCGGGAACTGCGCCGCAAGGGGCGTACATACCGCGAAGTCGCTCAGCTATTCCATGAGCAGCTCGGGCTGTACGTCGCCCCCAGCACACTTCATTCATTCGTGAAGGTCCGCGCGAAACATCGCAAGCATACACAGTTCGAACTGCCACCGCTTGAATCAGTGGATGAGCAATCGGCAGGTTTCGCCTCCATCGCTGCTCTCAAGACAAAGCCGATTCTTCAGAAGCCGAAGTCAGCGCGCTTCGTTTTCCGGGAAAATGAGCCCCTGACTTTGACCGCCACTGGGGGTGAGCAATGACCGAGTTTTCAAAGCGCGTCGTCTTTACTATGGGCGGCAAAGGTGGCGTCGGTAAGACGGGCGTCGTGGTCGCCTTGGCCGAGTGGTTTCAGGCCAACAAGATTCCCGTCACTCTTCTCGATCTCGATACCGAGAATAAGGCGCGTGGATCTTTGAAGCACTTTTTCAACGGAACCGCGACCAAAGTCGATGTTAATACCCCGGCGGGTCTGGATGCCTTCGTCGATCATCTCGGCGGCGGTACTTCGATCATCCTCGCCGACATGGGAGCCGGCGCCGGTCAAATTGCTGCGGGCTGGTTCGACTCGATGTTTGAGGATGTCGCGGCGACCGGCGTCCGATTCACAGCGATTGGAATCGTAACGCCGGACCCGGCCAGCGTCGAGAGTGTTCTGGCGTGGGCGAATCGGCTACAGGATCGGGTGGAGTACGTCATCATCGAGAACGCGACGAGTGCGCTCGCGGAGTTCACTTACTGGCGTTCAACGAAACAGGCTCATCAGTTCCGTCAAGCCTTCGGGCCAGCAATTCTCCAGATGGAATTTCGCCTGGCCGAACTCGAGAACCCACTCCGGCAGCATGGCATTCAACTCGGCCAAGTGGCAGACCGTAAAACGATGGTCGATGAACTCAAAAGAGCATCGCTCGTGATGCGCGCGCAGAGCTACAGGCGGCGACTCTTTTGCGAATTCGACCGGGCAAAGGAGGCGTTCTTGCCATGAATGCAGTTCCCACATTACAAAGCCTAGAAGCCGAGCCAGCGGGGGAGTCGACGATGTTCGACTCTCTCGCCCGGCTTGTGCCGGACGAATTGCAGGCCGCGTATTATCGCGTGCTCGCCCACACCCGAACGCTCAGCCCCGACGATGAAATGCTGCGCATTCTCGAAGCGATGGGAATTCTGGCGCTGCTTACGTGCCATACTCCGAGAGATATTGCTGACGAGCGGGAACGGTTGCAGAAGCTGCTTGAGGTTCATCAGCAACACTCAGAGCAGGCCCAGCAGAACATGCTGGGCTATGTGCATGAACTGAAGTCCCGGCTCGCCGACCTGCCCGGCGAGATTGAAGCTGGCCTCGATCCGAAGCAGATTGCCAAGATGCTCGGTGAAAGCCTGCGCCAGCATTTTCTCCGCTCCGGTGTGCAGGACACTGTCAGCGCGCTGCAAACCACGAGTGCGGCTATAACCGGCGCACAGAAGGAACTCTCTGCCGCTCTGCACGCACTGTCCGATTCGCATGGCGGTGTATTCGCGCAAGTGGAACGGGCCAACAATCGCATTGAGTATTCACTGGAGAGCCGGGCAAAAACAATGGATGCGCTCCTGCATGAGTGGAAGAGCGATCTGCTGCGCATTTGGATTCCCATGGTTGCCGGAGCTTGTATGCTGATCGGGCTGTTCGGCGGCATCGAGATTCAGGGCTGCCGCGACGCGCCTGCGGTTACACCATCGACTGCAGCGGCGGTGCCAGCAGCTCCGCCTGTGGCTCCCCAAGCCCTGGTTAAGATTCCCAGACACGCCAGGGGGCAAAGGTAAGGCAGCAAAGGAATGAAGAGGTTAGCCCCCATCGCATTCGCTGTTCCTTAGTTGTCAACTCATAGGTTGACATCTCATGAGTTGACAACTCAAAGGTGTTCAAGCTCGCCAAAGATGATGTATACGTCATTTTATGCTTGTAAGCAGTGTTTAGTTGATGTATAAATCAATTCATGAAGACGCTCCAGGAACTCGGAGATGCGGTGGCATCCATGAGGCGGGAACTTCGGCTGAAACAGAAGGAAGTGGCCGCTAAAGCCGGGATCACGCCGGAATCGCTCCTGCGATTCGAGCGGGGGCAAGTCTCTGAATTCGGTTCCCGGAAGCTCCTTGCTGTGCTCGCCGTGCTCGGCCTGGAAGTCACATTTGTGAAGACCGGCATGTCTGGCTCGCTCGATGAACTCCGGCGGGAGCGCGGCGGCGCATGAAACTCTCGGTCTACGTGCTCGGTCGTGAAGTTGCCGTTCTGGAATCGGCCGGCGACTTCAAAAGCGTCCTCACCTACTTGCCGAACACAGCCGTTGAGGACTTCGTCTCACTGACGATGCCAGTCCGCACGGAGTCCTGGGTCTGGGACGACCAGCTTCCTCCCATATTTCAGATGAACCTGCCGGAGGGCTATCTGCTGCAGGTGCTGCAGGAACAGTTCGGCCCTCACGTCGGCGCCAGCCCACTCGCGCTCTTATCGGTCGTCGGCAGAAACATGGTGGGTCGCATCCAGGTAGCCGCCCACGGAGCGCAATTGGAGGAGCCAGCAAAGCCCGTTGAAGTTGCAGACCTGCTGCAGGGCGACAACTCGGAAGAGGCGTTTGCGGAATTGGTGCGACAGCACGCGACCAGCGGTGTCTCCGGCGTGCTTCCGAAGTTTCTGGATGCGCAGGAAGAGACCCAAAAAGAAACCCCGGCCACTGGGAGGCGACTTGGCCCGCATCAGAAAGCAACTCTGCTGACTCGCCGGCACATCATTAAAGGTTCTTCCGGCAGGCTACCGTTCGCCGCACTGAATGAATATCTCTGCATGCAGGTGTTGGCCAAAGTGCTCCCCAGTGCAAAAACAGAGGTGTCGCGGGACGGCAATGCTCTCGTCGTCCATCGCTTTGATGTAAATGACGAAGGACAGCCATTGTGGGGGATGGAGGATTTCTGCGCTCTGCTGGGCCTGCGTCCTGCGCAAAAGTATGAGACCACATGGGAACGAATCGCGCGTGCAGTTCGTGATCACGTACCCGGCAATCGCCAGTACGAGACCTTCCAGCATCTCGCGGCAATCCTGCTGCTAACGTATGCGCTGCGCAATGCGGACTGTCACGCGAAGAATATCGCTCTGCTGTACACATCACGAGCAGATGTACACCTCTCGCCTGCCTACGACTTCCTCACCACGAGCGTGTACGCAGGCTACCAAAATAACCCTCCGGGGATTTCGTTCGGCGGCAAGAAGACGTGGACGCCGGGTAAGAACCTCTCAAAGTTCATCGCCGCAACCTTCGGCATACCCCTTCGCGAACAATCCGAAATGGTCGAGCGCATCAGTGATTCAATAGCGGCTGTTGTACCTCTGGTCCGAAAGAAAATGTCAGATCTTCCGGAGTTCAAGGACACGGGCAAACGGATGCTGTTGGCATGGCAAGAGGGTGTAAATGGCCTGCGTGATCGCCGCGTGTATTCCATCGGGGACTGGCCAGCGGGCAAAGTTTTCGACGGAATCTCCGATGTGCCACGGCTTGAATCGCTACGATCAGTGGTTGGCCGTTCGCCTCTCCTGGGTGGTCGAACAAGGGCCACACGGAAGAAAGCCTGATTACTCATGCCTAGGCATTTGAGCGCTACCCAAATAGAGGCCGCTAGTCTGCGCTAAAGAGCGCTGGCGGAACAAGCCCAGCTACATACTTTTTGCGTTGGGCGGCTTTTCTGCTGAACTGAAACAGCTTGCTGCCGAACCCGGCGAGCGGCTCTATCTCGTCGCAGTAGCAGATATGCTTAACGGCAGCCGTTAAACTGCGGAAAAATACCGGAACGCGCCCATCGCCGCACAACCCCATTTTGAATACATCTTTCACGGTGAGGAATTGTCAACATCCATTTGGCGTTCAAGCTGGGCTCATTGTGTCTTGCCGATCTGCCGTTCGTAGGCCCGAATGATGGCTGGCTTGAGTTCATTTGGCTTCGCTTCAAAAACCTGAAACTCGGCGATGTTGTCATCTCGCAAGTGCAATTGGCCCTCACCAACATTTCCCCGGTGCTGGCCTTTTGAATAGGATTTGTGATTCAGCACTTCGTTCGAGGACAATACCCAGTACTTGATGACATCTCTCCAGACCGCAATCCACACGAATACGTCGCAATGGGCCGGTTTGATCTGCTGAAAGTTCATCCAGAATGGATGCTTACTCTCAAACGCCAACGCCTTCACATAGAGAGCTTCGGAAGAGTCTCCTCGCACCGCTCTTGATGCCTTGACTTCGATTCGAATTATGTTGTCATCTGGAAGAATTAAATCGTAGTCCCCGCTATACTGCGGATCAATTTTCTTGGTGGGCTTGATGAGTTCAGGCACAAGTTCCTTCAGATGGCCTTGCGCCCATTGCTCTCCAAAGCCGCGCGGAGAGCTGATCTCAAAAATATAGAGATACATGTTGCGGGCAATGTACTCATCTCTGATCTCGTAATAGTCATCCAATGTGAGTTTTCCAAGCCCCATCAAGGACGAAATAATGAACTCATACTCATTGAATGGATATACGGAAATCAAATTTTCAAGGCGGGCTTTGATGATTTCTCGTTGGTCCGTTGCGAGCTCATCAATGAGTTTTGACAGTTTCTCCTTCAGAATGTCCATCTGATCTCCGGCTCCTTATCGTACTCCCAGCGTTTTTGGAGAAATCTTGGAATTCTCTCTTACGTAATCGCGCTCGGCGTGCGTCAAAGAGAAGAGACCCATAATGTGCTCGTTCAACCCGATGTACACTTCCAATTCCTGCTTCGGATCGACGCGGTGTTCCAGAAGTCTGTCTACGAACCCAACAATCGTTTGTTGTTCCGGATCAGACAATAATGGAAAAGGAAGTTGCTCAACGTCACCCCTCAGAACCTTTAGGGCTCCGAATTTCTTCTGAAACAGAAGCTGGTACAGGTTCGAGTTCAAGAAACCAAGAATAGCCTTTGTGCTAAGGCTCGGGATTTTCGGGATGAGCACGTTTGCGCTATTTAGCGACAACATTGACCGACTATCGTAAGCAAAGACAAGTTCATTGGAAATGAACTTGTACAGTAGCTTTTCTGTATAGCGGTATCTTTCAATTGGTGCCACCTGTTGCCATTGCTCAGGCGCAAACTGAATGAATTTCCTAGCTGGACGGGTGACAAACCGGCATATCTCTTTGCCTGTAAGGATGGGTTCAAAGCCGGGGAGGCAACGATCGCTTAGGAATCTTGCATTATCTCCAGTAACCACTCCGAGCGCCCATTCGGCGTTGCCCTTAAGTGTCAAGTGGTCTCGCTCGAACATCTTCTGAAAAATCGACAAGTCATCTCGCCTGGCGAATATGTCAAACCTAAAATCAGAGTTGGCTGCAAGGCGACTCTGCTCTACCGTACTGTTTTCTCCGTCTTTCAGCATGGTAAAGCTGTGAATCGAATCTGGCCGCGAATTGACAAGATCGAGTCGGACTACCGGAGTAAATACGGTTTTGAATATCCTGCCAAGGTGTTCTACCTTTGTAATCCGAGTATGCAAAGAAATTACTTGACGGATGTCGGAATGGGCTTTCACGTTGAGAACTGCTTCCGGCAGAAGGTACGATAAAGTTCCTCCATCGCGCAAAAACTGGAGCCCGCAACTCAAAAAGTAAGAAAATGCCTCATTGGATCGGACCTCTGGGTACAGCTTTTGGAGAAGGGCGAGTTCGGATACTGAAAAGTGGGTACCCCACGGAGGATTGGTGAACACCAGATCGAATTTCGGAGGCTTAAGATCGTTCGGAATGCTCATGGCGGAGAACGTGAGCAGGGTATTCAAGCAGTAAATGTTCGGAGTAAAGTCAAGATTTATGAACCGCGTTAGTAAGTTAAGGCGGGCAATGCGGGCGGCAATCTCATCGATCTCGAAGCCCCACAAAGACAACGGATCGCTCACAATCTCAGCAGCAGCCAATAGAAACTGACCAGTTCCGCAACAGGGATCGAGAACCACTGCGTCCGGCCCCAAATGTTCGGCAACTACCTGCTCCACGACCTTTTGCGGGGTGTAATAGGAACCATGCCTAGAATTCGTCCCCTCATCCCGCAGTGTCTGGTAAAGGATGCCCAAGAAGTCGCGATGTTCGGGAATGGAAAAATGCTGGAGCTCTAAGTACAGGTGCGAAAGGGTCTCATCGCGGTCCGCCTTGTCAATCCACCATTGGACCTCATCTCTTAATCCTTTGTGCCTGATTGACGAAGCATCAAGCCGACCGCATGAGGAAGTGCGTCCAAGGCCGCGTTGGGTTATAGTTGCCACCATTACCGCAGAGAGGGTCGCTCGCAAGGCGAGGTTGTGGCTTCTATATAGATCGAGAATTCTGTAGAGCGCGTCTGTGATGTGCGCGTTTGTCGAGTGCTCTTCCGGTACAGACAGCACAACAGATCTGCTCTTGTTGGCCCTCCGCGTGAGGCGGTCAATCTGTCCGTTAGCGATTTGCTCCTTGAGTTGCAGCACCTTATTGCGTTCAAACGTGGTCTTTCCATTTGATGCGACAGGGGCTAGGAACTCGTGTTTAACCCAATTCCGCACAGTCGCTGCAGAAACGCCGAGAAGTAGACTCGTCTCATGCAAGGTTGCGAGGTCGGATTCGAATTCGTCGCCAAAGAGCGTTTTCATAGGAGAGAGGGCATTCCAGCCATGTGACCGCGAGACAGATGAATACATCCATCTACGGTCGCTCAATTCTTCTATACCATCCTAGCCCATGCTTTGCACCTGACGTTGCAATCGCACCGCGGCCAGCTGTGCTGCCTCGATGGGCGCACACTGGCCGATTTTGCGGGGCTCGAACAGGGCTCGATTATTAGCGCACGTCGTCCGAAGCCATACGACCTCCGTTCGATAGGCTTTCCTGAGATGGCACATCTAAGCCGTTAGGCTTAGGGATGGTGTCTTGCTCCACAACGAGCGCAGCGAGCCGGGAATTGAACGCGACTTCCTGCGGAGGCAGACGCAGAATCATGCCGTCTGCGCTGCATTTACGCTGAAGCGCAGCTGGTGCTTGCAATCGAATTTCGAACAGAGCTACCGTCGGACTGTGCTCACCATTCGGGCCATGACGGGCGGCGCTGGCTACGCACAGCGGCATCTGGAACACAGCGACTATTACGATGAGCATCGCCGTGTACAGGGCGAATGGCAGGGCCGTGGCGCAGAGCTGCTTGGGCTGCGAGGCAACGTAACCCGCGAACAGTTTGAGGCGGTGCGGGAAGGGCTGCATCCCGAGACCGGCGAGTTTTTGCGTCCACGCCACAGCGCGGATCGGTTGAACGGGGATGGCAGTGAACAGAGCAAGGCACGGTCCCTCTACGATCTGACGTTCTCCGCATCCAAGTCGGTTTCGGTTCAAGCAATGGTCGGCGGCGATGAGCGACTAGTCGCCGCCCACGATAAAGCCGTCCGCGAAGCCCTGGCGGAAGCCGAAAACCATGCAGGCGCTCGGGTGCGACTGAACGGCGCAAATGAGAATCGCACAACTGGCAACTGGATTGTCGCGACGTATCGGCACGATACGAGCCGAGAACTCGATCCGCAACTGCACACTCACGCCGTGGCCGCAAATCTCACCTACGACGGCGTAGAGGGCCGGTGGAAGGCATTGCAGGCGTCGGGGCTGTACGAGCGCCGTGCATATCTCACGGAGGTCTATCGGAACGCCCTGGCGCAAGAGGTACGCGGCCTGGGCTATGAAATCGAGCCGCGCCGTGATTCCCGTGGCCGGGATCTCGGATTTGAAATCCGGGGCGTGTCGGACGAACTTTTGGAACGATACAGCCAGCGCAGCGCACAGCGTGACGCAGCCATTGAAGAATTCAAAGAACATCATGGGCGGAAGCCGACAGACAATGAAGTGGCTGTGCTGGTTCGGGAATCTCGCGCGGACAAACTTACTGAGATTGCCACCGATCAGGTACGCGAGCAGCAACAAGCGCGCCTATCGCAGGAAGAATCGGTGGGCTTAGATCGCCTGCGGGGAACAGCCTTGGAGCAAAGCCGCAGCAGTCAGAATGAGCTCTCACCGGCGGTGGATTCACTGCAATACGCAAAGGACCATCTTTTCGAGCGGCGCTCTGTCGTCTACGATCACGAACTGCTAACTGAGGCTCTGCGATACGGCCGCGGGCGGGTCGATCTGGGCCAGCTACGCGGCGCACTGGAAATCGAAAAATCCCAGGGAGCTGTCATTCATGCCGGTGACCGGCTGGCAACACACGAGAGTCTGGATCGCGAACAGCGCATGGTTGCCATGGTGAACCATGGCATCGACCAATGCGCGCGGCTTGGCGGCTCACATGAGTTTCAACCATCTGAGCGCCTGCGTGATGAGCAACGGCGCGCGGTGCAGCAGGTTCTCGATTCTCGCGACTTCGCCATCAACTTACGCGGCGCTGCCGGGACAGGCAAAACGGCCACGTTGCAAGAAATTGATCGCGGCCTGCGTGAGTCTGGCCGCGAAGTCACAGCGGTTGCGCCCACACGCGGTGCGGTGGAGGAGCTGCAAAAGGTGAGCTTTCGCGATGCGATGACGGTCTCACGCCTGCTTGGAGACGAAACGGCCCAATCGGCGCTGCGTGGTAAAGTGCTGATCGTCGATGAGGCTGGAATGATCTCGGGGCGGCAGATGGAGGGCATACTTCGGCTTGCCGAGCAACATATGGCACGCGTTGTCTTCTCCGGCGACACGCGCCAGATTCAGAGTGTCGAGGCCTCCGACGCACTGCGCGTTCTGGAGCGTGAATCGCAGATGAAGAGCGTTGCTCTGATCGGCGTACAGCGTCAGACTCACGCGCAGTATAGAGACGCCATTCAAACCCTGCGCCAGGCTCCCGAACAGGGCTTTGAGAAGCTGGAGCGGCTTGGCGCCGTGCATGAGGTTCCATTCACCGAACGGGGTCGTACTGTTGCCGATCTCTACCGGCAGATGACCGCCGATCCGTCGCGGCATGTTTTGGTTGTCGCGCCCACGCATGAGGAAATTGGCCGCGTCACTCGCGCGATTCGCAATGACCTTTCTGAGCGCGGTCATCTCGGCCAAAGCGTCACGATGGATCGATACGCCCCGCTGCAATGGACGGAAGCGCAGAAAAGTGATCTGGCGAACTACCGCGAGGGGCAGGTGCTGGTAGTGCATCGGGCGGCAAGAGGTATGGAGAAACACGAGTCGCTCACGGTCAGCCGTGTTGATTCTGGCGCAGTGATCGCTCGCAATGCACGCGGTGAGGAGAGAAGCTTCACTCCGGCACAGACGCGCTCTTTTTCCGTCCATGAGAGGCAATCCATCGACGTTGCTCCGGGTGACCGGCTGCTGCTTACGGCCAATCGCCGAGATGCCGGTTTTCGCGCTACGAATGGCGAACTGGTGACGGTTCGCGGCATCGAGAGGGGACGCATTCAGCTTGAGGATGGTCGCGCACTGCCGTCGAATTATCACCATTTCGATCACGGCTACGCCATTACCGCCCATCGCAGCCAGGGGAAGACGGTTGACGGGGTGATCCTTTCAGCCGACGCCATGAAACAAGAATTGTTCTACGTCGGCGCTTCCCGTGGCCGCGGTGAAATCGCAATCGTCACGAGCGACCGTGAGCAGTTGCGCGAATCGCTTGGCATCTCCTCTGTGCGCCCCTCTGCCATGGAGTTGGCGCGGGAGCAGGTTCATCTACCCCAGCCCGAGCACAAGATTCAGCAAGCTCCCGCCCAACAAATCGAACCACACGCTCCTCGCCACGAAATCAGCATCGGTCACGATTTTGGGCTGGGCCTGTAGGGCAAAACTGGGCGCTCCATTCAGTCCGCGACGATGCCTCAATCTGAAAGATTCAAGGCAAGCAACGGGCGATAGAATCGCCTGTATGAAGCGCCTGCTGAAAATCTTGATCCTATTGGCACCCCTTGCGATTACTTGCAACGTCCAAGGCCAGTGCACTGCTGGTGCTTTGCCGCAGGCTGCCGCCCGCGTGACAGCCCTTCAGCTCGAAATTGAACAAATCAAGGTCGGCGAGATGGAAGAGGGGACCCCGCCTGCAATCGCTAACAAGATCACTCAACTCAAAGATGCTTTGAGCCATGTCTCTGACGTTGCACTCGCCTGCGTCGGGCCCTCCATTGATCCGCTCGAATTGGAGAACCGTTTGGCTGAGTCACTTCATGCAAATGCGCCGGAACCTGCTCCAAACACCGCCATATCCGCAAATGATCATCGCTACGACGAAATACTCGGATCATACGGGCATAATCTACGGGTTCAAGTAAGCCGTTCGGCAAACGTCGCGGGTGTTCTTGCGATCCGGTATTCGATCAACGTCGAATGCGGAGCGGATAACATGCTTTTGGTCTACGAACTTGAGAATGGAGCCTGGAAGGAGAGGCTTCGTTGGCAGTCACCGCCGCTAAAGGAAATTTCTGATGCGTTCGGCGACTTCTTTTTGTCGGCCTTCATCCGTGATTCCTCTTCTTCCAAAGAGAAAGAGGCTAAATGGCGAGTGGTTGTCGCGCATGGTACACCCTGGTGCACATCGCGATTCAGCGGCTTCAAAATTGACTTGCTTTCCGCTGGTCCTGATACCGTCTCGCCGCAAGTTCTCTGGCACACTGAGCGAGGTTATTCCCGGGGGGACTTCGATCCGAGGCTCAAGTCTTCAGGAAACACGTTTGAACTACGCCTGAATGCCGACTGCATGTCCTTTGATAATGCGAACTGCTTCGAGCGCCGAGTGATCTATCGCTACACGGTCGATGACAGCGGTCGCGTGCACCGCCTGAACCCGCTGGGAATCAATGCCCGAGGGTTTGTGGAAGAATGGCTCTCCGCCCCCTGGTCAGAATCAAAGGACTTTTCTCTGGACGGGTCGATCCATTCTCTCCAGACAGTTCATGAACTGTTTAACCCACCCTCGAAACCGGGCGACGATCAGTCCGTCGGCCATAGCTTCGGGCCGATTCGCGCTTGCGCCGCACAAGGTGTTTTCCAGGTCCAAATGAACTCAACATCGGAACGAATTGTCCCCGGAAAGCCCGGTGGGGAATCAAAGCCACTTCCCAGCAACTATTTTCATGTGCGTGAAGTGAAGGACGGATATTTGATGCTTTCCGCTCCTACCGAGCCCGATCCGACATGCACAGGGCCCAACCTGACGCCATTGGACGCGCCGTAAAGAGAATCTGACATTCCCCGGTTATTAGGGATTGTGGTGCCGAGGCGGAGAGGGCGGTGTCAAGGGTCTTGACCGCGTGAGCGGCGGCGCAGCCGCCCTTGACTCCGCCCGCGCCTCGGCTATGCTGCTGCTATCCGGGGAATTTCAGCGGGATTTGTCCAGTGGAATAGAGGTCCGAAACTAATTTCGTTTTTGTGAGATCGAAAATCCACGAGGACAATGAGTGCCAAAGAATGACAATGGCGCACCTCTATGCACTTACTGTACCCAACCGTTCGCTTTTACTTCGCACGCCGCATCCATGAGGATGAAATCGCGCCCCAAGCGGTGGGTTGACAGTGCTCCTTGGCCCCACACATTGTGGTGCTAAGGAGCGTGCGAACCATGTTCGATTTCCCTCATTCTCCCGCCTCATTCGAACCGCTGCTGGACAGCGACCGGGCAGCAGCAATCATTCAAGTTCACCCGAAAACCCTTCAGCGTTACGCACGAAATGGAATCGTTCACGGTGTCCGTGTAGGCAAGCTGTGGCGCTTCCGGGCGTCCGACCTGTATCGATCCGGCAAAAGGATCGAACCAC
>JAJYAE010000359.1 GCA_021779695.1 Acidobacteriota bacterium | reverse complement strand
GTCAGCTAAGATGGACTGTTTGTGAGATGACCTGCTCGAGCGATTAGCAGAAAATTTCTCCAGCAAAATAGCATGATTCGCGATTCACATGACGACCTTTTGACTAGGTGTATAGTCCCGGCATTTGATGGGTCGGATCGAGAATCAATCGATCGGTTTCTTTTTTCCAGCATTTACAGATGAACTCGAAGGTGGTGAGTCCACTCAGAGTCTTGAGTCGTTTGGTGAAACCGTAAGCAGCGACGAAGTCGTTGAGGTGAGTTAGCAACTGGTTATGACTGTCGTAGTGATAGCGGATGATTCGGTTTTGTCAGCCTGGACCAACGGGCAAGTATATCGCTCGACGGACCGCCTCTGTCGTAGTGGCCTCCCGGTGTAAAACCTGCCCCATAGTGCCTCCTTCCACTCGTGTGAAAAGCATGCACCATCAAATGCCGGGACTATGCACCTAATAGGTTTCTGGTTTGCTGACACCCGTGGATGTAGATTATCTCCATGCCGGTAGGTGGTTCGAGCAGACAATTGCTATCTGGCGAATCTTTTGGCGCAGTGTACGGCTTGTATGCAGGATTCACGGACGCAGTTTGAGAAACTTAAGAGGGCAATGTTGTCTGCAATAACTTGCACAATCTTTGCAGTCAGAAGCGCACTGAGAAGTATCGGGAACCCAACCCACACCACGGATTCTTTTCTAGGGAAGTAGTCAAGAAGCGGACGTTGAATTAGGCGGGTAATCTATTCGGCAGGTTACTTGCGGGTATCGATCAGGCAGCCGCGCGTTTGCCCTAACTAGATTCTATTTTGTGACGCATTGGAGCGGATTGATGCTTGCCAAAGTGTATACCGTTCCTTATAACCAAGGATACGCCACTGGATCGAGAGTATCCGTAAAAGTGGTTTAGGAGTTCGACAATGGGCAGCAAATACGATTCATCCAAGTGGCTCGGTTCTGTAGTTCTTTGCTTCTTCATCTCACTCGTGCTGGCCAGCGCAGGGTGCGGTGGAAAATCGTCTACCGGCTCCACGAAGACAATTACCGCCATAGCGGTGTCACCGAGTCCCGCAACGATCGCGGTGGCGGCTACACAGCAGTTCACAGCGACAGCGACCTATAGCGATGGTACGACGGCAAACGTCAGTCCGACGGCAACCTGGACATCGGCGACTACATCGGTAGCAACAATAAGTTCGAGCGGACTTGCGACTGCAGTTGCTGCCGGCTCTTCGACTATCACGGCTTCCCTGAGTGGTGTCAGTGGTAGTGCAATGTTGACTGTATCGGCTCCGACAGCCACACTGACTTCCATTGCCGTTACGCCGAATTCTGCGAGCATTGTTGTTGGAGCGACCCAGCAGTTTACTGCGACGGGAACATATAGTGACGGCTCGACGAAAAATCTGAGCTCGACGGCAACCTGGACGTCCGCAACCACAACGGTGGCAACGATCAGTTCGTCTGGACTGGCGACCGCGGTCGCTTCCGGCTCGACCAATATCACAGCTTCACTGAGCGGCGTCAGCGGGAAAGCGGCGCTGGTCGTATCTGCGCCGAGCCTGAACGTGACATCCATTGCTGTGACGCCGAATCCTGGGAGCGTTGCCGCTGGAGCGACCCAGCAGTTCACTGCAACAGCGACCTATAGCAATGGGTCGACGGCAAACGTGAGCAGCACGGCGACCTGGACGGTTGCGAATACAGCGGTGGCGACGATTAATACGTCTGGTTTGGCGACTGCGATAGCGGCGGGTTCAACCACGGTGACGGCAACTCTAAACGGAATAAGCGGAAAGGATGCGTTTAACGTTACGGTTGCGCCTGGCACTGCCGTAAGCGTGTCGACGTGGCACGTTGATAACAACCGCAGTGGATTAAATGCGGGTGAGAAATCGCTGACCCCTGCGAACGTCAACCCTCAGACGTTCGGGAAACTCTTCTCATACCTGGTAGACGGTTACGCCTATGCTGAGCCGCTATTGGTTTCCAATGTCACTATCGGCGGTAAGGTGCATAACGTCGTGTACGTCGCGACAGAGCACGACAGCGTGTATGCCTTCGACGCAGATAATTACGGGACCGGCACTCCCTTATGGAGGGTTTCTGTACTGCAATCCGGAGAAACGCCAGTGGTCAACCCTCACGATGACCTTCAGCCTTATGACGGCATCACATCGACGCCTGTCATCGACATCACCACGAACACGATGTATGTGCTTTCAAAGCAGACTAAGGCGGGTGCCCCCAGCTTCCGCCTTAGCGCGCTGGACATTACCACGGGCGCGCAGAAGTTCGGCGGTCCGGTGACGGTCACGGCCTCGGTTGCTGGAACGAATGCGCAGGCAGGGAATGGCACAAAGGTGTCTCTGGTCACGGAGTGCATCCAGCGTTCGGCCTTGCTGTTGGCGAACGGCAACGTGTACATGGGCTTCGGCAACTGCCCTACTGGATGGCTATTGGCCTACAATAAGCAGACCTTAGCCCAGGTCGGGGTCTTTAATGCCAGTCCCAACATAGCCGACGCAAGTGACATTGAGTTTGGCAGTGCGGGAGGCATCTGGATGGGCAGCGGTGGCCCGGCGGCCGATGGGGCGGGGAATGTCTACGTCGCGACCGGGAACGGTCCATGGGATGGTGTGACTGCATGGGGCGATTCGGTGTTGAAGTTCCCCCCGACGCCTACCGCCGGACCCAACGGAACCATGCAGCCGAGCGATTACTTCACTCCCGACAATTACCAGTACATGGATTGCAACGATGCGGATTTAGATTCAGGCGGAGTGATGTTGATTCCAGGAACCACGCCGACTCAACTGCTGGTCGGGGGCAAGACCGGAAAGCTCTATCTCTTGAACACGACGAATCTAGGGAAAGAGCAAGCGAACGACGCGGGAGCGACTCAATCGTTCTTTTTCGAGCCCGACGTGGATTCAGCGTATCCTCGTTCCTGCACGGACAGCTCTGGAACTTACACCACAGACGTCAATTCTTATGAGGATTGGGGAATCGCGGCGTACTTTAACGGAGCGCTTTACCTTGGAGTGAGCCCAACTTCGTTAGTTGCGCAGGTGCAACCGGGAACGCGCGAGTTCACGATCTCCGGGAACACCTTGAAGTTGGGAACCCTCGCCACCCCTAACATCCAGCAATACGCCCCGGGGACAACGCCCTTCGTCTCGGCCAATGGGACGACGAACGGAATAATGTGGATGATCGACGAGGGTGTACCGATTCAGAGCCAGGCCCCGGGCGCTGGCGCTGCGACCAATGCCACCCTCCGCGCCTACGACGCCAATAATTTGACGAATGAGCTATACAACAGCAGCGTGAATTCTGGGGACGTACCGGGGTTGGGGATCAAATTCAGCTCGCCGATTGTAGCCAATGGCAAGGTGTACATCTCGACTGGACATGATCCTGTGACGGCGACCAATCCGCAGGGTGAAATCGATGTGTATGGATTGAACTAGGGAGCCTCTGATCAAGTCCCGAAGGTACGTGATTTCCGTCTAATGCAGTAGGTGGAACGAGAACGCGATGCGCCAGATAACCTTTGCCTGTCAGCCCAGCTTTGAGAAGTATGCGCGGGTCAGTCGCCGGGAACGGTTTCTTAACACGATGGAGGCGGTGGTTCCTTGGATCGAGTTAGAAGCTCTGATCGAACCTCATTATCCGAAGGCGGGCAAGGGGCGTCATCCGGTTGCGGTCGGCACCATGCTGCGCATCTACTTTTTGCAGCACTGGTTCAACCTGTCGGACCCCGGCACCGAGGACGCGCTCTACGAATCGCCCGTACTGCGCGGCTTTGCCGGCGTGGACCTGGGGCGGATGGCAGTGCCGGACGAGACTACCATCCTGAACTTCCGCCATCTGCTTGAAAGCCAAGATTTATGCGGCGCAATCTTCGACGCGGTAAACCATTTTCTGGATCGCAATGGCATCCGTATCTCGACCGGCACGATTGTTGATGCCACCATTATCGCCGCACCCAGTTCGACCAAGAACAGCAAGAAGGAGCGCGACCCGGAGATGCATCAGACCCGGAAGGGAAACCAATACTACTTCGGAGCCAAGGCGCACATCGGCGTGGATAGCAAGGAAGGCATCGTACATTCGGTCTGCACATCGGCGGCCTCGGTGCATGACAAGCATATGCTGGCTGACTTACTCCACGGCGAGGAAAAGAAGGTCTGGGGCGACGGCGGCTATCAGGGGCAGACAGAAACTATCCATGCGGCAGCGCCCGATGCACAGGATATGACCAACCGGCGAGTCAAAAACG
>JAJYAE010000358.1 GCA_021779695.1 Acidobacteriota bacterium | reverse complement strand
CGTCAGCTTTCTGCTCCAGGCGCTGAATGCGCTCCTCGATCAAACGGCGAAAGCGGGGACTGATCTCAAAATCACTTTGCAGAGCGGGTAATGGACTCATAAGGCACACCTGAAGATACAAACAGCCAGACTCTTTCTTCAGAAGAGTGGCCTCATGTTTTTTACCATTCTGCCGATAGACACGAGAAGCGGATTTGCGCTTCAAAACACGGCGAGGCAGGACTAAGGTCATCGAGTGTCGCTCAATGAGACACTCGCGCGGCAGAAGCCTCCGCCGCGCTGCCTCCGATTCCTACCGCTGCAACAACTGCGGGCCCTGCTGCGACTCATTCACAACCGCTCCGTTCGGCCCCACCATCACCGTGACCACCACGGGGGTTTGCAAGTCAAACTTCACAATCGATTCGGCAGGAATTTGGACCTGCTGCCCGCGCGTGATGGCATTCACGCCGGCGCCCGCGCCGCCTCCGGCGATCGCTCCAATCGCCGCGCCCTTTCCACCCCCCGCCAGCGCACCGATGATCGCACCCAATGCCGCGCCGCCCCCGGCCTTTTCCGCGGTGTTCTTGCCGCGACCTGCGCCCTTGGCGTCGAACGGGCTGGTGGAGAGATCCAGTTTCTGTCCATGCGCAGTCACCTGCGTCAATTCAATCGAAAGTGCAGCGTTGCCCTTGAAGTGCGCCGCCTCCTTGGCATCGACCACCCGGCCAAGCACTGGTGCACCCCGGGGAATGGCAACGATGCCCTGTACCATCAGGTCCTGTTCCAGGGTGGCATGAAACACATCATTGGTCTGCGTGGTCTTGGTGTCCAGGCCCTCCGCCATTCGTACTGCAATCTGTGTCCCAGCTGGAATCACAAGCTGGCGCGCGACCGGCTGGGCTGGAGCAGGGGGCGCCTGCGGCATGTGCGGCTGCCGCGGAGGCGGCATTGGCTGCATTGGCCCGGACGCTCGCTCCGTAGCGGAGGACGGAGTTCCTGCCGAAGGCCTGGTGCGACGTTGCGGAGGTAGACTGCGCACCGGTTCCTCGCGCCGTGCAGGCTCCGCCGCAGCCTGCACAGGCGGCTGCACCGCCAGGTTGTTGACCACCGTTTTGACCCCCGCCACCGAGCCGCTGTCATTCCCAGCCAGCGACCTGGACGCTTCATCGCTCACCGTGCCGCTCAAGGTGGCAACCCCACCCGACACACTCACCTGAATCGGTTGCTGCGCCAGCGCCTGCTCTCCCTGGATCTTGGCCTGGATGTCGTTAGCGATCTGCTGATCTGTCCGCTCCACCGGCTGCGGACCCTGCGTCTTGCACCCTGAAACAAATACGATGGCGAGGGAGAGCACGGCAACTTCAGCCCATCCCTTGGACTTGCTCTGGAAGGCTCTAGCTTTCATGGCGTTCACTCCGGTTTTTCAGGTCAGTTGCTGTCGGCCGTAGGCGCGAAGTAGCCCCGGCGTATCTGCACTTTCCTGCCTTCCCCGCAGGAAACTGCAATGTGACGGAAGGTTCCATCCAGCTTGGTATTGGTCGGTGTGTAGGTCGCAACATACTGGGTGCGCAGTTCATCTTCGATCTGCTGAAAGGCTTCGTCCAGCTTCTTTCCGTTGCTCCCCACGTTAATCACCCTGCCGCCTGTCTCCTCTGCCATCTTCTTGGCCGCAGAGTAGCCTCCGTAGCCCATGCCAAAGTTGCCGTAAAAGCCCGTATCAGCAATCAGAATGACGTAGATGATCGCATTCGAACGCTGCGCGGCCGCAATGGCGTCGTTGATCTTGGTCGTGCTGCCTTCGTCTTCGCCATCCGTCAGGATAATCATCGCTTTGCGGCCTGATTCCTGGCTCAGTTTGTCATTCGATGCAAGGTAAACCGCGTCATACAGCAGTGTGCCCTTTGGCGTGCCGTACACCGGCACAGTCCCGCCACCCAGCCCGGGAATCCCGGCCGCTCCATTTCCGCCCGCGGTGTTGATCTGGGCTTTATTCATGGCTCGCGAAAGCATCCGGGCGCTATTCGTAAAATCCTGCAGCAGGTCAACATTGACGTCGAATGACAGCAGAAAGGCCTGATCCTTGGGCCGAAGCACGCGGGACAAAAACTCGCTGCCTGCCTGTTGCTCCAGCGGCAAGACCCGGTACTGGCTGCCCGAAGTGTCCAGCAGAAGTCCCAGCGTGAGAGGAAGATTGTTCTCTGCCACGAAGCTCTTAAAGGTCTGTGGCACCTTGTCCTCATTCACCGTGCAGTCATTCTTGTCGAGATGTGGAACCAGGTTGCCGTCCTTGTCCTTCACCGTGAAGAACAAGTCCACCAGGTTGACCTGAACCTTGAAGGTGGCAACTGGAGATTCGTCTGGCGGCGGAGCCGGTGCAGTGCTCACGGGCGGCGCATCCGGAGAGGGCGCGAGCTGGCCCCACCCCCCCGGTCCGGCTACGGCGAGGCACAATACGACGGCGGTGGGAATCAGACGGATGCGCATATTCCTCCAGATAGACGGAATCAGGAGCCCGAAGAGAGCATACCTGACCGGAAACCGATTCGATAGGCAACCCATCAATTGCCCTTGCGTCTGATACTCTGTCGAGTGGAGCCGATCAGGTTGTTTCCGCGCCTGCTGAGGCCTTTGCCGCAGGCAGCAGCCTCGGCTCGCAATCGGGAGGACGGTACACAAGTGAGGTTCGGGTTCAGGGCATCGGTCATCGCAACGCTTTTCGGTTCCAGTCTGTGCCTTGCCTCCACGGCTTTGGCACAGCAGAAGCAGGCTCCTGCCGTGCCAGACGCGCCTTCACCGCAAGGTGCGTCGCCTCTGACAGATATGAGCGGCCCCATCACGCCGGGAATCGGGGCAAATGCCAATGCGGGACAAGCGGCAGGTGGCTCAGCTCCGGCGTCTTCCAGCCAGAACCAGGCCCCCATTCAGCCTGCGACCCCGGTCGTCCAGACCCCGCCACAGGCCACTCCGCCCGAGATGCCCAATCCGCAGGATCTGGGCCCCATCCTGAAAGTCAACGTGACCTACGTTGAAGTTCCGGTTACGGTGAAGGACTCCAAGGGCAAACTGGTATCCGGTCTCACGTGGCGGGACTTCCGCGTCTTTGAGAATGGCGTCTACGAACCATTGAAAGAGTTCTTCGTCGATCCGTTCCCGCTTTCTATCGCCTTCGTCATTGACCAGAGCCTTACCGCCGATGTGATGCAGCGGGTCAATGACTCGCTCGGTGCAATCCAGGGTGCCCTTACGCCTTACGATGAGATCGCCATCTTCTCATACAGCAACGGTGCACAGGAGCGTACTGGTTTTACCGGCGCGCAAAGCGCACGCGTTCCGGCCGTGCTTGCCCTCACCAAGGAGACCGGACGGGAAGAGATGATTCCTTACAACTCCGGCCCCATGGCTGGCTGCAATATTCATGTCAATGGTAATTGTGCTGACCCGAATATCCAGCCAGGCCGTTCGGTTGGTTCCGGGCCGTTCATCACGATTCCCAAAGAAATTCACACTTTGAACGACGCGATTCTGGAAGCGGCCAAAGAGCTTTCTACCCGGCCGCAGGGGCGCCGCCGCGTAATTTATGTCATCTCTGACGGCAAGGAGTACGGCAGTCGCGCCAGTTACCGCGACGTGCTCCACTATCTGGAGACCAACAACATCGCCGTGTGGGGCACTCTGGTGGGCGATTCCGCCCGGTGGGGTGAGGGGTATATCAGCCGCTTCCACCTTCCCTTCCAGATGTTCGATAACGTACTCGTGAAGTACACCGCCGCAACTGGCGGAGGTCTTGACGCCGAACGCAACCTCAACGGCATCGAAAAGAGCTACCAAGAGATCGCCGAGGAAGCACGGGCCCAGTACACCCTCGTTTATGCAAGCCACGAATCCATCTATGACGGCAAGTTCCGGAGTATCGACGTTCGAGTCGAGCGGCCCGGACTGGAAGTCACCGCAAAACGCGGATACTACCCCTCTGCGCAAGAAGTGCAGTAAACAAGCCTTCCATTCAAATAAAAAGCCTGCGCATGCGCAGGCTTTTTATTTGATCCACTCGATTTCGGAACTACCCCTGGCCAGGGTTCAAGCTCGTCCTGGATACGCCCCGCCGGCTACTTATGTTCGGTCTGGGTCGTTTGCGGAGGGGGTGCGGGTGCGGCATTCTGCTGCACATTCGGCGCCGGAGCACTCGGTTCATTAATGCCCTTCAGGCCTTCCTTAAATCCCTTTAAGCCTTCCCCTAACCCCTTGCCGAGTTCAGGGAGCCGCTTGGCTCCAAACAGAAGAAAAGCAACGATCGCAAGCACGATCAGATGCCATGGCTGCAAA
>JAJYAE010000056.1 GCA_021779695.1 Acidobacteriota bacterium | reverse complement strand
TCGGCGGAGAGCTCGTTCTCGGCAGGCAGATGAGCAAGAGCGGCGCGTTGGCTGAACTGGTCCGCGAAGGCCTGCCGGTCCAATCGCTCCTTCTGCTGGCCGACAGGCTCCACCTGCGCCAGGCGGAAATCTCTGAAAAGATTGGAATCCCTCAGCGCACGCTCACCCGCCGCCTCGCGCACCACTCCCGGCTCACGGCGGTCGAGTCGGATCGGGCGGTCCGGCTGGCGCAGGTCTTCTCCACCGCCATTGAGACCCTGGGCGATGAAGAGAAAGCTGCCGCCTGGCTCAAGACGCCGAATCGCGCCCTGCGCGGGGCTCGTCCCCTGGACCAGCTCGACACCGACCCCGGCGTCCGCGAGGTCGAGAGCGTGCTCGGCCGCATCGCCTACGGCGTCTACAGCTGATGCAGATCTGGCGCATCTGCCGGGCCCGGTTCGCCGCGGAAGCCTTCGCCGGTCATGGAGCTCGGCGCTTTGGCGGCCGCTGGAACACGCCCGGCGTGCCCATGGTCTACGCCTCGTCGTCGCTGGCCCTCGCAGCCATCGAGCTCTTTGTTCACCTTGAGCCAAGCCAGCAGCCGGAAGACCTGGTCTCCATCGCAGCCCTGCTGCCGAAGGGAGAACCCGCGCAGCGGCTGGACCCGAACCAGTTGCCTCCCGGTTGGTGGACAGACGACTTCGCCCCGCTCCGCGCCCTGGGAGACCACTGGATTCGCGAGCAACGCTCGCTGGCGATCGAGGTCCCCTCCGCCGCGCTGCGCATGGAATGGAATGTGCTGGTGAATCCGCTGCATCCGGCAATTGCAGAGATCAAAGTCGAGCCGCCGCAGCCTTTTCAATTTGACGCGCGCATGTTCCGGTAAGAAGTGGCGCGAGTTGCTTACGCCTCAAAATCCAGCTCTACCGGCTCGATCAGAGGAACCAGCCACTCCAGCAGCGCAAGATGCGCAGGGTGGATGGCGTAGGCATCGCAGGCCGCCTTGTCCGTAAACTTCATCATCCCGGCAAATGTATAGCCCTGCCCGCGCGGCGAGAGATTCGGCCCCACGTGCGCCTCCATCAACCCCGGAATCGCGCCGCGAAAGGCCAGAATCTCCTTTGTCGCGCGCGCCTTGTCCGCTTCCTTCGCCGCAGCCTTCCAGCGAAACCCAAAGATGTGGATGAACATCCGTTCCTCCCTGCCTGCTCAGCCTTGCAGCGCAAAGCTGCGCCCGGCCTCCAGCAGCTTCGCCACCGACTCCGTCGAGCACGACTCCGTATATACCCGCAGCAGCGGCTCCGTCCCGCTCGCGCGAAACAGAATCCACGTCTCCGCCGCATTCGGCTTGCTCTTCGCCTCGGGATTGTCCAGATAGAACTTCACCCCGTCCAGCGTCTCCTGCCGCAGCACCGGCATGCCCGCAATCGCCTTGTCGCCCGGCTTCAACGCCAGCGCCCGCGCAATCGCGCCGTTCTTCAACTCATCGGGAATATGCAGATCGATGCGCCCGTACTGGTGTTCGCCGTACTCGGCCTGCAAATCCGCCACCAGCTCGCCCAGCGTCTTGCCTTCCTCGGCCATCACATTCGCCAGCAGCAGCGCGTTCAGCAGGCCATCGCGCTCCGGCAGGTGCCGCTGGAAGCCGATGCCGCCCGACTCCTCGCCGCCCATCACAATCTCGCGCTCCAGCATGTAGTCACACACAAACTTGAAGCCGATGCCATGCTCAATCAGCTCGCGCCCATGCTTCGCGCAGATGCGGTCCAACATCTTCGTCGTGTTGAAGGCCCGCGTCACCGCGCCCGGCCAGCCCTTGCGCTTGAGCACCCAGCTCAGCAGCACGCTGAAAATCTTGTGCGGATCGACAAAGTTCCCATTCTCATCCGTCGCGCCAATCCGGTCCGCGTCGCCGTCCGTGCACAGGCCCGCGTCGCATCCATGCGCCACCACCGCCGCGCCCAGCGCGCGAATATGCGGCTCAATCGGCTCGGGATTAATCCCCGGAAACAGCGGATCAACATGGCCGCGGATCTGCACATGCTCCACGCCGATGCGCGTGAAGATGTCCGACAGGATCGTCCGCCCCGCGCCATACATCGAGTCAATCGCGAACTTCTTGCCCGCCTTCGCAATCAGTTCAAGATCCGCGAAGCTCTCGATGGCCTTCAAGTAATCGGGCAGAAAATCCACTTCCTCAATCGGCGCCGCCTGTGCGGCGTGCGGCACCGGCTCGCCCAGGTGCTTCTCAATTTCGGCGATGATCGACGGCTTGCCCGACCCGCCGTACCACGCCTTGTACTTCACCCCATTCCACTGCGCCGGGTTATGGCTCGACGTAATCATGATGCCGCCCGCGCGGCCCCGATGGCGAACTCCATAGCTCAGCGCAGGGGTCGGCGTAATGTCGTGGGCCAGCTCCACGCGAATTCCCGTCGCCGCCACCACCTCCGCGCACGCCCGCGCAAATGCCCTCGACCCAAACCGCGTGTCGTACCCGATGCAGATGCCCTTCGCCGGGTTTTCCTTCGCGTGGATGTACGCCGCAATCGCTGCGGCAGCGACGCGCACATTGGCAAACGTAAAATCGTCGGCAATCACGCCGCGCCAGCCATCAGTTCCAAACTTAATCTGGGTGTGAGCCATCGTGGTAAGCCAGCACTTCTCCTTCTGTTGAGTCTAAGCGCATGCGCCAGAGCGGCGTGCATCGATGCCTGACACGGCGCTGCGCCCCCGCGCCAGCAACCTCGCAGCGCATCTAAATTGGCTTGGGAAGAATTTAGATCAGTTCGCTGCGGCCGGAGATCCCGAGCTCCTTCACAATCTTTCCCACATCCTGCGAGTGGTCCCGGTGCGCAATCAGCAGCGCATCGTCCGTGTCCACAATCACCAGGTTCTCCACGCCCACCAGCGCCACAAACTTCTTGGGGCTGTAGATGTAGTTGTTGCCCGCTTCGATCGTGATATGCCCCTCTGTCTCAGCGACATTGCCGTCCCCGTCGCCGCGCAGGCGCGTCTCCAGCTGGTACTCGTAGAGCGAAGCCCACGAGCCCAGATCGTTCCAGCTGAACTCCGCCGGCAGACAGAAAAGATGCGACAGATGCTCGCCTTTCGCCGAACGAGGTTCCAGCACGGCGTAATCGACCGAGATGTTTTCGCACTTGGCATAGAGATCATGAAACACCTGCTCGAACCTCGGCGTCCCGTAGGCTGCGGCAATCTTCTCCAGCAGAGGCGCCGTCTCCGGCAGGTGTTCCCGCACCGCGTTCGCCAGCGTGCGCGCCGACCACAAAAACATCCCCGAATTCCAGTAGTAATTTCCTGCCGCCACGAATTCCTCGGCGCGGTTCTGGTTCGGCTTCTCGGTAAACCGCCGCACATGCAGCGCAACTTCGTCTCCGGTGTAGTCGCCCGTCTCAATGTAGCCGTAGCCGGTCTCGGCGCGTGTAGGCTCAATGCCCAGCACCACAATGTTGTCACCCGCCGCCGCCAGCGCAATCCCCTTCTGCAGCGCCTTCAGGAACCGCGGCTCGTCGGCGATCACGTGGTCTGACGGAAACACGCCCAGCACCGCGTCCGGATTCTCCCGCTCGATCAGAAACGCCGCCAGCCCGCATGCCGGCGCCGTATTCCGCGCCATCGGCTCCTGCACAATCTGCCGCGCGGGCACGCCCTTCAATTGGTCAGCAATCTCATGCGCCAGAAATTCGTTGGTGATCACCCACGTCTGATCGACCGCCGCCAACGGCTTCAGCCGCTCCACCGTCTGTTGAATCATGGATCGCTCGCCATCCAGGGCAAGAACCTGCTTGGCGCGGGCGCGGCGAGAGCGGGGCCAGAAGCGGGTGCCGCTGCCTCCGGCAAGAATCACTGGGCGAAAATCGATGGCTTTCTGCATGGAAAACCCATCCTACCCGACCGAAGGATGGTTTGCACAGCGATGGACGACACTTTTTCAGCTGGCGAGACACACCTGCGCAAACCAGCCCGAAAGCCGCCAGCTCTGCGCGACCTCCGGGCCGGTTTACTTCGCTCTCCTGCGGCGCCTGCTAGGCCAGTCCCGTCAGAAACGCGCCCATCCGCTTCGTTCCCTCGTCAATGCTCTGCTTGGTCACCGGATACGACATCCGGATGTGCTCGCCGGTACCGAACGCCTCGCCCGGCACCGTCACCACGTGCGCCTCGTGCAGCAGCTTCGTCGCCAGTTCCGTCGCCGTCTTGATCCCGCCCTTGCCCAGGAACGCCGAAATATTCGGATACACATAGAACGCGCCCTCCGGCTTCGTGCACGTCACCCCCGGAATCTCAGCCAGCTTCTTCAACATGTAGTCGCGCAGATCAATAAATTCCGCGCGGAACTCCGCCACACACTCCTGCGGCCCTGCCAGCGCCGCAATCGCCGCCTTCTGCACAAAGCTCGTCGCGTTTGACGTCGACTGCGACTGCAGCTTGCTCAGATTCGCCGTCACCGCCTTTGACGCCAGCGCATACCCCGCGCGCCATCCCGTCATTGCGTACGTCTTCGACAGCGACCCCAAAATCACCAGGTGCTCTTTGGCCCAGGTAAACGATCCGCCCGAGACCGGCTTGCCCGCATAGTTCAGATACACATAGCACTCATCCAAAAGCAGGAAAATCCCGCGCTCGTGCGCCAGATGCACAATCCGCTCCAGGTCCGCGGCACTCACCACTGAACCCGCCGGGTTCGACGGCGAATTCAGTATGATCGCCTTCGTTCGCGGAGTAATGGCCTTTTCAATCGCGTCCGCCGTGATGCGGAAGCTCTCCGCCTCGCTGGTCTCCAGAAATACCACCTTGCCGCCCGCATATTGGATGATGTCCTTGAAGCTTACCCAGTACGGCACCGGCAGAATCACCTCGTCGCCGTGGTCCACCAGCACCTGGATGGTGTTGAACAGCGCCAGCTTGCCGCCGGTCGTGAAAATCGCCTCATCCAGCCCGTAGTCCGAGCCAAAATCGCACGCATGACGCTCGATAATCGCCTTGCGCACATCGGGAATCCCCGGCACCACCGTGTAGCGGGTAAAGTTCGCCTCAATCGCCGCCACAGCCGCGTCTTTAATATGGCGCGGAGTCGAAAAATGCGGTTCTCCGGCGCCAAAATCCACCAGGTTCGCGCCACCGGCGCGCAGCTTGGCGGCCTCGGCGGCCACAGCCATGGTTGCGGAAACTTCAATGCGGCCGATGCGCTCGGCAAAGACTTTTGCTGGGGCGGAAACTGTCATGATGCTTCTATCTTTACAGATTTTCCGCCAATGACCAAGCCCCGCCACCCCGGCGCAGCGCAGCAAAGTCGATCAGAGCAAACTTTGGCTTCTCGTCGAGGACGCGTATGTTAGGCATACGGATCATAGGCGGTCTTTTTGATGCCGAATGCGAGGACCGGACATCCCCCAGACGCGCGATTGTTCAGTTTGGGAATTAGCTTACCCATATGCGTCGTCGAGTTGCCGAACGAACGCCCTTTGCCCAACTCATCGAAAATACCCTGCAACTCACTCGCACGAGTGATGATCGCCCCCACGCTTAGGACGTTCAATTCAAACAGCTATCCTGCTTCGAGCCGTGCTTCGGCGTAATCTCGGGCTTGCTCCGCTGTTGCGACCGGAGTAGGGTCTAGTGGCACGCTTGGGGCTCCAAGACCGAGCCATCTCTCTGCTTCTTGGAAATCCTGCGGGAGCAACCCTCGACTCAGGTCACGCGATGAGATAGGGCTTGATTCCAAATGACATTCCGGACATCTGTCATTGCATTCGCACGTCCACGCATCCGTCCATTGTGTTGCGCATCTAGGACAAAGATGCTGCTTCTCATACCATCTGACTAGAACCACCGGGCCGTCCTCCTGCGACGAACTTGTACAAGCCTCGCGCCTCAAAGCGAATTATTCCCGCGTCTCGAAGAACTTGAAGTTGCTGTCGGATTTTTGGACGAACATTGTTATTCTCCGGATATAGTTTGGCGAGATGTTCTTCGAACAAGTAGGCATCGCTCAGGGAAAAGCAATCGCCCGGAAGCTGACGGAGAAGATTGAGAAGGGATGCCGCCCAACCTCTTCGCTTCGCAGGCATGCTCGAAAGAAATTGGAGGCGGGCAAAAGCCCGTCGCGGAGCCTCCCGTGCATGAGCGCTGCCGGCGGTCACCAATGGTATACGACCTTCGAGGGCGATTTTCGGCAAGATAATGTTGCAGCCCACCCACCCGGCTCTGCGGGCCATAGGACCGAGCGCTCTCCTTTCTACAATGCAGTCTTGAGTAATCAGAGAATGGTGGACGGCGGTCAGGTTTTGTACTTCCCAAGTGGGAGAATACTCCATCAATAAGAAGCTGGGCGTGCGGCCTTCGCGAATGGTTGCCGCCATGGCCGAGTAGGCTCCATCCGCTATCCTGCTCCCGAATGCGCCGCGTTTGCTCTTCAATTCGTATCCGTGCGAACACGCGGGACAGACGAAATCCTTGGTCCGCGTGTTGGCAATTGTTGGTAAGAGGCTGTTAGACGTGCAGGCCAAGCAGTAGCCGTTCCTCAACACCCACGCTTCGCTAACAACGCGAGCCCTCTGTGAGTTGCTGATGTAATTTGCAACCAGCGCCGTATTGTCCGAAGCGGCGCTCAACTACGTCTTTGCTCCATCTAATTCGCCCATTCTCACATCATGTTGGCAAGCAAATGGCGAAGTCAATATGTCCCTCGAAGTATATGTGGATAGCTTGGTTCAAATCGAAATCATGAAGCCGCACTGGTTGAACGGCGGGTCAAGGTAGACGAGGTCCACCGACTCATCTTTGATGTACCGTTGGAGAACTTCGAGGTTGTCGCCGTAGTAGAGGGTATTTTTGGCCGCTGTCACGATGCCCCGAGAGTAGCATCCGGTGGGCCGCGCTGGAAGTGTCTGCCCATGTTCGAGCAAGCCTCCGGCGGTGCAAAGATGCGCATCCTTCCGTAAAATCCCTGCTGAAGAAGAGTTTCCGCAAACCCTGTCACGGCAGGCTGGGGAATTGCGAAAGGAAGACCATGGACCCTCTCTGGACCAGACGAAAGTTTCTCAACCGCGCTGCCGGCTCCGCCTGTGCTCTTGCCGGTGCTTCGCCCGGACAAACCCCACAGCCCGCGGCCCCGGCGGCCTCGCCTTTTAGGGGACGCTTCGTCACACATATCTCGATCGTGCGGGTAAACCAGATCGAGGTCACTCCCAGCCGCTCCATCGGCGAAGACGAGGCCCCCGCCAACAGCCCGCAGCATATCCGCTCCCGCCGCGAAGCCTTTGCACGCGGCTGTCCCGACGGCAGAATGACCTGGGCCATCAGTTGGCTCGCGCTCAATGACACCCGCCCGGAATACCAGGAGGCGCGCCGCTTGCTCGCTTCCTATCATCGGCAGTATGGCGACGAGATTACCTTCATCCCCGGCGGCTATTTCGCGCCCATGTATGACACCCGCCAACATATTCGCGACACCATTCACAACGCCCTGCAGATGATCTCGAAGATGGTGGGCAACGGCTATCGCCCGCAGTCTCTGGTCGCGGGCTTTATGGATGCCGAGAACCAGCGCTACCTCGCCACTGAAGAGGGTATCCATGTATGCCAGGGCCAGATCTGGAGCCAGCACGGCATTGACAACGGCGATGGCGACGGCGGCATCTGCTATCCCTACTACCCCAGTCGTGACCACTATTTGAAGCCCGCCCAGGGCCCCGCCGACTTCATCGACTGCGTCTGCCTCGATGGCTGGACATGCGATTTCCTTGCAGCCCGTCGCAACGGCTTTCAGGGTGGATTCAACAGCCGCATGGGCGTGGGCCCCATCGAAACAGTGCAAGATCTGGGAGAACAGGTGGGCCGCAGGGAGATGATCGATACCACCGCGATGCACTTTGACGCGGGCCACGCCCTCAACGGCTTTGGCTGGGTCACAGGCATTTGGGAGGTCTCCATCGGCCACGATCCGGACCTCGCCTGGTGGCTGCAATCCATCAAACAAAGATGGCCTGACACCAGGGTGATTACCGAAGGTGAGTTTGGCATGGAGTGGCGCAGGCACGTGCCCAGCAACGCATCGCTCAACTACCGCTTCGATGCCAAAGGAACGGGCGCACCAGGCTCTGAGAAAGAGTTGGAAATCCGCTGGTTTATGAATCGCGAGTTTCGCCTCGCACTGCTCGATAACTGGGTAACCGGCAGTCCCCGCATGGTCGTCGACTTCACCCGATACGACTTGCCCGCGCACGAGCCCCAGACGCTGCAGCGGGAGTGGAGCCTGATGAACGTCTTGAACCAGAAGGGCACGCGACCCCAGGATAGGCCCATCCGCCTGGGCCAACTGCCCTCCGACGACCGCCAGCGCATCTTTGCACGGTACCCGGAGTTGAGGAGGTGGGCGTAGACGGATGGCCTGCGTGTACTCTCCTTCCAAACCGTTCCCACACCGGCCTCTCGCGGGTTACCATGTTGCCTGCTTTACTTCGTCTGCAGAGTCGTAGGATGAAACGAAAACTCGCCGGGCTTTTGCTGCTGCTTGCTCTTGCGCGCATCGCCGGCGCGGTGCAGCCGGTTTGCTCCTTGCGTCAACCCCGCCTTCGCGTCAACCGGCCAGACATCTTCACAGATCAGCAGGAGCAGTGGCTCGGCGACGCCCAGGCCGACATGGTTGAGCCGCGTTACATCCTCTTGCCCCCGGACCAGAGTGCGTATCTCAACGAAATCGGGCAGCGCATTCTCGATCAGCTCCCGGCCACCTCGATTCATTACACCTTCCGCGTATTTGAATCTGCCGAGTTGCGCGCCTTCTCGCTCGCCGGCGGGCACATCTACATCAGCCGCAAGCTCCTCATGGACGCGCGCAACGAGGACGAGCTGGCCGCAATGCTCGCGCAGGAGATCGGCAGGACCTACATTCACCACTCGGCCTCTGCGGTCACGCGTCGCTTGAGGAGGCTCATGCACGTCAAGCAGCTCGGGGACCGCGCCGACGTCGACGACAAATTCCAGCGCATGTTGAACATTCCTCCCGACGAATACTCCGTCTTATCCGTGGACGAACAGCAGAGCGACGAACTCCTCGCGGACCGCGTCGGCATGTGGGCCATGATCAAGGCCCATTACAACCCGCGAGCCTTCGCCGTCTTTCTTGATCGCATCAACGACAACGGAGGATACACCGGCAATCTCTTCACCGACGCTTTTGATCTGACACCCGAAATCAGCCTCCGCGTGCGCATGGCGCACAAGCTCATCTCTTCGCTGCCAGGGAGTTGTCGCGATCCGCGCCCCATCTATCGTCCTGACTTCCAGCCCTTTCAGCAGGCAATCCGGCAGCAGCGCATCGATCCCATCCTCCCCGCCACGCCGGGGCTTGTCTCTGTTCCTCTGCAGCAGCCCATGAATCCAGCGCTGGAGAACGTCGCCCTCAGCCCGGATGGCAAATACGCGCTCGCCCAGGATACATATCAGATTCACGTCCTCAGTACCGCGCCCCTGCAGTTGCTCTTCTCCGTCGATGCCCTCCATGCGGAGATGGCCCAGTTCACTCCCGATTCCCAGGACCTGGTCTTCCATTACAACGATCTCCACGTTGAGCGATGGCAGTTGGCCTCGGGCCAGCCGACGGATATTCAGGACTTTGTCGACTACGCCGGATGCGTACAAACAAGTCTCTCGCCCGATGGTCACGTTCTGGCCTGCGTCAGCTACTTCGAGGACTCCGTCTGGCTTAAGCTCGCCGACATCCGCACCGGCCAGATGCTCTATCAGAATCTGCACTTCTTCGATGACTACGGCAGCCTCGGCAACTCCAATGCCCGCATGACCCCAACATTCCAGGCCCTCATGCGCTGGTCGCGCGATGGACGCTATTTCGTCGCCACATCGGGCACCGTGGCCATGGCCTACGATCTCCAAAATCACACCACCGTCCACCTCGGCGGCGCACTCTCCGGCCTGTCGCAGGAGAGGTTCTCTTTCGTCGGGTCCGGCAAAATGCTTTCCACCTGTGACTGGAGCATCAAAACCGGCGCCGCCAATGAAACCTACACCATGTGCTACACCACATTCCCCGGCGGGCAAAAACTTGGCGAGTTCCAGTTGCCACCCGGCTGGCTCACAAGCATCGCGGGAACAGAAGGCCTGCTCTTTGGCCCGACCAACAAAGCGGCCGCGGCGCTCCTCGATCCGGCTACAACCCTGGTCCGTAGAGAGTTCCGGCTTGAGACCGTCGATCTCCTCGGCGACGAACTCGCTGCAGAAATCCCCACCGGCGGCCTCGGCATCGGAAGCCTCCACGGCGCCCTCCAGGAGATCGCCCTCCCTGTCACGCCGCTCTCTGTGGTCGAAGCAAGCGCCTTCAGCATGAATGGCCGCTATCTCGCTCTCTCCGACCGTGCGCGCGGCGCAGAGTGGGATCTTTCCACCGGCAAACGCATGGCCGTCACCTCGCCCTTTCGCACCGTCGCCATCACGGACACGGGCAGCCTTCAGGCCGCGCTTGTCTCCCACGAACTGAAGCCTTCCAGCGATCCCAACCTCGACAAGCTCACGCACAAGTACGTCTTCGGGTTATCCCGCCTCGGCGACCCCTTGCAGTTCGGCTCCGTTCGGGTTCGCTTCAAGCCGCTCAGCCCACTGCAGATCATCAATGCGGATGTCGATATGGAAGCGCTGGACGCCCAAACCGAGACAAGACTTTGGACTTTGCGCTTCCTCTACGCCGTTCCTCAGATGGTGCAGGCCGATGGCGACAAGACCCTCTTTGTCATGGACCGTGAGAGTCCGACCGGCCTCGATCGAACCAGCCAGCACGGCATCAAGGTGATTCACACCGCGGACCTTGGCTTTCAGTTCCTCAACCCCCAGGGAACTCTCGTTGAAGTCCTCTCCAATCGTACTGGCAAAGTTGAGCATGCGCTCCTGTCACCCCAGCTTGGTATCTCCCAGGCCGACCAGCGCACGGCCGGCCTGTTTGGCAGCTACCTGGCAGTCTACGGAAACAGCAACAACACAGCCGTCTATCGTGTCTCTGACGGGGCCCGCCTCGCCGCCTTCTTCGGGCGCGCGCTGGCCGGCGACGACAGCCTGGGCATGATCGCAGCAACCAACCGACTGCAGGAGCTGAACCTCTACGATTGTGCAAATGGAGAACTGCTGGCGCACTACCTTCTGGATCAGGACGTGATCGCGGCGCGCTTCGTTCCGCAGCTCAAGCAACTGCTCGTCCTGACCGCCGCGCAGCACATCTACCGCATCGACCTTTCCAAGCTTGGCCGGTAGCCGGTCTCGATTCTGGCCAAGCCCCCTTCGCGACAGCTCCGGCCTTTGGCCCGTACAACAGCCAGCCGGTAAAACTCGACATGCCCCGGAGGCGTAGCTGTGCCGGACGATGATGCGCCGGACGAACACAGCGATGATGGAGGCCACAGGATCGGTCGCTCCTTCGCGCCATTTGTGAGAAGTGGAGGAGCTAGAGTCTCGACCGGCGGCTTTTGTCGCAACTTCGAACAGCACGGAGCAGAATCCCCAAATCCCTTGCTGAGCTCACCATCCGCGCCGCCCAGCGTCGCCCTCCCGTTGTGCGCGCTTCGCAGGCGCATTGCGGGGAATATAATTTTGCTTAGCCGGAATGGCGCGAGTATGCTCATTCCGCGAGGCTGCATGACCCTCGTCCATCGCACTCTTCTTTTCCTCGCACTTCTCTGCGCAACTCCAAGCCTTCATGCCCAGTCGAGTGAGTCCGCGCTAGCGCAGCGGCTTAATAGCCTTTCCTCCACCTCCGCGCCGCAACGGCCGGCGCAGAGCCTGCAGATTGCCGCTGCCATTCGCGGGCTTCCACCGGGCCTGCGCAAGCTCCAGCTTGCGGACACTCTCAGCTTCCTGGCGATCCGAAATGATCCCGGCCCTGTGGCGCTGCAAGCCGTTGCTGACACCCTGGCGCAGGCGCTGGCCGAGTATCCGGTGGTATCAGAGAACGGCGACCAGCCGCCCACGCCCTACTTCGACCTGGCCAGGCTGGCTCGCTACGACCACGTCCGCGTTGCGTTGGACAACCCTCTCTACAATCGTGCTGCCCGGTCGCTGGCCGACAGCGACGCCTATCTCCAGCAGGCCGACTTCACTCTTAAGGACCTGGCGGGCCGGGATGTCACGCTCTCGAAACTCCGCGGCAAGGTCGTACTGGTCAACTTCTGGGCCACCTGGTGCGGGCCCTGCCGACTCGAGATGCCGGACCTCGATCAGGTCTACGCCCGCTTTCACTCCAGGGGCCTGGAGGTTCTGGCTATTTCGAACGAAGACCCCGTAAAAGTCGGGGCTTTTGTAGCCAGGTTGGGCTTTCGCGCGCCGGTCCTGCTGGACCCCGGCGCGCAAACCGGCAGGCGGCTGCACATCGACAGCCTTCCCAGAACCTTCGTCCTTGACCGCCACGGCAAGCTGGCCGCGGTAGCCATTGACCAGTGTTCCATGCGCCAGTTTCTCCAGATGCTGGCCGCGGCCGGGCTTCATTCCTGAAACCTCGCCAGCCGGCGAAGGCTCGCAATCGCACCACTGCCCTCATGGACATCGCGTACTGGAGCAGCGCACCCCACCGGCGAGGCACAGGCCAATCCGTGCCTAGATAGAGCTAATCCGCCCGCGTAGCCGCTTGATCACGTTCGGCGGCACCAGCCCCGTCACGTCCCCGCCAAAGCTGAAGACTTCTTTCACCATTCGCGAGCTTACAAACGAGTAGCGCCCGGCCGGCTGCAGAAAGACCGTCTCAATCTCCGGAGCAAGCCGCCGGTTCATCAGCGCCATCTGGAACTCGTGCTCGTAATCGGAGATGGCGCGAATGCCGCGCAGCACCGCCGTGGCGCCCTGCTGCCGTGCAAAGTCCACCATCAGCCCATCAAAGGTGGCCACGCTCACGTTGCCCAGCGATTTGGTCAGATCGCGCAGCATCTCCACCCGCTCCTCCACCGTGAACAGCGGATTCTTGACCGGATTCTTGAGAATGGCGACCGTCAGGTGCTCAAACAGCTTGGACCCGCGTTGAATCAGATCCAGGTGCCCGTTGGTCGGCGGATCAAAGGTGCCGGGATAGAGGGCTTTTACAGACATCGGGGCTGCTCCTTGTGGATTCTAGCAGCGAACCCGGTGCAACAAGACTCTGTCTCAAACGAAAAAGGCGCCGCAACCGCAGCACCCTTCGTTTGCCAAAAATGTGGCCCGCAGGATCATCCCTTACGCCCGCGTACGGCTTCCTTGGCCTCGGCGGGACCGCTGGCTGGCACCTCGGGAATCTCGCCTTTGGCCTGCCCGATGCCCAGCTTCTTGCGAACCTCGCCGTCCATCTTTGCAAAGATGTCGCGGTTGTCTTTGAGGAAGGTACGGGTGTTTTCCCTGCCCTGCCCAATTCGCTCACCCGCATAGCTATACCACGCGCCGGACTTCTCCACGATGTTGTGCGCCACCGCCAGGTCCAGCACGTCGCCCTCGCGGCTGATGCCCTCGCCATAAAGAATGTCGAACTCGGCCTCGCGGAAAGGCGCGGCCACCTTGTTCTTCACAATCTTCACCTTCGTCCGGTTTCCCGTGACGGCATCGCCTTCCTTGATCGCCGCAATCCGCCGGATATCCACGCGCACCGACGAATAGAACTTCAGCGCGCGTCCGCCGGTCGTGGTCTCCGGGTTGCCGAACATCACGCCGATCTTCTCGCGAATCTGATTGATGAAGATCAGCGCCGTGCGCGACTTGGAGACCGTTCCCGTCAGCTTGCGCAGCGCCTGCGACATCAGCCGCGCCTGCAGCCCCATGTGCGATTCGCCCATCTCTCCGTCCAGTTCGGCCTTCGGCACCAGCGCCGCCACGGAGTCCACCACCAGCACGTCAATCGCCCCCGAGCGCACTAACGCCTCCGTGATCTCCAGGGCCTGCTCGCCGCTATCTGGCTGTGAAACCAGGAGGTTATCCACATCAACGCCCAGCTTTTTGGCATAACCGGGATCCAAAGCATGTTCAGCATCCACGAAGGCCGCCAGGCCGCCCATCTTTTGCGCCTCGGCAATAATCTGCAGCGTAATGGTCGTCTTGCCCGAAGACTCCGGACCAAAAATCTCGGTTACGCGGCCGCGCGGGATACCGCCAACGCCCAGCGCAGCATCAAAGCTGATGGAACCGGTCGAGATGACCGCGATCGGCAATAGAGCCTCACGCGACCCTAGTCGAACAATCGACCCTTTGCCAAACTGTTTTTCGATCTGTGAAAGGGCTAGTTCTACTGCTTTTGCGCGGTCATCGGCGACGGCCATTGAGGCTCCTCAAGGATTGCTTGGCCCGCGCGGCCCCGAATGGAGAAAGACAAAAAAACACGCTGCGGACTGCATTGGATTTCGTTCGGATTGTAGCAGGACGAGACACATAAAGACAGGAAAATGAGCGAAGAAAAAGAGAATAAAAGCCGCGCGCGCCGAACCAAGGTAAGCGTGCCGGCAACGATGCTCCAATTTCTCATCTTTTGATATCCAGAAGGGAAACCCATGATCCGTCGCTTCCTCCGTGCACCGTCACAAATCGCTCTGGCTCTTGGAGCCGGGCTCGTTCTTTTCTCTGGTCCCTGCCGGTCTGCGGCCCAAAGCACAAGTGGAGTTACCCCGCCCACGGCTGCTCCGACGGCAACCGCCGCACCTGCGGCAGGGACACGGGCGCTGACCATCGATGTCGAAGTCACCGACAAGCTCGGTCATCACCTGCGTGGGCTGCAGGCCTCGGACTTTTCCCTGCTCGACAACAACCAGCCGCAAAAACTGGTCGGCTTTCGGTCCACTCAGGCCGTCGGCCAGGCTGCCAGTCAGGTCCGCGTCGTCATTGTCGTGGACATGATCAACTCCGATTGGGACACCGTCTCCCGTGAACGCGAGCAGCTCATGGAGTTTCTCACCGAGAACAAGGGCCACCTCGCCCATCCCACCTCCGTCGCCATGCTTACGGACGATGGCCTCAAGATCGAGCGCCTCACCACCATGGACGGAAACGCCATGGAGTCCGATCTGAACGGCACGAATTCCGTCTTCCGGCTGATCGGCAGGAACACCGGATTTTATGGAGACGTGGACCGCATGGAGATGTCGCTCAGCCAGGTCAGCCAGTTGGCTGCCTTTGAGTCCAAGCAACCGGGGCGCAAGCTTTTCCTCACAATCAGCCCCGGCTGGCCGCTGCTGGATTGGGCCGGTATGCAGGAAGATATGAAGCAGCGTGCCTGGACCTTCGACTCAGACGTGCAACTTACCAATGGCCTGCGCGACGCGCACATCACACTTTACGCTCTGCAGCCCTACGAACTGGGCCGCGTAAATCCGTTTTACTATCAGACCTACCTTAAGCCTCCGGTCAACGTCGGGGATGCTATTTATCCGGATCTCGCGCTCCAGGTTCTGGCAGAGCACTCCGGCGGTCGCGTGCTGGTCACCGGCCATGGCGTGACTGAAGAAGTCAACGATGCCATGCGCGATGCGAACGCCTACTATGCGCTATCTTTCGATGCTCCGGCCGCCGCCCACCCCAACGACTATCACGCTCTGCAGGTCAAGGTGGATAAGCCCGATGCAATTGTGCACACGAATGTCGGCTACTACCTCGACACGCAACCGACAGAGAGCGTAAAGAAATGAACCGGCTCGATGGAGAATCCCCGGATGTCTCCGGCGGCGAAAAAGCTACACGCTGTATGCGCCGATGCGTGTCTCGCGGCTGGTGAGGGCATCGCAGGACCTGTCCACTGCTTCGTAATCGGCGTCGTGGTCCCTGCGAAAAGCGCGGAAGGCTTCTTCGCTCGTCCAGCGGTCGATGGTGAGATAGCCGCCGGGAATATACGCATCGCGCAGAAGTTCCGTGCCGCGGTAATCGGGAGAGACGCGGAACAGCTGCGCCCATGCGCCCTCGGCACCATAGGCGGCTTCAAACGCGGCCATCTTTTCCTCGACCACCTCAAACTGCCACACCACAACAAACATGCCTGCCCTCTATCTTCTTCTATCCTAACTCGCAGCCCATCGACCGTCCTGTTGGCGAAGATTCGTGCGCGCCGGCGGGCTTGCCTGCGCTCCATGCCTGCAGGTTCACCAATCCGCGGCAATCAAGCAGCCGGCATGGCCAGCCCCAGGTTCTTCCAGATGCGCATGGTGGGCTCCGCCTGGTTGATGGTATAAAAATGCAACCCCGGCGCTCCATTGCGCAGCAGCGTCTCGCACAGGCGAGTCACGACTTCCAGGCCGAAGTCGAGCAGCGCGGCCCTGTCGTCCTGCAATTCTTCCAGACGCAAGCGCACCCAGCGCGGCAAATCGGCCCCGCAGCCCGTGCAGAAGCGCACCGTGTTGGCAAAGCCCGTGATGGGCATGATGCCGGGTACGATCGGGATTGTGATGCCCGCCTTTGCGCTGCGCTCCACAAAGTCGAAGTAGGCATCGGCGTTGTAGAAGAGCTGGGTCAGCGCGCCGTGGGCGCCCGCCGCAACCTTGCGCCGAAAATTCTCAAAGTCCGCTCCGGGGTTGGGCGCCTGCGGATGCATCTCCGGATACGCCGCCACCTCGATCTCGAAAGCCTCCCCTTGCGTCTCCCGGATGAAGCTCACCAGTTCATTGGCGTAGTGGAACTCGCCCGGCGCAGCGGGACTCATCGCCGTCGCCGGCAGATCGCCGCGCAGCGCCACGATGCGCTTGACGCCGGCCTTGCGGTAGCGGTCAAGGTGCTCGGCGATATTGGCGCGCGTCGAGCCTACGCAGGTCAGGTGCGGCGCGACCTCCACGCCCGTCTGCTCGGCTACGGTCAAGAGAGTTTCGTAGGTGCCGTCCTGGTCTGAGCCTCCGGCCCCATGCGTGACCGAAAAGAAATTGGGGTGCAACGCGGCCAGGTGCGGAATCACGGTGCGCAGCTTGCTGACGCCCTCTGGAGTGCGCGGCGGAAACAGCTCTAACGAGATACTTCGCGACGGGTTCATACGCGGGCTTTCTGAAAATGACCGAATAAAGTGGGGCCGCTCTCGCGGCCCCGCCTGATGCCGCGTTTGCGGACTAATACCGGTAGTTCTCTGCCTTGTACGGTCCCGTCACCGGCACGCCCAGGTACTCGGCCTGCTTCGGGGTCAGCGTCGTCAGCTTCACGCCGATCTTTTCCAGATGCAGCCGCGCCACTTCCTCGTCCAGCCTCTTCGGCAGCACATAGACATCTACCTTATACGTATCCTTGTTCTTCCACAGGTCAATCTGCGCCAGCGTCTGGTTGGCAAAACTGTTGCTCATCACAAAGCTCGGATGACCCGTCGCGCAGCCCAGGTTCACCAGCCGCCCCTCGGCCAGCACGAAGATTCCATGCCCGTCGGGGAACTTGTAGAAGTCCACCTGCGGCTTGATGTTCAGCTTCGTCACGCCCTTTTCCGCGTTCAGCCGGTCCATCTGGATCTCGTTGTCGAAGTGCCCGATGTTGCACACAATCGCCTGATCCTTCATCTTCTTCATGTGCTCCAGCGTGATGATGTCCACGTTGCCCGTACAGGTGACGTAAATGTCGCCGCGTCCCAGCGTCTCTTCGATCGTCGTTACCTCAAAGCCCTCCATCGCCGCCTGCAGCGCGTTGATGGGATCAACCTCGGTCACAATCACCCGCGCACCCATGCCGCGCAGCGAGTGCGAAGACCCCTTGCCCACGTCGCCGTAGCCACAAATCACAGCAACCTTGCCCGCCACCATCACATCGGTCGCGCGCTTGATGCCGTCCGCCAGCGACTCGCGGCAGCCGTACAGGTTATCGAACTTCGATTTCGTCACCGAGTCGTTCACGTTGATCGCCGGCACCAGCAGCTTGCCCTGCTCCATCATCTTGTAGAGCCGGTGCACGCCCGTCGTCGTCTCCTCTGAAACGCCGCGCCACTCCTTCGCCACCTTGTGCCAGTGCTGCGGGTCTTCGGCATGCACGCGCTTCAGCAGGTCCTTGATCACCTGCTCTTCG
>JAJYAE010000055.1 GCA_021779695.1 Acidobacteriota bacterium | reverse complement strand
CCCAATCTCCTCCGCCGGGCACGGCACCGCCAGCGTCGCCACGTCCACCTCCGGCCGCTCCATCAGCGCCAGCAGCGGCTTGAAAAACTCCCCCGTCAGCGTCGGCTCATCGCCCTGGATGTTCACGTACACATCCGCCTCCAGCCGCGCTGCCACCTCCCGCACACGATCCGACCCGCTCGCGCACGCAGCCGACGTCATCTCCACCGGAATCCCCCGCGCCCTGCACACCGCCGCCACTTCCTCCGCATCCGTCGCCACCACCACCGCGCCCATCCGCCCGCTCTGCTCTGCCGCGCGCCACACCCACTCCACCATCGGCCGCCCCGCAATCTCGCGCAGCACCTTCCGGCTCATCCGCGTCGAAGCCAGCCGCGCCGGAATCACGCCCACCACTCGCATCCTGCTCATGCACGCGAGTTTACAGCACGCGCCCGCAGCTTTCGTTATCCTCTTTGAACAGATATAGGAGACAATGAACTCGCTGTGCGCGCGGTTCGTCGCACTGCATGGAGCGACACTGCCCATGGCTCGTTCTCTTCGTCTCGCACCAACCATGCTCCTGAGTCTGCTTCTTCTGCCCGCCTGTGCTGCCCGCTCAGCAGCACAGCCATCCACAGCCGCAAGAGACACCACAGAAGGCGATTCAACCGATGGCATCCTACGCTTCGATGTCGTTGTCACAGACAAAACCGGCGCGCCAGTTTCCGGCCTCAAGCAGGAAGACTTCACTCTCCTAGACAACGGTCGCGAACAGTCACTCGTCTCTTTTCACGCCTACGACGCCAGCGAAAAACCTGATCCGCCTTCTGAAATCATCCTCGTCCTCGATGCGCTGAACCTCTCGCCGCAGCAGCTCACCACCGCCGACCGCGAGGTCGAGCACTTCCTCAAGACAGCAGGCCGCCTCGATCACCCCACCTTGGTCTACCGCCTTAGCGACTCCGGCCTCTTCGCCTCGCAGCAATCCACAGACGGCGACGCACTCGCCCGGCAAATCGCAGACCCATCCGCCCTGCGCGCCGTCTGGCGCGAACCCGTCCGCCTCATCGAGCCTCAGCTCACCACCGAATACGCCAATGATCGCAATCGTTCTTCACTCAAGGCTCTCGGCGCAATCACGATTGAGGCACGGCAGAGGCACGGCCACAAGCTCCTTCTTTGGATCGGCCCCGGCTGGCCTGTGCAGGCCGGTGGCAATTCCTCCTTCGACGAGATCGTCGAGTTTTCCACGCGCCTCCGCGAAGCACGTGTCCAGCTCGACAGCATCACCGCATGGCCCGCCCCGGATGGCGCCTTCATGTACCAGAAATTCCTCACGGGTGTTCGCCTCGCCAAAGAAGCCGTGCCCGGCAACCTGTCACTTGACGTCCTCGCCACACAAAGCGGCGGAGTGGTCGTGCCGGCCGCCTCACACCTCGCCATGCTGATCCGCCAGTGCATCGAGCACGTCGACGACTTCTATACCCTCACGTTCGATCCACCCCCCACCACACGCCCAGACGACTACCAAGCTATCCAAGTCGCCGTGAACAGACCCAACCTCTCCGTTCGCACCAACCACGCCTACTACAACGAGCCCACCTTCTACGATCAGCTCGCGGCCCCACGCGAGCCCATCACTGCCGACAACCTCCAACAGACCATCGCATCTCTCCCTTCCCTTTCCGACTCCCAGGCCGCCCAGCATCTCTCCACGCTCATACTCACCAGCCGCCTCAGCCAGGCGCAGCTTGATTCCATGCTGCCCCACCTCCACGGTAGAAAATCGCGCGAAGCTCTCATCCTTCTCGCCGACCAATCCGCATTCCTCCCTCCGCCCGCCGCGAGCATTCCCTCCACGCCAGCCCCAATCCCTTCTGAGCAGCAACGCATGCTCCAGCGCACCGTCAACTACCTGCACACCACCATCCCCACCATCCCCGATCTCTTCGCAGCGCGCACCACCGTCCAATACGAAGAGCGTTCACAGCAATCCGTCTCCTGGAAGCTCGCCTCGCCCGACCAGTCCCTCACAGCCGCCGCGCCCCAGTCCGTCACCGTGCTCATCCGCGATTGGAAGGAAGTCACCGAAGCGCCCACCTCTCACTCGCAAAGCCCCGCCGCGCCCACTCACAGCCTCACCACCACTGGCACCTTCGGCCCCATCCTCGCCATCGTCGCCGTCGTCGACGCCGTCGCGCCACACAGCCGCATCACATGGAGCCGTTGGGAGCTAGACGCCGCCGGCCCGCGCGCCGTCTTTCAATACATCGTCCCGCAGCCGTCCTCTCACTTTCAAACGCGCTTCTGCTGCCTCGCGAACTCCGGGGGCACGGTGCCCTTCAATCGCACGAGCGCCTACCACGGCGAAATCACTCTGGACCCGGGCAGCGGCGCCGTCCTCCGTGTCACCGCCCAGGCCGATTTTCCACCGCGCCTTCCCATCATCCGCTCCCAGATGATGGTCGAGTACGGCGCCGTCTCCATTGGCGGCCAAACCTACGTTGTCCCCCTGCGCAGCGTCGCCGTGTCCCGCTTCCGCACACTCAAAATGCAGCACCAGTGGAACACTACCTTCGGCGTCTACGGGCCCTTCGCAACTGCCCTCAATAGCGTCACCTTCTCGCGCTACCACCTCTTCAGGTCCCGCCACCGCATCCTCACCGACGCGCCATCCACCCCGTGACTGCCCTTACCCGCTATAATTCCCTCATGCAGTCCACGGCCCAGCCTCGCACCCTCATCGTCGCGCCGGCCACAGCCGCGTGCGCGGCCCGTGCTGCGGCTCCGGCCGCCTAACGACTGCTTCCTCTCATCCCAAATCCCAGCCAGCCTCTCAGAAGCCATCGGTCCAAGGCCCTGGTCCCTAGTTCCTGGTCCCTCAGTCCCTCCGTCCCTTTACACTGGAGTCATCATGGAAGAGTTCAGCCGTATTCAGCGCCTCCCGCCTTACGTCTTTAACATCACCGGGGAGATGAAGGTCGCCGCGCGCCGCCGCGGAGAAGACATCATCGACTTCGGCATGGGCAACCCCGACGGCGCCACGCCCAAACACATCGTTGACAAGATGATTGAGGCCGCGCAGAAGCCCGTCACCCATCGCTACTCCGTCTCCAAGGGCATCCCCCGCCTGCGCAAGGCCATCTGCAACTGGTACAAGTCCCGCTACAACGTCGATCTCGACCCCGACCGCGAGGCCATCGTCACCATCGGCTCCAAAGAGGGCATCGCCCATCTCTGCCTCGCCATCCTCGACTCGCGCGACACCGTCCTGGTCCCCAACCCCAGCTACCCCATCCACATCTACGGCCCCGTCATTGCGGGAGCCCACGTCGTCAGCGTCCCCATCCACGACCAGGAGACCTTCCTCGCGCAGCTCGAAGACCTGATCCCACGCATGACCCCGCGCCCCAAGGCGCTGATCGTCAACTTCCCGTCGAACCCGACCACCCAGTGCGTCGAGCTGCCCTTTCTCGCGCGCCTCGTCGAGCTCGCCCGCCAATACGGCTTCCACCTCATCCACGATCTCGCCTACGCCGACATCGCCTTCGACGGCTACAAGCCCCCCAGCGTCCTTGAGGTCCCCGGCGCCAAAGACGTCGCCGTCGAGTTCTTCACCCTCTCCAAGAGCTACAACATGCCCGGCTGGCGCGTCGGCTTCATGGTCGGCAACCCCGTCCTCGTGAACGCCCTCGCCCGCCTCAAAAGCTACTTCGACTACGGCACCTTCACGCCCATCCAGGTCGCCAGCATCCTCGCGCTGGAGGGGCCGCAGGACTGCGTCGCCGAAATCCGCGACATCTACTGCAGCCGCCGCAACGTCCTCGTCGAAGGCCTCAACAAGCTCGGCTGGCAGGTCCCCTCGCCCAAGGCAACTATGTTCGTCTGGGCACAGATCCCAGAGCAGTTCCGCCACTTAGGCTCGCTCGAATTTTCGAAGCTGTTGCTCACAGAAGCCAAAGTAGCCGTCAGTCCCGGCATCGGCTTCGGCGACCACGGCGACGGCCACGTCCGCTTCTCCCTCATCGAAAACGAAGAGAGAACAAGACAAGCCCTCCGCGGCATTAGGCAGATGTTCGCAAAGCCTGCTCTGGTGGGATAGATTTTTCATTTGAGCCTGCCAAGACCATCGTAGACAGTCTTGAACTGATAGGCACATAGAGGCAAAGCATGAAAGAAGTTACGGAATCCAAGCTGCAGTTCAAAGATGCGCTCCTAGCATGGTCCGAATCCAGCCTCGGCACACCCTTTAGCAACCTCACGCCCGCTCAACAGTCTCGGCAAATGCTCAAGTTTTTCGTCTCAGAAGTACTCGAAAAACTCTATCCGGGACTTGTGCCCGACGACGAAGGCGAGCTCGAAAGTTGCATTGTTGACGGCGCGGGCGATGGTGGCGTGGATTTCCTTTACAGAACAGACGATGGTCAAGTCCTCATCATCCAAGCAAAATACCGTGGTAAAGACGGCGCAGAAGACCCGGAATCTGTTGGCCGCGTCTGCGACTTACTGCCACGACTTCACCTCGGCGCGCAGGGAAAACAGAAAGCACTTCACAATGACCTTCTGGAGTCGGCGGGACAGATCGACTGGGTCGAAGACACCTTCCGGATCTACTTTATTACCACGGGCAAGAGTGGGCCGGCGGTTCAGGACCGCGTCGTACAGGGCCTCTCTGAAGTCCCGGACTTTCCTGATCTAGTTACAGACAGAAGCGAATTTCGATACCTAGACAACACCCTCCTGAATATCGAACTCCGCGACGCAGTAAAATCCGCAGATTTCTCGGATAAGAAGATCGTCATCAACATGGTCCCCGACGCAAACGGAAATCCGTGGTGTCACTTCGATGGGGAAAAGCGCGACCTGTACATTGGGGAAGTTAGCGGCGGAATCTTGGCCAACATTCTTCAGCAGAATCGAGCCGCGCTCTTCACAATGAACATCCGGGAGTACGTCGGAGATTCGAAGACGAATAAGCAAATCATTGAGACCGCCTTGAACGATCCGACAAATTTTGAATACTTCAACAATGGTGTGACAGCAGTTGCCGGAACGATCACCCCGGACTTAAACAACAAGACGCTCACATGCGAAAAAATGTCCATCATCAACGGCGCCCAGACCGTTAAATCGCTGCTCAAAGCGACGACCAGGAAGAGCACAAAACTTCATAAGCCTTTGGGCTCAGTCAGGGTACTTCTGCGCTTGATGTCCTTCAAGTATCCCGTCGAGGTCCCGTTCGTCGGCGAGGTCACACGGTACAACAATACACAGAATGCCCTTAAGCTGGCCGACTTCAGAAGCAATGATGCCATACAGAAAGACATCGCTCGGAGGTTCAGCGGACTTAACCTCAACGGTCGGAGCTACGAGTACAAGAATAAGAGAAGTGACAAGAAGCGGAACACGATCGCACTCACCCTTGAGGAATTTACCAAGGCACTCTTCGCTTTCCAACTCGGCCCTGATGACATGCACGGCGGGTCCACCAAGCTGTTTGATATTTCATCAACGGGGTTGTATACACGAATATTCAAGGCCCCTGATTCGCCCATAGCCGACAGTGAATTCAACCTTCTTGCTGGGACCTATCTCGCATGTAACTACGTAAAGAAGCTCTGGGAGGACACTCGCAAGAGCTTACGGCAAGCGGAGAAGACAATGCACCCAGCTTTGGAGCGAAAAGGTCTGATCTACTTCGCTGTCGGAGAACTGGAACGACAGAGTTATGCTAAGCAGGCGTGGAACCTGGAACATGACCTCCAGAAGCTGGCGAAACCGAACAACTGGCTGGGAAAGCCCGATAGCCCCCCTGCACCGCGCTTGCCAAAGCATTCGACATTGCATCAAAGATTCTTATTCAAAAATACGACAATGCCAAAGAGACGCAGGGCAGCGCATTCAAGCACCGCAACTGGTTCAGAGATGAAAAGACGCTCGACCAAATTCGCTCAGGTATCGATTTGCTGCTAGAACTCGCAATACCGCCGAAGATATGGGTATGAGGAAGAGATCCCAGCCGACTGCCCCATCCTAAACGCGCCTTCTGCGTTTAGGGTGGGAAAGCACAACCTTCCTCACTCCGCGAACACGCCAGCCACCCCACCCATCACTTTCTGGCCTTCACCCTCAACACAACCCAGTGCGCCCCATCCAGGCCGTCCGCTCCAGCGGGTGTCGTGGGTGGGTAGATACAGCCTCTCCAGTCGGTCTGCATTCGGACCCTCACGAGAGCCTTTCCAATGAACCCTATGCATACGCAACACGACTGTTTGGACTGATTACATGCACGAAGCTTTCCCTGCTATTCACATCGATCTGCGCCTCGGCACCCGAAATAGAATCGGCGAGAACTAGAGATTCGGAGATTGAACGGAAGTGACGATTGCGCCTCAATCGGTCTCTTTCGGCTTTTCGTCGCAGGCCGTGCCAATAGACTCCGCAAATCTGTCGGGCATAATAAAGAGAACACATTTGCCAAGCCAGCCACTGGGGCCTTTGCTCCTTCTCCGCCAAAAGGGTGCTGGCTTTCCTATCCTCGGCTTACTGCCCGGATTGGAAGACTCTGGCAAGATGTAACCCATCTCTCAAGGATTACGGCAGCATGGCTTTGAACTGTGGAATTGTGGGCTTGCCCAATGTGGGCAAAAGTACGATCTTCAATGCTTTAACGGCGGCAAAGGCACAGGCAGCCAATTATCCCTTTTGCACCATTGACCCAAATGTCGGAATCGTTTCGGTGCCAGACGGCCGTTTGGATCGAATTGCTTCCATTGTGAAGCCGAAGCGAATCGTGCCGACGACGATGGAATTCATCGACATCGCCGGTCTGGTGGAGGGTGCGAGCAAGGGGGAAGGCCTGGGAAATCAGTTCCTGGGGCACATCCGCGCAACTGATGCGATTTGCCATATTGTGCGTTGCTTTGAAGATCCGAATGTGATCCACGTAGCGGGCGGGGTCAATCCACTGCATGACATGGACATTATCAATACGGAGCTGCTGCTTGCCGATCTGGAGACAGTGGAGAAGAGATGGGCCAAGGTGGAGAAGACCGCGAAAAACTCCACGGAGGCTAAGGTAAGGACCGAAGCTGATGGGCTCAAGAAATTGCTGGATGGGCTCCGAGAGGGACACTCAGCTCGGCAGGTCGCGCTAAGTGAGGAGGAGCTTGCATCGGCACAGGACCTGCATTTGATTACGATGAAGCCTGTTCTCTATGTGGCCAATGTGGACGAAAATGGGCTGAAAGAGGGAAACACATGGGTAAAGCGCGTTGAAGAGCGAGCGGCATTGGAAGGCGCTGAAGTGGTGCGCATTTGTGGAGCACTTGAGTCAGAGATCGCGTTGCTGGAGCCAGAGGAAAGAATGGAATTCCTGCAAGAACTGGACCTGGACGAGCCCGGACTGAACCGTTTGATCCACGCTGCTTACAGACTCCTCGGGCTTATTACCTATTTCACTGCGGGCGAGCAAGAAGCGCGAGCGTGGACAATTCCGCAGGGAACCAAGGCGCCTCAGGCAGCAGGCGTGATCCACACCGACTTCGAGCGTGGGTTTATACGAGCTGAGGCATACCACTGTGAGAATCTGTTCACGTTCGGTAGCGAACAAGCAGTGAAGGAGAAGGGCTTGTATCGTTCTGAGGGGAAGGAGTACGTGGTCAAAGACGGCGACATCCTCTTCTTCAAGTTCAATGTTTAAGCTACCAATCGTGTCTGCATCCAAGTGCTGGTTGAAGCAGTGTGCAGAGACACGTGTGCGAGCTGCAACTGGTTTGCAGAAGCAGGACTAGTCTCTTTGAACCCACGTCAGGACGAGAGTGCATTCAGTTTGCACTCTGGGTTTAGACGCACTCCGAAACCGGGAGCATCGGACAGCCTGAGTCGGCCATTCTCGGGGATGGGCTCATCGAGCAAAAGCGGAAAGAACATCGGAATTACTGCGTCTGCCTTCGGCGCCATCATGAGAAACTCAGCGAATGGGCTGTTATGGCGAGTGATGGTGAAGTGATAACTGTAGACGCTGGAGCCATGAGGTACAACGAGCACGCCTCGCGCATCAGCAAGAGCTGAGATCTTCAAGAGCTCTGTAAGGCCGCCGCACCAGCCAACATCGGGTTGCAGGATATCGGCACAGCCCATTTCAAGGAGCATCCGAAAGCCCCAGCGCGTCGCCTCATGCTCGCCTGTGGTCACAAGCATGCCTGGCGGAATACGCCTGCGGAGATCTGCATAGCCCCAATAGTCATCAGGAGGCAGAGCCTCTTCAATCCACTTGAGGTCATGCTTTGCGGCTGCGTGCGATAACCGCTGGGCGTAATTGAGGTCGAGACTCATCCAGCAGTCGTACATGAGCCAAAAGTCAGGCCCCACACGATCGCGCATGGTTGCCAGTAGCTCAATATTCTTGCGTAGTCCGTCTTCTCCCTCCGCAGGGCCATGATGTAACGGGAGCTTGCCTCCAATAAATCCCAACTTTTGCGCGAGATCAGGCCGGGCACCTGTTGCATAGAAACGGATCTCATCGCGCACGGCGCCTCCGATGAGTCGATAAACCGGCATCTCTCGCAACTTTCCTACGAGGTCCCAAAGCGCCAGATCCACACAGGAGATGGCGTTCAATACAAGCCCTTTGCGACCATAGAAGATTGTTGAAAGCCACATCTGGTCCCAGATGAGCTCAATTTCAGTCGGGTCAGCCCCGACGAGAAAACGAGCCAGGTGGCGCTGAACAATCCATGCAGCGGGTTCGCCTCCGGTTGAAACAGCAAAGCCGGTGACGCCATTTTCGGCTTCAATCTCGACGACGAGCGTGCCCAATACATTGAGTCCGAAGGCTTGACGGCTGGCACGATAGGCCGGATATTTTGCCATAGGCGTGGCGATGTGGTCATCAATCCAGTGGTCTCTGCCCTGGTCATGGTAATCGGCGCCACCTCCCTGCATATAGAAAGCTCTCACGTGACGGATCTTGATGGATGCCATATTCTGTTGCTCCTTGTCGAACTTGAGAGGCTCATTCTGGTTGGGATCCGCGTGGAGCCGTCCTATCGCGCATCTGTGCGATCAAGCCGGCGTTCAGCAGTGTAAAGGCCGCGAGGACATAGAGGCCTGCCCGTGAAGACTGGAAGAAATGATCCGCCCAGACTTTGACGTTCGGCGCAACCAGTCCTCCCAAATTGCCCATGCCAATCACTGCAATTCCTCCCGCTGCAGCACGATCCGCGAGGTAGCTTGTAGGGAAGGTCCAGAAGAGAGGCTGCACCGTGATGAAGCCCGAGACCGCAAAGGACAATGCAACGAGACCGACGACTGGACCAGCCATGGGGAAGATAAAGCTTGCCAGGCCCGCTACGAGCAACGTGTACGCTGCGCAACTTCGATGTGCCCGGTGCCGGTCTGCAAAGCGCGGCAGGAAGTACACGGCACAGAGCGCACAAAGCCAGGGGACGGCGGATACGAGACCCACTTCAAGTCCAGCCGGCTTGTGCAACAGAGCGGAGATCTCCGCTGGAAGGTAAAAAATAGCTCCGTAGGTGCTCAATTGAATCAGGAAATAAATCAATAGGAAGCGCAGGACGCGCAAGTCACGAAGCATGGGAAGCAACTTGGCTGGCCCAATTGCGCGGCGCTGATTCTCTTCCATCTGCAATGCGCGCACGAGAGCTCTCTTCTCGGCAGAAGGTAGCCATGCCGCATCGAGAGGCTTGTTGTCGAGAAACCAGAAGGTCGCAAAGCCCATGGCCACGGCCAAAAAGCCTTCAACAAGGAACATCCATTGCCAACTCTGCAACCCAAATCGAGGATGAGCCTCAAGTAGATATCCCGAGAGCGGCCCTCCGACAATGAGGGAGATCGGAACCGCAAGATAAAAGAGTCCAAGAATCTGTCCTCGGACGCGCTCGGGAAACCAGTAGGTCAGATAGAGGATCGTTCCAGGAAAGAATCCAGCCTCCATCACTCCGAGAATGAGGCGCAACGCGTAAAAGGACGCGCTCCCTCGCACCAGCATGGTTCCCATGGAGACAACGCCCCATATCACCATTAAGAATGCGAGCCAAATCTTTGCGCCAATCTTGTGAAGAATAAGATTACTGGGGAAGCCACAAAATGAGTAGCTGAGAAAGAAGAGTCCGGCGCCGAGGGCGTAAATACGTTCTGTAATCCCGACAGAGGCTTGGAGAGCCTGCTTAGCGAAGCTGATGTTTGCACGATCGAGAAACGAGACGAGATACATCAGCATCAGAAAAGGAGCCATTCTGCGAAGAGCGCGCTCGATACCGCGATTCCTGTCTCTTTCGAATTCAGAGTCCTCAAGGGAACTAACAGGAACCCGACACGATTCGCTGGCGGCATCGTCCTGCTGAGCCGAGATTGGGTCGATTGGTTGCACGATTCTTTCACCCCTCCTGAAGAGGATCACGCAGCGTGCTAACTACAGGTTTTGTTGCTCTGGCAACCGGGGCCGCCATTTATATACTCGTATCGAATTTTTGCGATAGTACATCGCAGCAGCCTTTGGCGATTTCTGAGCAATGTAATCCTCGACGATGTGAAGAGTGTCGCTCAATGACGCCACGTGGTCACTGTTGGGCCAGTCGCTACCAAAGAGAACACGCTCCTCCCCAAAGATTTCCCAGAGAGCGTCCAGGTGATCACGATAGAACGCTGGTGAAGTGACGAGCTTTCCGTTTTCAACCACAGGAATCTCAGAGAGCTTTACGAAAGCTCTCTCATTTTGGCCAAGCTGATGCAGAAGCGCCCAAAATGCCTGCTGCGATTCCTGATCATTCGGCACCTGAGCATTGGGCAGATGGTCGACGACGATGCGAAGTCCGGCAATCTTTTCAGAGACATTCAATAGCGCACGTAGCAGCCGGAGGTCCGGATTCGCCCCTTCAAGGACGAGGTCAGCTTGTTCCAGATCTCTGAGCCCCTCAACAAATCCTGGCTTGTCCAGATCCACGAATAGATCGCGTCCCCAGAGATTTCCGTACCGGATTCCCCGAAAGAGAGAATTGGCCTGGAGCCTCTTCAATTCAGAGTGGTAGTTTTTTGCTCCAGGTATGAGATCGCCAATGACTCCGACGATAATTGGGCTCTTTTCCGCAACGCTCAGGAGCCAGTCGTTATCTGTGGGGAGATAGCTTGCCTCAATTGCAACTGCGCCTACAATGTCGAAAGGCGCACTGAGTGAGCGATATCGATCGGGCAGGGCTGGCTTGTAGAGAGCCGTGTCAGTCTTCAGTGGCCACGGGACTCCGCCAGGACGTGAAGTGTCAAAAAGATGGATGTGAGCATCGATCTTGGCCGATGCGGCACCTTGGGTAATGGGGGCGCGGCCGGGAGAACGACCTGAAAGCGGCTGGGCTTGGGTCCAATTACTCGCCATTGCGCCTGTGGCGTAGGCGGCGATCTTCAGCACATCACGACGTCGCATGAAATCCTCTGTCTATTTGTGAGACCGGAGAGATAGGAAATCCGGGCACACCTAATATACATTCCTGATTTAGAGCTTGTCGGCACCGGGAATATGGAGCTGCCGCGTTACGCCCGGTCGCTGCGCAGAATGCGCGCAAGCTGGATGCGATTTGCTCGCTGGGCAAGAATGCACGGGACATTGGCGATGAGTCCGTACGCTGCCATCACTGTACAAGCCCAAGGTGGATTCCATAGAAAGAAGACAGGCGTAAAAAGGAGCATGCCCCAATGGGCAATCTCGGCACGGCGTGTCTCTGTCAAATACGAAATGAGTTGAGCGCGGTTGCGGCCCGCGAGATGCCTCTTGGACATTCCGCCAAGCCAGGGAGCCCCATCCGGCAATTTTCTCTTCCATCGTTGCACGGCGAAAACTTTGCGATACAACGTACCATTGCCCTCCCACGCATACTTCTGCGTCACCCAGGAATCGCGCTTAAAGCACGATTCCGGCATATACAGCAAGATGCGCGCTACCACGAGGTGAATGATGGGCCAGCCCAGAAAGTTTGCACACCAGACGAACGCTGTCATAAATTGCGCCCGCGCCAGGTGACATGTTGATGCCTCACTTTACGCAACAGTGAGGTCAGAAAAAGAATGAAGTAAAAGAAGAGCGGGATCGGAAAGAATGCGAAGGTGTACCAGCGATATCTTCCGATTTGGCGTCCGAACCACGCGATCTGCGCCACAAAGGCAGCATAGATCGCCAAAGGAATGATCCGCAGATCACCGGATGCCATGAAGACAGCGAGGAAGCTGGCGGCAAGAGCGGACAGCCACGCGATGGAAGCCGCAAGCGCGCCAATATCTGAAGCAGCAGCTCCCGAGGCAAAGGCCTTAGTCCATCCCTCGCAGAGTTGCGAAACGCCCTCGGGAAACATGCGGACATGCAGCACACTTTTCCCACTAAGGCAGACACACCGGGCACCATTTGACTGAATATGCTCTGACATGGCGACATTCTCCAGAATGTGCTGACGAACAGCTGCGTGGCCGCCACATCGCAGATAGAGAGATTTGGAGATGAGAAGACACGGGCCGAAGAGTTTTGCCTCGCCGAAGACACCAAATCCACCGGCTCCACCCGCCATCATCAAATTGAAGAATAGTGAGAGTTCTTCGTAGGGCCGATTTGTCTCATGATAGGGAAGAAGCGAAAGCGCGGTATTCTCGCACCGATAGAGGCTAAAGTTCGCAAGCATATTTGAAAAGCCATCTTCCATCAACCACGTATCCGCATCGAGGAAAAGCAGGAGATCCCCAGAAGCGGCCGCAGCGCCCTGTGTGCACGCCCAAGTCTTTCCAGTCCACCCTGGAGGCAATTCCCTCGACTTCAGAACAGTTGCGCCATAGGCGTTAGCCACCTTCGCGGTAGCGTCACTCGAATGATCATCAACGACGATCACCTCCCTTGGCTTGTGGGTTGAAGACTGCAAAGAATGAAGCAGCGTGGGAAGATTATGCTCTTCGTTCCGCGCTGGGATAACAACGGAAACGGTGTAGCCTTTCCATGGGCCCGGCCGACTGCATGGGATCTTCCATAGAAGCAGGAATCCTGCAAACAGGCCAAGAAAAAGCAGAAGGACGAGTTCGATCACTTTGAGCCAGCCGCCTGCTCCACGATCAGCCGCGCTGCATGTTGGCCGCTAAGAGAGACCATTGGCATGCCGCCACCCGGATTCACGCTCCCTCCTACGAAAAAGAGATTGTCAAAATCGCGGCTGCGCTTGGGAGCCTTGAAGGCGAAGTTCTTCCGGCGATCACACACAACGCCGTAGATCGCCCCGCAGTTAGATCGATAGCGCTCTTCAATATCAAACGGCGTCCAGAAGTCCTCAACAATAATGTGCTTCCTCAGGCCGTCCAAGCCCATTCTCTCTAATTTATCCAGGCACAGCTCTTTGAGGGCAATGCAATCTTCCCGCGTATATGGCGCCTTTTCATTGATGTATGGGATATGGGGCAGGATCTTGATGTTGTCACATCCTTGCGGAGCCTGCGATGGATCTGTCCGCGTGGGCGCCACCACGTAGATCGTTGGATCGTCGGGAAGCTTCTTATCATGGAAGACACGATCGAAATGTGCACTTTGATGACGAGAGTAAAAAAAGTTGTGGTGCGCCAGTTGTGGAAAGATCTTGTCTGTTCCAAGGTGCAGAACGATTCCCGAGCAGGCTGGCTCAAAACGACTCAACTTCCGCAATTGGCGTGGCGACTGACCAAGTAGCTCTTTCGCGGCCGGAATCACTTCCATGTTGGAGACGACGAAGTCCGCACCAAGCGTCTCTGCAGCATTGTCGCCTCGCACAACGACGCCATTGACGTGCCCATTGCTGCTGTTGATTTTGAGCGCTTGATGGCCAAGCCGTACATCAACGTCGAGTTCCGCAAGGCGACGTTCGAAAGCGCGTGCAAGCTGGTACATGCCCCCTTCTACATACCACAGTCCAAACTCAAGCTGAATATTGGGCATCAGGTTCATGAAGCCAGGCGAGTCATTTGCCGACGATCCGACATACTTGATGAAATACTCGAAGATATCGCGAAGATATGGATTGCGCACTCGCTTGCGGATGGCACCAGACATCGAATTGGACCAATCCATCGTACGGCCGTCTTTGAAGCTATAAAAGCGCAGAAACTCTGAGAAGTGGTCAAATCCATGGCGCAGGTACCCGCGCTCTACCACGTCATACTGCTGACGCGAATATTCAACCATGCGATCGTAGTCCTTAAACGCGCTCTCTCCATCGGGCAGGCAAGCCAACTCGGCACGCATGCGCTCTTTGTCTTCCCATAGATCAATGACTTTTCCGTCCTCAAAGAAGTTGCGCCACTGGGGATCTACTCGGTGAAGCTCGATATAGTCCTCGAGTGTGCGCCCTGATCCTTCGAAGAGCGGCCGGAAAATCTGCGGTAGCGTAAAAATTGATGGCCCTAGATCGAACTTGAATCCACGCGTTTCCAGCACGTTCAACTTACCGCCCAGATGAGTGTTCTTTTCGATGATCGTGACGGCCATTCCAGCTCGCGCTAGTTGAATCGCCGCCGACATTCCGCCGAGGCCGGCACCAATGACAACTACTTTCTTCTTTGAGTGAATCATCGCGCTTCCACCAGCTTGATTTGAAGTATCCGGTCCGCATTACCCATGCCGAATGTACAGTCCTTAAAGCGCGGTGGCCCCAGATGTGGTTTCGGATTGTTTGAAGCGCCAACAGGCTCCTTCGGAATGCCAATGAAATTAATATCGAGTTTGCCATTTTGGTTTTCATCCAAGTAAACCGAAACGGCATAGTGACCAGGCGGTAAGTCCCCGGCGTCTACATGCACAGTCTCGCCTCCCCGGCAAGGGATGAAGCCCCGACGAATGGCCTTGCTGGCATCCTCCGGAAATCCCTGAGGCGAGTTGAAAACGAGATATGCAAGTGCGCCGTGCGCCTTTGCAGGAATTTGAACGTCCAGCCACAGCTGTGCGCTTCCTGTTGGTTGCGCGGCAGTGCATGCCGCGAACGTGAATGTCAACAGAAGGAGGAATATGTGACGCCGAAGTTGGCGAAGTAACTCAGGCAACCGGTGGCGAAGAGCAATCAACATATCAAGGCCCTGGTAGGTCTTTTGAGTGAATGGGAACCAGTTGATTTCGCGTGAACGCACTGAATGCGTTGTCATGACCGTTTTGACGCGACTGAAAGCGCGCAGGCCATGAGAACCGTGATAGCGACCATAGCCACTTGCGCGGTTACCGCCAAACGCCGCGTATGGATTCCCAATCATGCGAATGACATCGTTCACGGAGCACGTACCAGTCTGCAAAGCAGACGCGACTCGGCGCCCCCTGGCTTCGTCGCGAGTCCACAAGCTCGCGCCAAGTGCGAATGGTGAGCGATTGACCAGATCAATCCCCTCAGCTTCGCCAGTGAACGGTGCGACACACAGAATCGGGCCAAAGGACTCTTCCACCAGTAAACGAGATGCTGGTGGCACATGACTCAGTACGATTGGCCCGTCTCCCGAAAGACTTCTATCTTTGGTGAACTCCATTCGCGCACCGTGTGCCAATGCTTCTTCAACCTGGCTGCGAAACTGGCTCCGAACCGACTGGCCTTGCAGGATACCCAAGTCGCATTCGGAGGTGGCTCCAACGCGCAGAGCCTCAACCCGGCGCACGAGCCGCTTAAGAAACTCTTCGTAAATGGTCTCTTCGATGTAAGCGCGCTTGATGCCCACGCAGACCTGCCCTGCATGGGAAAAGGCGCCATACACAACACCCTCGATGGTACGTTCCATGTTGCAATCGGCAAATATCAGGGCGGCATCTTTTCCACCAAGTTCAAGCAACACGGGTATCAGCTTTAGAGCGGCTCGCTGCGCAATCCGTCGGCCGTTGGCGCTGCTTCCGGTAAAGAAAAGGACATCTGGAGCCGCTTCGATGTAGTCGCCCGCCCTGTCTGGCGAATCCGTGACGACCTGCAGTAGATTCAGAGGAAGATTCGCAGCGGCGAGCTCCTCAATAATCTGCGCAACGGCCGGTGTCCGCTCTGACATTTTCAGCACAACAGCATTTCCTGCAAATAGTGCCGTGAGCGCAGGCACCATGGAAAGCTGGAAAGGATAGTTGGATGGAGCAAAAATGAGGGCAACTCCGAATGGATCCCACTCTTCACGGAACCGCACTCCTGGATAGAGCACTCTACTTCGCTTGACAGCACGAGGGGCCAGAACAAAAGCAAAATGACGCTCGCAGTAGCGTGCGTGCTCTAGCGTGACCAGCAGATCCCCTGCGAGAGCATCCAGAGGTGGCTTCCCTGTGTCCTGAACAATCGCCTGCACAATGCGATCACGAGAAGTTGCGATGGCGCGCCTGAATTCGGACAACACATGCTTCCGCTGAGAGTGTGTTCGCGCAGTCCAAGCTTGTTGTGCTCGTCTGGAAAGCTCGATCCGTTCTTCGGGCGAGGCGCCGTTCATTGATCTTGTGAGACCTTTCCTTTTATTGCCTCAGCCATGGAGGGCAGCTACGGCTCGCTCGCTTCTGCCAGCCTGACGAGGAAGCCACGCACCGCACAGGCTTCGGCAGATGCCTCGCAAACCAAGCGTCCTTATTAGCTAAACCTATGATGGCGACCGTTTGACGGCTCAAAAGCTGTTCTGCGTTGGTCGAATCTGCCGGAAAAAGAACTCTTCTCGCAAACGCTTTGGCGGATCTGACAATAGACGCCAGGCGCACAGAACTCCCGCTTTCCGGGGAAGTCCCCTTCTTTAGTTCTACATGGAACCACGTATGATCACGAGACTGCTTTTTGGGCATGTGAACACTACAATCTTCCTGGATTGACGGCGTAAACACCAATGGAATGGCTGGGTCTCTGCGGCAATGTACAAAACTTTCAACCTCACATTCCTCGATCGAATCGGCTGCATTGCAAGGCTGCATTGGACTGCGGTGCACTGTGACAGTAGTCACGGCAGAGTGGGCCAGAAACGGCGATGAATGGATAGATTCAACGATCTGGCGGGCAGGCCTGCTCAGCAATCGGTGGCTGCCTGTATGCGACTTGCAGAGAATGGTGTGCCGGGCATCATTGCAGTCGCCATCCTTTGCTTATCTCGAATGCGGGACTTACCGCGCTAAGCCCAGGCACCAAATCGTGAATGAAACCGAAGGAGTCAATCCGATGTCAGAATCCAGCAGTCATTTGCCGCTTATTGGAGAATCCGCCCCGCTCTTCGAGGCGGAAACAACACAAGGAAGAATTCGATTTCCGGACGACTTCAAGGGGAAATGGGTCATTTTTTTCAGTCATCCGGCAGACTTCACACCCGTCTGCACGACTGAGTTCATGACATTTGCCTCAATGCAGGAGGAATTTAGAAAACTCAATTGCGAATTACTCGGACTTTCAATTGATAGTACTTTCAGCCACATTGCATGGTTACGCACTATTCGTGAGCGGGTTGAATTTCGCAGTTTCCGCGATGTCGAAGTGACCTTCCCAGTGATTTCCGACCTTACCATGGATGTCGCGCGCGCATATGGCATGCTTCAACCATCAGCGAGCACGACGCAGGCAGTTAGGGCGGTCTTCATAATCGATCCGGAAGGTAAGGTTCGTGCGATTCTGTACTACCCGCTCAGCAACGGCCGGAACGTCCAAGAGATCAAGCGCCTGCTGATGGCAATGCAAACATCGGATAAGTATGGTGTCGCGACTCCGGCCGATTGGCAACCGGGTGAAGAGGTCATTGTTCCTCCGCCAGGATCCTGCGGAGCTGCAAAGGAGAGAGTTGCGACAACGGATCCGTCAATTCGCTGCATCGACTGGTTCCTGTGCTTCAAGCAACTTCAAGTTGGCACTCAAGAGGTGGCGAAGGAGCCAAAGGAACTCGCAATGACAACTGGTCGATAACAAGAGCAGTGGTCGATTGGTCGCAGCTTGCTTGCATCGAACGACGCCAGGCTGAATCCGTATCTATTGATTGAAAGAAGCGAACGGGTGAAGGCAGTTGGAAGGTGCAACGGAGTCCGTCGCTACGCATC
>JAJYAE010000357.1 GCA_021779695.1 Acidobacteriota bacterium | reverse complement strand
CCCGCGTCCTCACAATAGCTACCACCAGAGCGAGCGCGGCTGCGTGACGAGCCAGTTTGAGCAATTGGTGCGCACCACGTGCAATCTTCCGCTGGGTGACACCACTCTGGTTGCGCCCGCGGCCATTGTGAACCTGCTGGGCGAGGTTTGGATCGGCCGCCAGCCGGACTTTGCAAGAGCGCTTGCCGTGCCCGGCGTGCGGTTACACCTCTATGAGAAGCACACGCCGCGGATGGGCCGCAAGATGGGCCACCTGTCCGCAACGGGCGCGACAGCCGGCGAAGCCCTGGCCCGCGTGCAGGAAGCCAAGCGTCTCCTCTGATCCTTCCGGCGCTCCATCGCTCCGGTGCTGACCCGCAAGGAGATCCGACAGCGTGACATCTGGGATGCAAAATTTGGTTCCGCTCAATGCAGAGCCGTGCTCGGTGTCTGTCTTTGTGCACCCTGCCTGCTTTTGAGGGCGGCCTCGCGAGTCATGAATGGAAGGTGCCCGCATATTATTGAAGGGGCGCCTCCGCATTGTGATAGAAATCACTGCCCCGGCTCGCATTCAAAGGCATCCTAATCTGGATTTGAGCAAGCAGGCGAGACCACTCTCCCAAACCTTCCCGCGGACCAGCCAGCACGATGAGCAACCCTCCCGGCGTCACTTGCTTATCTCAGGAGAACACTATGTTCGTAGTCCGTCATTCTTCGTCTGCTCTAAATCAATACGCTTCGATTGCGATCCTCTGCGGCGCAATTCTGACACTCACATCCTGTGGAGGGGGCGGCAGTTCCGCGTCAACAGGAACCGGGACGCCGCCGATTTCGGCTGCGACCACGGCGGTACAAGTCAACATGGGAGACTCGCCCGCCGACTGGATGCTGGCCTTTTCCATGAACATCAACTCGATGACGCTCACCGGAAGCAATGGCAATACGACGGTGGTTTCCACCTCCACACCAATGGAGATGATGCACCTTATGGGCTCAATGCAGCCACTCGCCATGGTGAACGCGCCGCAGGGGACCTATACCGGTGCGACGGTCGCAATTGGATCGGCAACGGTGACCTATGTAGACCCGACCACAAAGGCCATCACACAACAAACGATGCAGGGCCCGATGACCGGCAGTGTCACATTCAGTTCTCCCATCACCGTGGGCTCCACACCGATGGCGATGGGCTTTGATCTCGATCTTGCAAGTTCGATCACGCAGGGCTCCAACGGCAGCCTGATGATGAACCCGGTCTTTCACGTGAGCTCGGGTCAGCAGGGCTCAGGGAATCCAATGGATTATGCCAATGGCGGCATTACTGAAATGATGGGGGTCATCGCGAGCGTCTCGGGCAGTTCGTTTACCATGACGTCCCTTCAGGCGGTTGGAAATTTCACCTTCCAGACGAACTCCTCCACAGTCTTCAGCGGTACGACCATGGGGACCATGAACGGGGGAATGCTGGCAGTTGTGGACGCAACACTGCAGTCGGATGGGTCGTTGATGGCGACGAAGGTGCAGTCGATGATCCCCACCTCCGGAATTGGCACTGTTGGAGGCGCGATGGGGGCTGGCATCATCACGACAGAGACAGGGCAGCCACCCACTGCATTGACTTTGGTGATGCAGAACGGCGATGGCGAGGGCATGTTCGGCTCGTATTTTGCCGAGGGCATCACGGTAAACCTGAGTACCAGCACGAGCTACCAGATGCTGCAGAACGGCATCGACATGTCCGGCTTGCCATTTACACCCGCGTTTGATGCGAACCATCTCTTTGTCGGGCAGAATGTGATGCCCATCAGTTCGAATGGAATGATGAGCGGTTCGGGTGGCATGGGTGGCGGCATGATGGGCGGCACGTCGATGGCCGGCACCATCACCGCGTCGGAAGTGGCGCTGATGCCGCAGGGCATGACCGGCACCGCAGGCGTGTCATTGACCAGCGGCACCGCCACCAGCTTCACCATGACACTGCCTTCGGACTCGGCCTTCACGTCACTGACGGGCGCCACGGGCGTCACGGTTTATCAACAGGCGAGCACAATCATGGAAGACGGATCAACGATTGCGAGCGGCACCGCCATGCATGCCTTCGGACTGCTGTTTTATGACGGCGGTCAGTGGAAGATGGTGGCGATGCGTATGGGCGCCAACTAGCCTGGTGGTAGCGCAAGAAGGCGGGCTTCAGTTCTCTTCAGGGCTGAAGCCCGCAAATGTTTGCCGGCAGGAGAGTCGCTTTCTGACGCTGAATGCCCGTCCTCCGTCATATCCCGCGCGCTGGTAAAATTGAAGTTACATGATGCTAAAGGATTGGTATGCGCGGTGGATGTATGCGTGGGAGACACGCCTGACCACGCGCGACGAGAACCGCGTGGTACGTCCGCTGGAGTGGGGCTTTGAGTGGATAGAGCCATTTCTCAGCGCGAATGGATATACTGCCGCACTTCCCGGCACAGAGGCGCTACACGATGATGCGGCTGCGGAAGCCGCCATGGTCCGCATCAATCAACTGCTTATTCGGCACAGCGATCGGTTTTTTGGATACAAGCGGCCGACAGATTTCCGCCTGGAAGAGCGTCATCCGGAACTGTTTCCAACCAATGTGCGGCCTGAGACGCTGGCGAAAGATGCGGAGATCAAACAGCGGGCGGCAGAAGGCCGGTCGAGGCCCGCGCAGTTTCTGCGCTTTACTTCACCGGAGCGGACGCCCTATCCGGAGAATGACCAGGTGAATGCGCGATGGTATCCGGCTCCTGGGCACAAGGATCCCGAGCGGCCTCGGCAGGCCATCATTGTGCTGCCTCAGTGGAACGCAGATGCCTTCAGCCACAACGCGCTGTGCACGATCTTCAATCGCATGGGAATCTCAGCACTGCGTCTCTCCAAGCCGTATCACGACATTCGCAGGCCAGCCGAACTGGAGCGATCTGATTATGCTGTGAGCGCCAACATTGGCCGTACACTCTCCGCGTGCCGTCAGGCTGTGGTGGATATTCGCTGCTGCGTGGACTGGCTTGAAGAGCAGGGCTACGAGCACTTCGGTGTCCTGGGCACCAGCCTGGGCTCCTGCTACGCATTCCTCGCCAGCATGCACGATCCGCGGCTGCGCGTGAATGCCTTTAATCATGCTTCGACGTCATTTGGCGATGTCGTTTGGGCAGGTCAGAGCACACGGCATATTCGCAAGGCTCTTGAAGATGCGGGGCTGACGCAGGAACGGCTGCGCAAGCTGTGGTCGGCCATCAGCCCGGTGAGCTACTTTGATCGAATCATGTCGGCGGCTTCCGGAGGGCAGGATAAAAGCGCTCTGCTGGTCTACGCCGAGTACGACCTGACGTTTCCGAAAAGATACTCAATTCAGGTTGTGGAGGCCTTCCGCCAGGCAGGCTTCAACTTCCAGCCGCGCGTGCTGCCCTGCGGCCATTACACAACCGGCGAGACACCCTACAAATACATCGATGGCTGGTATATGGGCTCATTTGTGTATCGAGCCTTCAAGGCGCTGCGCCAGCAGGGTTTTAAACGCTCGGTTGATGCCCGCCAGGAAGTTGAAGAAGAGGTTGGGGTTCGTTAGTTCAATTTACAGCGTGAGCTTCGCAGGAACGATCTCAATGCCGCTTTGGCGGTAAAGAAAACGCAGAATCCACGCACTGCCTGCCGGCGCCGGCTTGAAGCGCCATTGTTGCGCCGCCTGCAGAGAGATGCGCGAAAAGTATCTGCTTGGCCCCGGCGAAACGAGCGTTGCAGTGGTCACATTTCCCGCTTCGTCCACGGTGATGCGTACAGATACAGCGACCGTGCCTCGAATCGAGGCTTTTGCGGCGGGCAACACCTGCGGCATCGTGCGGCGCAGCACATCGCCGACGGCTGCGCCGGAATCCATCCCTGCAGGATTTCCTGTTTGATCGCTGGCGCTCTCCGATGACGGGGCGCGTCCTGGGCTGGAGTACACGCCGGTCAATGGCGCAGCCACGATCTGTGTCTGCTGCTGGGCTGGAGCCGCGGCCTCGGATTGAGCTGCATGCCGAGGTCGCAGGTGCAGAACGGCGATGACCGCGAGCAGAAACGCGACCAGCGCCACAAATCCTTGCAGCACGCGCTGCGATGTCCAGAGACGGTTGGACTCTCCCTGGTTCGCGACGGGAGCTATCGATGGTGAACGTGGTGTCTCGTGAGCCTCTGTTTTGCCTGCGAGCCAGCTCTGTGCCTGGTTCAGACTGCAGCGCAGTGCGGGCACAGGTTGAAGGCAGGCACGCGCAATGCGGGCGAAGGGCTCCGGTATCGAAGAGGGAACCACAGGCGCAGGCTCCATCGCACGGTTCCATGCAGGAGGCACTTGCGACATCGCTTCCAC
>JAJYAE010000054.1 GCA_021779695.1 Acidobacteriota bacterium | reverse complement strand
GAAGCCGGATGGCTCCGTTCTTAAGATGGATATCCTGATCAAGATTCACAAGATGCTGCCTAAGACCCACCTTGTGATGCACGGCAGCTCGTCGGTACCGAAGGAATTGCAGGACATCGTCAATCAGTACGGCGGCAAGCTGAAGCCTACCTGGGGTGTGCCGGTGGAAGAGATTCAGCTTGGCATCAAGAACGGCGTCCGCAAAGTCAATGTTGACACGGACAACCGCCTTGCCATCACCGGCGCCATTCGCAAGGTCTTTGCAGAGACGCCCGAGAAGTTCGACCCGCGGGATTACCTGAAGCCGGCCCGCGAGGCGATGGCTAAGGTGGTTGCCGAGCGCATGCGCGAGTTCGGCCAGGCTGGCCACGCAGGCGACTACAAGCCAGTCTCGATCGAAATGATTGCCAAGGGATACAAGGACGGCTCGCTAAGCACTCGTCCGCTGGTGTCCAAATAACAGAAACTCAGATTGGAAATGACTGGGCCGCGTACTTCTGTACGCGGCCCTATTCTTTTGGGCCAACTGCCTGTTGAAATCGGAAACGGAACAGAGCAGCATTGCGTGGTCGAATCGGCTACGATGATCATGCACTCTCGTGGATTTCCGATCCGCCGCGATAAGTGACCCCTTCGTCTGTTCACAACCGGCAAAAAGAAGCTCGCATGAATGGGAGTGCGATCAGGATCATGGCGAAGCAATTGCAATATCATGCCGCACATCACATCTCTCCTGAGACGGCAAAGGATCCGTATCTAAGACCGGCGTTTTCACGAATGAATCGCCTTCTCCGCTTGGTCTGGAACGTGGCCTGGTTATTGCTCTATCGAATCTCCCCACGTCCCATGCACGGTTGGCGCACGATGCTGCTCCGGCTCTTTGGTGCGCAAATGGGGCCAAATTGCCATTTCTATCCCGGATCTCGGGTTTGGGCTCCCTGGAATCTCATCTGCGCTGATCAGGTGACGGCAGGAGATGGTGCTGAAATCTACAATCCCGCTCCAATGCGACTCGGCAGCCACGCCATCGTGTCGCAAGGCGCGTATCTCTGTGGGGCGACACATGATTTTGATGACCCCGCGTTTCCACTGCTGGCATACTCGATGGATGTTGGGGCCTATGCTTGGATCTGCGCAAGGGCGTGTGTGAGTCCAGGAGTCAATGTTGGGGAGGGTGCGGTGCTGGGACTCGCGTCGGTCGCAACCCGTGATCTGGAGGCATGGGGAGTATATGCCGGCATTCCGGCCACGAAGGTGAAAGAACGCAAGCGGCAAGAAAAATAGGTCAAAGGACTCGGCAGATCTGCAAAGGGCTTCCTTCAGCCACTGCGGCAAGCGGCGCGTAGTTACTTGATCCGTCGAATCTGAATTTTAGTAGGACTCGCATAGTAGGACTCGCAGCATCTGAGGTTTGAAGGAGATTTTGGAGCCTCGGAGAGGAAGGCAAAATGGCTAGCCCCATGCGAGCGGGCGTTCAATCGTCATTCAAAGCGCACGAGCTTTCCTTTGCGGCATGGGCAACGGTCGAAAGCCTATGACACGAAAGTGATAAGGTCACTGCATGTCTGTGAATGTAAGACTACATTTGAGCTATGCTGGGTTCCGTTTCCCGAGTCGCCTCGTGGCCCGCGTAGGTTTAGAGTTCCACCCGTTTGCCTTGGAAGGTTAGCAATGAAAATTATTGGCATCAGTGGCTTAGAGAACGCCGTCACCTTCAAGATGGCAAAATGGCCTGGACTGGAAGAGCGAGAATACCGTATTGCCCAAGGGATGGATGCTGCAGCCGCACTGATCGTAGATGGACGAATTGTCGCGGCTGCTGAACAGGAGCGGTTTTCGGGGAAGAAGCACACGGGTAGCTTTCCAATCGACGCAATTCACTTCTGCTTGCAAAAGGCGGGCATCTCGATTGGCGAGATCGACGAGATCGCGCACGGGTTCGACTACGCACCCTATCGCTCCCTTTATACGCAGGATCCTGTGTCTGAGGAGTTGTATCAGGCGGTCTTTTCACGGGAAGCCCTCATTGCGCAGGTAAGACGCGAGCTGCCCGGTTTTCCGGAAGAGAGAGTCGTCTCGGTAGGACACCACCTGGCGCACGCCGCCAGCGCGGCTTTTGTTTCCGGTTGGGATGAATGCCTTGTGGTCGTCAACGATGCAATGGGCGAAGTAGAAAGTCTCAGTGTCTATACCTTCACCAACGGTACCCTGAAGAAGCTTCGCACGGTCGGCGCGAATGACTCGATCGGCGTTTTGTACTCGCTCGTGACCTTACATTTGGGATTCGATTTCAACTCCGATGAGTACAAAATCATGGGGCTAGCGCCTTATGGTAATCCGGCAAGATATCGTTCATTCTTTGAGAAGATTGTGGAGCTTCGCGAGGATGGAACCATTCGAATTCCGATTCTGAAGATGAACCAGACGCGAGCAGAGCGGGAAAGCTATCTCGCGACGCGAGCCTGGCTCGACGAGAATCTGGTTCCCCGCCGCCAGGTGAACCAGTCCGTCAATAGTGTGCACGAGGATGTGGCCGCCGCGCTGCAGGAATGTCTGGAGCGTGTCGTGATGCATGTCTGCGAGCATTTCGGCAGACAGACAGGGATGCGTCGCGTTGCGCTGGCCGGCGGTGTCGCATTGAACTGCACCGCAAACGGTAAGCTCGTCCGGTCCCGCCTATTCGATGAAGTGTTCATTCAGCCGGTGGCGGGTGATGATGGCACGGCGCTGGGCGCGGCGCTCTATCGCGCTTCTCTGCACGATCCATTACCCCAGATCAGGATGCCCGTTCCACTGCTGGGACCCGCGTATGGAGACGCTGATATTCAAGCGGCGCTTCGTCATTTCGATGGCAGAATCGAATGGAAGAAGCTGGATTCGCCAGTCGCCACTTTTGCCGCAGCGGCTCGGTTGATCGCCGCGGGACGTGTGATCGCCTGGTTCCGCGGGAGAATGGAGTATGGTCCACGGGCTCTGGGAGGACGAAGCATTCTTGCAGACCCTAGCCACCCGGAGATGCGTGACCGCATCAACGCCATGGTGAAGAAGCGCGAGGCATTCCGGCCATTTGCACCCGCCTGCGCGATTGAAGAGGCGCATCGCTGGTTCGAAGTCGCTCCCAATACCGATTTGCCCTACATGATTTCGATCGTGGATGTGCGCCCGGAGTTTCGCGCATCGTTCCCGGCCATCACGCACGTCAACGGCTCGGCAAGACTGCAGACTGTCTCGGCGGAAGACAATCCGGATTTTCATTCGCTGTTGCGTGCCGTCGGAGAAGTAACTGGATGCCAGATGGTGTTGAATACAAGTTTCAACGTTAAAGGACAGCCCATCGTGAATACGCCAGAAGAAGCCATTGAGACGTTCCTCGGCACCGGTATCGAAGATTTGTTCCTGGAGGACTACTATGTCAGCCGTTGCGGAGCATGAGCGATACGGCCAGGTAGTCGACTATCCGCGCGATACCACAGTGGCCGAAGCCTTCATTCAACAGGCTGCGCGGACTCCGGATGCGGTCGCAGTCGTGGCCGGTACGACCAGCCTCTGCTATCGGGATCTGGATGCCCGTTCGGGGGTGCTGGCGGCATGCTTGAAGCAGCAGGGAGTAGGCCCAGGTTCGTTGGTGGGACTTGCTGTGGAGCGGAATATCGATCTCATGGTAGCCATGCTGGGCATCCTGAAAGCGGGCGGCGCCTATGTACCACTCGACCCCTCCTACCCGCAGGATCGCCTCGCGTGGATCATCGAAGACTCCGCCATGAAAGTCTTGCTCGCCACGTCTCACACGCAAGACCAACTCTCGAGTCTGCCGAGCGGCCCGGCCGTGGTCCTGGCAGATGAACCCCGCGGGCAGCTTGAATCGATGGATGCGAGGGGCTCTTCCACGGATCTGGCCTATGTCATCTATACGTCGGGCTCCACCGGCAAGCCCAAAGGTGTCATGATCGAGCATCGCAATGTGCTGAACTTCTTTGCCGCGATGGACCAGATTCTGGGCACATCACCCGGTGTTTGGCTCGCGGTTACCAGCATCTCGTTCGACATTTCAGTTCTGGAGCTCTTGTGGACGCTGACCCGTGGCTTTACCGTCGTTCTGCATGGTGAAGATGGTTGGTCCGGGGTTGCAGATGAGATCCAGCTTCACGGTGTCACACATCTGCAGATGACACCGTCCCTCGCGAGGCTGATGATATTGGATACGCGAGCTTTCGCCTCTCTTGGAGGGCTCAGTAAGATGCTTCTCGGTGGCGAAGCGGTCCCTTCTTCCCTGATTCGAGTGCTGCGTCAGGTCTTTCACAGCGAGATTCTCAACATGTATGGCCCGACAGAGACAACCGTATGGTCAACCTGCGGCCGCGTGGAAGAGTCCGGAACCACTGTTTCAATCGGAACACCGATTGCAAACACTCAGGTCTATCTCTTGGACGCTGCATTGCAGCCGGTTCCGCATGGAGAGCCTGGTGAACTGTTCATTGGTGGAGATGGAGTTGCGCGGGGATATCTAAACCAGCCGGAGTTGACAGCGGAACGATTTCTCAACCCGCCCGTTTGCGAAGGGCGTCGTGTGTACCGCACGGGAGACCTGGCAAGGTTTCGCCCGGATGGGGGCTTGGACTTCCTCGGAAGGAATGATTACCAGATCAAATTGCGCGGGCACCGCATTGAGCCCGGCGAGATAGAGGCGGTGCTGGAGCAGATGTCCGGAATCCGTCAGGCTGTTATCGTTCTGCGCGAAGACCGGGAAGGCGATCCGCGCCTCGTTGCGTATGTCGTTCCCGAGGCATCGGTGCAAGTCCATGGGGCCAGCCTTCGAACTGCGCTCGCTGAGCGTCTTCCGGAATTCATGGTCCCGTCCGCCATCGTGCTTTTGCCGCGCCTTCCAATGACGGACAATGGAAAAATTGACCGTAAAGCTTTGCTGAACATGCCGCCGCCGCAGGCGGCTACGGTTGATCACGCCGGGCATTCGACAGAGCCGCGCCATGAACTGGCTGAATTGGTCGCACGCACCTGGCAGGATGCGCTCGGCGTCGGCGCATTTTCTTACGATGAGAATTTCTTCGACCTTGGCGCACACTCATTGACGGTTGCAGAGGTCCATTCCAGACTGCAGGAGGAGCTAAGTCGGGAGATTTCACTTGTCGATTTGTTTCAGTTTCCCACGATCAACGCGCTTGCCGCGCATCTGGAAGGGGCTGCCGTGAATGGGGGAAGTTCAGATCGAGCGCAGCGTCGTCGGCTGGCTCGCCAACGCTAGAGAGATTCCATGAAATCCTCCGCGATCGCCATTGTCGGTATGGCTGGGCGTTTTCCCGGCGCGCGCAATGTCGAAGAGTTCTGGCGCAACCTTCGGAATGGTGTTGAATCGATTCGCGATTTGACTGATGAAGAGTTGCTGCAAGCCGGAGCGACACCTGAAGAAGTGTCTCTGGCTAATTACGTCAAGCGCGCAGCCATCTTGGATGACGTCGCTCTCTTCGATGCGTCATTCTTTGGCTTCAGCCCTCGGGATGCGGCCATCATGGATCCGCAACACCGGCATTTCCTCGAGTGCGCATGGGAGGCGCTGGAGGACGCGGCGTGCCCACCCCAGCGATTTCCTGGCTCGATTGGAGTCTTCGCCGGGTCCGGACTGAATAGCTACCTGATTCACAACCTCCTGGCAAATCGCCGGCTTGTCGAGTCTGCCGGACTCTTCCAGCTCAAGCAGACTGGCAACGACAAGGATGTGCTGGCGACACGTGTCTCCTATCAGTTGGATCTGCGCGGACCGAGCATCAACGTGCAAACCGCATGTTCAACATCGCTCGTCGCGGTGCATCTGGCGTGCCAGAGCTTGCTGAACTTTGAATGCGATATGGCGCTGGCGGGTGGCGTCACGATTGAGGTGCCGCACGGCCTGGGCTATCTATACCGCGAAGGCGAGATCCTTTCGCGCGATGGACATTGCCGGGCATTTGACGTCTCCTCCAGCGGAACCGTCTTCGCCAGCGGACTGGGAATCGTCGTATTAAGGCGCCTGGAAGATGCGATTCAAGACCGCGATCATATTCGCGCCGTAATTCTAGGGTCCGCAATCAATAACGACGGCGGCCGCAAAGTCGGCTACCTTGCACCCAGCGTCGATGGTCAGGCAGAGGTCATCGCTGAAGCCCTCGATTTCTCTGGAGTCTCTGCAGACGATATTGACTACGTCGAGGCTCATGGTACCGGGACGAAGGTGGGCGATCCGATCGAAGTGCGGGCGCTGACCCAGGCGTTTCGCAGGACGACCCAACGTTCCCGATTCTGCGCGCTCGGATCTCTCAAATCGAATCTCGGCCATTTGGATGCAGCCGCAGGGGTGGGCGGATTAATGAAGGCTGCGCTCGCCTTGGAGCACGCTGAGATTCCTCCTACTCTCCATTTCAAATCCATCAATCCGCATATCGAACTCGACGCGAGTCCCTTTCTTATAGCGAGTCAGTTGACGCCATGGGACCGTAAAGACAAGCCCCGCCGAGCGGGCGTGACCGCCCTCGGCATTGGCGGCACCAATGCGCATCTTGTCCTTGAAGAAGCGCCGGAACGGCGCTTGCAGCGGACGAGCAAGCCTTATGAATTGGTGATGACATCCGGCAAGTCCCAAGTCGCTGCGGATCAGGCATGGACTCGACTCAGCGCACATATTCATGAACATCCAGACTTGCATCTGGCTGACATCGCTTGGACTTGCCAAATCGGGCGGCAGGCCTTTTCGCATCGTCGTGCTTGCGTCGTTGAGGCGGGTTCTGAGGGATATGCAGTTACACCCGGGCCGGTTTCCAAGGCACCGATATCCGGAACTGCGAACCGAACTTCACCCGCGGTCGCCTTCCTGTTTCCGGGGCAGGGCTCGCAATACGTTGAAATGGGTTTGGACCATGATCGGCACGAGCCGGTCTTCAGGAATGCGCTTCGCAGATGCGCTGAGGTTCTGCGTCCATATCTCGGTATCGACCTTGTGGATGTAATTTACCCAGCCGAAAACCAGCGCGAAGCCGCAGCACAAAGACTTCAGGAAACTTGGCTGACGCAGCCTGCATTGTTTGCGGTGGAATACGCTGCGGCTTGCTGGTGGAAGAATCTCGGCATTCAGCCCTCTGCCATGGTCGGTCACAGCATCGGTGAGTACGTCGCGGCGAGCCTTGCCGGCGTCTTCTCTCTGGAAGACGCATTGCGATTGGTTGCGCTGCGCGGGCGGATGATTTTCGATCTTCCCCCCGGTGCCATGCTGGCGATCCAACTTCCAGCAAGCGAGGTTGAGTTAGCAGGTACGGTTACAGTCGCGGCCATCAATAATCCAAATACGTGCGTCGTTTCCGGTCCTTCGGATGAAATTGCCGCCTTCGAATCGGAGATGACGGCCCGTGGGGTGGAGTGTCGGCGCCTGTTGACCTCACATGCTTTTCATTCCGCCATGATGGACCCGGTGCTTGCTCCATTTGAGGCCGAGGTGCGTCGCACCGCTCTGAAGTCACCGGCAATTCCCTATCTGTCCAATGTCACTGGATCCTGGATCAAGTCGGAAGAAGCGACTGACCCAGCCTACTGGGCACGCCACATTCGCAGCACTGTGCGTTTCTCTGATTGTCTTGCGGAGTTGCTGAAGACGCCTGACCAACTTCTCATCGAAGCTGGTCCTGGCAACGTCTTGACATCGCATGCGCGGCAGATGGGTGGCGCCGGGGCAAAGGCATTTCAGACTCTGCCGCACCCGCGCGAAAAGATGTCGAGTCTTCGCTGCGCACTCCATACGGCCGGACAAATATGGGCAATTGGTGCCACCTTGGACTGGCGTGCGATGCATGCACCTGACTCAGTTCAACGGGTTCCATTGCCAACCTATCCTTTTGAGCATCAAAAATTCTGGATTGAGCCCGATCCTCGTTTCGAGTCTCCTGCTCCTGCCTCTGAAAGGCCAGCCCAAAAGGAAGGTTCACTGTGGACCTATCAATCCGCATGGAAGTTGGCGCCCCCAACCGCAGCGGAGTCGTCACAACGCGGCTCGTGGGTAATTTTCCGGGACTCCCTCAAGATTAGCGATGAGGTCGCGAAGCAACTTACTGCTGCGGGACATCGCGTTGCAACGGTTGACATAGGGAAGGGCTTCCGTTCGACGAAGCAAGCCCATTTCACAATGGCTCCTGGCTCCCGCGAGGACTCTGTCCGCCTGGTGGATCACTTGGTCGATGCAGGGTTTGAAAAGTGTCGAATCCTCTACCTGTGGTCGATCCTGCTCGAAAGTGACCGAGTGACGACAGAAGAGTTGCTTGACCGCAGCTTTTTCACGCCACTCTTTCTGGCGCAGGCCTTTGCGAATCGCGACATTCCTGATCTCGAAATCTTGCTGGTCTCGAATCGCTTGCAGCAGGTAGGGGGCGAGGCAATCCATCATCCTGAGCGAGCCGTCTTGATGGGCCCGGCGCGCGTTGTGACCAGGGAAATTCCCTCAATCACTTGTCGCGCCATCGATTTGGGGCATGAGGATCGAGATGCGGCCCAAGCCGCGCGATTGCTGATCGCCGAGGCATTGGTCGAGGACAAACGAAATGCAGTTTATCGCAATGGCGAGCGATTCGCGGAGGCCCTTGAACCTTTCAATTTAGCTACCAGAACGGAACGAAGGAAATTACGTCACAACGGTGTTTACCTGATCACTGGCGGGTTTGGGGCGCTTGGACTGGCTCTGGCAGAGCACTTGGCTCGCACATTTGCAGCGCGCCTGATCCTGGTCGGAAGAGCAGGGGTGGTCGCAGAGACGCAATGGCAAGAGTCATTGGACGACCCTGCTTTATTTGAGCAGGAAAAGGATCGGATCCGCAGACTGATTTCGATTCGGAAGGCTGCCGGTGGATTGCTCCTGGAGACAGCCGACGTCTTGAACCCAACCGAGATGCGACGCGTTGTGGCCGAGGCGAAAACACGCTTTGGAAAGATTGATGGCGTCTTTCATGCTGCAGGAGTCTTGGACGACGGCCCGTTGATGCTGAAGTCCAAAGAGTCCGCTCTTCGCGTCCTTGATCCCAAGGTGCGAGGAACGCTCGTGCTGGAGGATGCGTTGCGGACAGAGGACCTGGATTGCTTGGTTCTCTTCTCTTCCATCAGCGCGATCCTTCCTCCTGCCGGACAAATCGACTACGCCGCTGCGAATGCTTTTCTCGATGCATTTGCAGCAAGTCGACGCGGCGTGGTCACGGCAATCAACTGGGGCGCTTGGATTGATGGAGGGATGGGTGCGCGATCAGTCTCGCCTCATCCATGGCTTGAACGCCGCTTGCTGGATACGCCGCAAGCCATTGTGTTTGCATCTGAGATGTCTCGAGCGAAGAACTGGGTGGTGGCTGAGCATGCCTTCAAATCAGGGCGTTGTCTTGTGCCGGGCACCGGATATCTTGAACTGGTGACGGGAGCCTTCGCCAGGGGTTCAATCGAGCTTCCTGTCGAGTTGCAGGATGTCTACTTTCTTGCGCCGCTCACCTTTGACAAAGATCAGAGCAGGGAAGTGCGTGTACAGTTGAAGCGCTCCGAAGTCGGCCTTGCCTCCCAGGTTTCCTTTGACTTTTCGGTGGTGGCGAGTGGAGAAGCATGGAGAGAGCATTGCACGGGCAGAATTGCTGTTGGTAGGCCACCCGAGCACCTTCGCGCAGATATACAGGCCATCGCTGCTCGCTGCGGCCGGCGCCAGATCACATTTGACGAACAGCACCGGACCGAGCAGGAGCGCTACTTTACCTTCGGCGCCCGCTGGCGCTCGCTCAAGTCCATTGGGATTGGAGACGGGGAAGGATGGGCGGAGCTTGAATTGGATCCAGCCTTTGCGGCGGAAACGTCAACGCTTCATCTGCACCCTGCGTTGATGGATATGGTGACTGGATGTGCGCTCTACCTGACAGAACAATATCAGGGGTCGAATGAACTCTACTTTCCAGTCTCCTATAAGAAAATTCGGCTCTTTCGTCCGCTTCCACCTCGAGTGTTCAGCCATATTCGGCCCCACTCGGACAATATCGTGCACGGCGAGTTCGAACGATTCGACATCACTGTATACGACCAAACCGGAGAGACCGTCGCCGACATTGAAGGCTTTGCCATGCGGCGCATTGAAGAGGCCTCAAAGGCAGTGTGGGATTCGAATTGGGTTCAGTCAGGCGACACTCGCCGCGCCGCGGAGTTATTTGATGCGACGCCGATCATCGGTATCCGCGCTGCAGACGGTGTGGAGATACTGACGCGCATCCTCCAGTGCGATGCCCCCGTAAACCTGGTTGTGACAGCTCAGCCAGTGGAGATCGAAAAGGCAAACAGTTCACCCGCGACGGCTGCTTCAACGCGGGAGCCGGCAGCGGATTCCTCTGTTGAGGACACGATTGCAGGCTGGTTTGAAGAACTCCTCGGCGTTGAAAAGGTCGGCCCGGATGACGACTTCTTTTCCCTTGGCGGCCACTCACTCGTCGGCATCCGGCTTTTTGCCAAGATGAAGAATCGCTTTAAGGTCGACTTGGAATTGGCCACCCTGTTTCAGGCCCGCACAGTGCGCCAACTTGCAGAACTAGTTCCAAATTCAGCCACGCCGGTCACCACTGCTTTGGCCGCCAGCAGGACTGAGCCCTCCAAATGGTCTTATCTGGTTCCGATTCAGCCAAGTGGCAATCGTGTCCCCATGTTCTTTGTACATGCCGTGGGTGGAGAAGTGCTCTTCTATCAGCCTCTCGCCAGTGCTCTCGGCAATGATCAGCCCGTCTACGCTTTCCGCCCTTATCTCAGCGTTCATCAAGGAGGGCCCGCAGTTACCCTCACAGAGATGGCTGCCGCCTACGTCAAAGAAATGCGAGCAATGCTTCCGAACGGTCCGTATCTGATCGGGGGGCTTTCCTATGGCGGGCTTGTGGCTGTCGAGATGGCGCGCGAGCTGGTTGCGCAGGGCGTCGAGCCCACTCTCGTTGCGGTAATGGACGCATCTGTCCCAGGTAGCTCGAAGCGTTTGGGCGTTCGGGACCAGGTATCGGCGCTGTTTGACAATCTGCGCCGCGACGGATCGATGTACCTTCTGCGCAAGGCGCGGCTAAAGCGGAAGTACTTGACCAGGAAGATCGTGCATCAGGCGCAGTTGCTGATGGCCTCACGCCATAACCACAAAAACGGCAAGGCGCCTGCCAATTTGCGCTATGCCCAGATCGAAGATGCGCATGTGAGGGCGATTGCCCACCATGAGTTCAAGCCGTACTCAGGTAGCATCATGCTCCTTCGAGCCGCAAATCGTGGGTATGAAGGTGTCACGAGCTTGAGCGAAATTGAAGATCCCACGCTCGGATGGGGAAAGCTTATTCTTGGCAAGCTCGATATCTGCGATGTTCCTGCGAATCACCTCAATATGCTTCTTGAACCAAATGTGCACGAGGTGGCTCGCTTGCTCGCGCAGGCGGCTTTGCGGCATTCCCAGCAAGCCACTCCCTTGAAATAGCGACCGCAGCGTTCGCTCACGACTGCGACGAACGCAGCGGCCTTGATCCGCATGAGGCGGGCCCCCTCACTCCGGTATAGTGAGAGTCAGGCATGACCATCGCGGCAAGAAGCAAAGCCATACTCCTGCACTTTTCCGGACCTGACAAACCAGGTCTTACCGCACAATTGACGGGCATCCTGGCGACCTATAACGTAGCGATTCTCGATATCGGCCAAGCGGTTGTTCACGAGCATCTTGCGCTTGGAATCCTGATTGAATTGCCGGCTGGCGAGGACTTTACACCGTTAAAAGGCGCGCTGCAGGCCCGCGCCACCGAACTGGAACTGCAAGCTCGGTTTCGCTCCATTCCACGAGAGGCTTTGCAGCATTGGCTGCATGCGCTGGGGCAGCGCCACTTCATCGTCACGCTGCTGGGCCGCGCTATTACTGCTTCACAGCTTGCCCAGGTGAGCGCGACCATTTCGGCCCATAGCATGAACATCGAGCGTATCGATCGCCTTTCGGGACAACTGTCTCATTGCAACGCCCCGGTCAATGCGTGCGTCGAATTCGCAATTTGCGGCGACGCCCTGCGCGAAGCGAGCATGCGCGCTGCATTTCTGCATATTGCGCAGGACCTTTCCATCGACATCGCCTTTCAGCGCGAAAGCATCTTCCGCCGCAACCGCAGGCTTTTTGCCTTTGACATGGATTCGACACTCATTCAGGGCGAGGTCATTGACGAACTTGCCAAACTGGCAGGCGTGGGGGCAGATGTCGCGCGGATTACGGAAGCCGCTATGCGCGGAGAGCTTAATTTTGACGAAAGCTTCACACGGCGCGTTGGATTGCTGAGAGGGCTTCCTGTTGAAAAGGTCAATAGCCTCCTCAACGCCATTCCTCTGGCCGAGGGTGCAGAGCGCTTGATTCGCACGCTCAAACTTCTGGGCTATAAAACAGTCATTCTTTCAGGCGGCTTCAATTTCTTTGCCCGCTCCCTGCAACAGAGGCTCGGGATCGACGAGTATCACTCCAACGAACTGGAGATTGCCAGTGGCCTGGTAACTGGTCGCGTAGTTCCTCCCATCATCAATGGCGAACGCAAAGCCGCATTGCTTCGAGAAATTGCACAAAGAGAAGGCATCTCCCTGGAACAGGTGGTGGCAGTCGGGGATGGCGCAAACGATATTCCCATGCTGAATCTTGCTGGAATGGGCATCGCTTACCGAGCCAAGCCGCTTGTTCGGCAAAGTGCAGATCAATCTATTTCCAGTCTCGGGCTGGACGGGCTTCTTTATTTGCTAGGCGTCCGCGATCGTGATTTGCGGCCGCATGAGCCCGAATCCAGCCTGAATTGATGCACTTGCTCTTCTGATCCATTGCTTGAAACCGAATTCGTGGTCACCATTTCGCTGCGTTGATCTGAAGTCGCTCGCAGAGCAAGGATTCCTGGCCAGAACATGTGCAGAGGCGAGATCGATGCCATCCAAATCCCTGGTTACTTGATTCCCTTGCATCTGTGCCATTAGAGTGTGTCGAGACGCAAGGTCCGTGGCGGAGTGGCTCGGCAAAGTCCCCGCGGCGCCTTGTGTGGACTCATTCTCCTTAAGGAAATTCCGATGTCTTCCACGCAACCATCTCCCGGCGCGCCTGCAACTTCTGCATCACAGCAGGATCTTGATTCGGTCTTGCGCGAGAATCGCCTTTTCCCGCCTTCGCATGAATTTAGCTCAAGGGCGCATATAAAAAGCCTGGAACAGTACGAGGAGATGTATCGGAAGTCAATCGAAGACCCCGAGATTTTCTGGGCAGGCGTCGCGAATGAGTTGCACTGGTTTCGGAAATGGGATCGCGTGCTTGATTGGGATCTTCCCTGGGCCAAATGGTTTGTGGGCGGACAGATCAATCTGAGCTATAACTGCCTCGACCGCCATGTGGCAGGCGCGAACCGGGACAAGACGGCATTGATCTGGGAGGGTGAGCCGGGAGAGGTTCGACGTTTGACGTACGCCGAATTGCTCCAGGAGGTACAGCGCTTCGCCAACGTGCTCAAGTCGCTGGGCATTCAAAAAGGTGATCGTGTAGCGATCTATATGGGCATGACTCCTGAACTGGCAATCGCCCTGCTCGCATGCGCTCGCATTGGTGCAATTCACTCCGTGATCTTCGGTGGGTTTGCCGCCTCCGCCATTGCGGATCGTGTGAATGATGCCGGGTGCATTGCAATTCTGACGCAGGATTCAAGCTATCGCCGTGGCAATCAAGTCCCCCTCAAGAGGACCGTTGATGAGGCTCTTCAAGCATGCCGCACCGTGAAGCACGTGGTCGTCCTTCGGCGAACGGGATGCGAGGTGCAGATGCAACCGGGGCGCGACCACTGGTGGGATGAACTCACAGCAAATGTCTCATCCGACTGTCCCGCCGAGCCCCTTGATTCAGAGGATCCCCTCTATATCCTTTACACCTCTGGGACAACCGGCAAGCCCAAAGGCCTTGTTCACACGACCGGCGGCTATGCAGTGCAGACATATCTCACATCCAAATACATCTTTGATTTGCATGACGACGATGTTTATTGGTGCACCGCAGACATCGGTTGGGTCACAGGTCATTCGTACGTCGTTTATGGTCCGCTGCAAGCCGGCGCGACGGTCTTGATGTACGAAGGCGCGCCAAACTGGCCCGACCTCTCTCGCTTTTGGAAGATTGTCGACGATCACCAAGTCACAGTGTTTTACACGGCCCCTACGGCGATTCGCGCATTCATTAAGTGGGGCGATGAGCATGTGGAGAAGTACAAGCTGGATTCCCTGCGCCTGCTTGGGACCGTAGGCGAGCCGATCAATCCGGAAGCCTGGATGTGGTATCGCGAGAAGATCGGCCATGGGCGATGCCCAATCGTGGATACGTGGTGGCAGACCGAGACGGGCGCAATCATGATTGCACCGGTTCCAGGTGCAGTCCCCACCAAGCCAGGTTCAGCAACGCGGCCCTTCTTTGGCATTCAGCCTGAAGTGGTGACCCGCTCGGGCGAACCGGTTCCGGCTGGAAGTGGTGGCCTGCTCGTTATCCGAAGACCATGGCCGTCCATGGCGAGAACCATTTACGGTGATCCGGAGCGCTTCCAGAAGACTTACTGGAGTGATGTCCCAGGCTGCTACTTTACCGGCGATGGGGCGCGTCAGGACGCGGATGGATATTTCTGGCTGATGGGCCGTGTTGACGATGTCATCAACGTAAGCGGGCATAGGCTGGGAACCATGGAGGTCGAGTCCGCGCTGGTAGCGCACCCCAAGGTGGCGGAGGCGGCAGTAGTCGGCCGTCCTGATGAACTGAAAGGGCAGGCCATCGCGGCATTTGTCACCCTGGAAAGCGGAAATCCGCCAAGTGAAGCACTCAAGGACGAGCTGCGAAAGTGGGTTGCGAAAGAGATTGGCGCTCTGGCGCGGCCGGACGATATTCGCTTTACCGATGCATTGCCCAAGACGCGCAGCGGCAAGATCATGCGGCGCCTGCTGCGAGATCTTGCGACGCACGGCGAGATCAAGGGGGATACGACGACGCTGGAAGACTTCACCGTCATCGCCAAATTGCGCGAGGCTGAGGAAGGCTGACGGAGCACTCTGTCAGCGATTTATTGATGGCGGCCGAAAGCGTCGGTACTTCGCACCCGGCGTCGCCGGATGCGAATTCGTCCGATGCTAGAACTTGTACACCAGCCCCAGCGAGGCACGCGCATTCCATCGGATATGTGGGGAGTCTCCGTGCTGATAAGGGACTACAGTGAAATCCGAGAAGACATCGTCGCCGGAAAGGCGAAGTGCGACACGCGGAGTGAACTTGTAGTCCATACCCACTCCCACGCCACCGGCCGGCGACGCAGAGGGTGCAATGCTCACGCCTCCTGTATGAGCGATGCCGAGCAGGGCATGGACGAAGATATCGGTTGGCCCGTAAAGGTTGGCGTGGAGTTCTGGCCCGCCAAGGTAATAATCCACGCTGGGCGTCCCTGTCACGGCGTTAGACGCGGTCGTCTGCCATGCATAATGGCCGCCGTCCGCGCTGAGACCAAAATACTTTCCCCAGTTACGCGTCAGCGAAACGGAAAAACCCTGCAGACCACTTCGTGATTGGTTCACCTGGTTGATGCTGGTGTAACCCCATCCCGCGAAGGCGGTGTATTTGTAGGTTGGACCTGTATCCCGGACGTGGGGCTTTTCGGGGGCAATCTGGGCGCCTGCGGATCGAGGCGAAAATACCGCACATGTGGCGGCCAACATCATTAACAAAAACGTTCTTTTCAATGCCAAACTCTCCTCAATCCTCTGCGGACATACCACTGGCTCAGCCAGATGACGCTTGATCCGCGATGCGGGTCGCCAGCCTTGGGCTAGATCGTCTTCCGGTAGACGCGTCAAACTTCTTCCCGTGAGCGCCCCGGGGTTTTCAACTGGTACACATAGACTATCGTTTCCCCCCCACCTAGAAGAAGAGCCGCACCCTGAGGGATCCCCTTCATCTTCGGTCTGCGCCGACTTGCGGCAATCCCGGGCGGGCGAGCCGTTCTAGCTGGCCATGCTTTCCAATGCACGCGGTTGGCCCTTCCTGCTTAAAGCCCATCCTGGACCCCAACAATCGGCTGCCCTGCAGATTCTCTTCGGCATATCGGCAATCAAACAGATCCTTCCTCGTAAGCACTGATCATTGCAGGATCATCAACTCAATAAAAACGCCGCGACTGCAGCGGCTTGAGAGCAGAGAATAGCGCTGATCAGCTTGCGCCGCGTTGACTGACGCAGTTCTGTGGCGTCAAAACTGCGGCAGGCCGTTAACTTGCAGATTGTTATACTTAAGTGGCACAATTGCGCGGTTTGAAACAGGCCTCACAGATCGTCGGCAAATAGATTCTGGGGGAGAATCCCCGCACGGGTAGATACTGCATGGGAAGATACTCCGCGGGGCAGGTGGGATAGCCTCCTGGAGGCCCGGCTTTCCCGGGAGAGGGCACAACATGGGAGCATTGTTGGAGTCGATTCATTCGCCGGCCGACGTCAAGCGCCTGAGCCATACGCAAATGGGCGAGCTGGCTGATGAGATTCGCGCCTTTCTGATTCAGACTCTATCCAAAACTGGGGGACATCTCGGCCCGAATCTCGGTGTGGTCGAGTTGACGCTTGCACTGCACGCTGTTTTTGACACACCGCAGGACAAGATTCTCTTTGATGTGAGTCACCAGGCCTATGTCCACAAGATTGTTACGGGGCGCCTCGATCGATTTGCTACGATCCGTCAACCCGGAGGCCTCAACGGTTTCATGCTTCGCACCGAAAGCGAGCATGACTGCTATGGGGCAGGTCACGCAGGAACCGCGCTCTCAGCAGCTCTTGGCATGGCAGTTGCCCGTGATTTGGCCGGAGGCGCCGAGCACATTATCACCGTCGCAGGAGACGCAGCTTTCACCAACGGCATCACTTTCGAGGCGCTGAACAATATCGCCGAGCAGACCAAGCGGCTTATCGTGGTGCTTAATGACAATGAATGGTCCATTGATCGCAACGTGGGGGCTATCGCTCGCCACTTTCATCGCATCGTCACCAACGAGCACTATCGCAGCTTTCATGAATCGGCTGCTCGGCTTGTGGAGCGGTTCGGTGGAAAGACGGCCGTCAACGTCGTCCGCCGCGCCGAAGAGGCTGCCAAAAGCATGCTCTGGCCTTCCATTCTCTTTGAAGAGTTTGGCCTGCAATACTTTGGCCCGATTGACGGGCACAACATCCCGCTGCTGATTGAGACCTTCCAATTCCTCAAGGCCGAGAACCGCCCTGTATTGTTGCACGTGCTGACCCAAAAGGGCCGAGGCTACCAGCCCGCGCTGGACGGGCAGAAAAAGTTTCACGGCCTTGGACCCTACGATCCCGAAACCGGTAAGACGACGCCGTCGGGGCAGCCCACATACTCTGAGGTGTTTGCTTCTACTTTGGTGGAGCTCGCCAACCACGACCAGCGGGTCGTCGCGATCACGGCTGCAATGCCTAACGGAACAGGGCTTGATCTCTTCCGGCCTCATCATCCGCGGCGGTACTTCGACGTCGGCATCGCAGAGGAGCATGCCGTGATCTTTGCCGCAGGGATGGCAACGCGTGGTTACAGGCCTGTATGCGCCATCTACTCTACTTTCCTGCAACGCGCATTTGATCCCATCGTCCATGATGTGTGCTTGCAGAAGCTGCCCGTCGTCTTTTGCATGGATCGCGCCGGTCTCTCCGGCGATGACGGACCGACACACCACGGCCTCTTCGACATCGCCTACCTCCGCGGTGTACCAGACATCGTGTTGATGGCGCCGAAGGATGAGGACGAACTTGCGGACATGATGAAGACCGCGTTGAGCCTGCCCGGTCCAAGCGCCATTCGCTATCCGCGCGGGGCAGTTGAAGGAGTGGCTCGCAAGGCTGAGCCGCAGTCGCTGACGGTGGGCAAAGCCGAAGTGATCGCCGATGGCTCTGATGTGGCTATCCTCGGGCTCGGACCGATGATGGCGCTCGCCCGGGATCTCACCGCAAGACTGGAGCGTGAGGGCTTCTCGGCGGCGTTAATCAATCCCCGTTTTGTGAAGCCGCTCGATCGTGAAATGTTGCAGCATTACGCGCAGAAAGTTGCAGCCATCGTCACGTTTGAGGATC
>JAJYAE010000356.1 GCA_021779695.1 Acidobacteriota bacterium | reverse complement strand
CTGGTGGACGCGATGCACAATGTTCCGGTGACCATCAAAGTGGAAGGCCGCGAGGAGATCAAGACGCCGCTGGGCACGTTCAAGACGATTCGCGTGCAGCCCACGGCGGCGGCGGGCGTGGTGAAGAATCGCGGCAATATCTGGATCTGGTATACGGACGACGACCGGCACCTGCCGGTGCAGATGCGCGCCCGGCTTTTCTGGGGCACGATCACCTTCCGGCTGACAGGCAACGAAAACAAATAGCGGCCAGCACATGGGACCGGCGGCGAAGCTGCGTCGGCCGCACGGCAGGCGCTCACTGCATCCGGTAGCGCTCGCGCATCAGGCGCTGCAGGCGCGGCCAGTAGATGAGGTTGAAGGCCAGCTCCTTGTCAGGAAACATGGCGAGAGCGGCGCGGCGCGTGTCGGCGACCATCTCTGAGGCTTCCTCCACAGGCAGCGTGGTGTCCTGCGCGATGACCTGCATCACCATGTTCATCATGATCTGCAGGCGGCGAATCTTGCGGCTCTCTTCCTTCAGCTCTTCGGGAGACTGCGCGGGCGGCGTGGCATTGGCGGGGTTTGCATCTGGCAGGGGCTGCCTGGGGAAATCCGATAGACCCATGCGGCGATTCCTCCTGAGTGTTGGACGGAATGGCTAGCGTTGTGGGCATCGTAGCACCGGAGGAGTAATTTTGTGAGCCTGCCGGCGAGCGGATTTGAACCACGCAAGTCATCGAGCTGTGATGGCCGGGTGGCAAGCGGCGAGATGATGCGTAAATCGGGCGAAGGGGTTTTTGGGGGGATTTGTAATTTTCACCCTGTTGCTCGCTGGCGTGCACGACAAGGGCAACGCAGGATGTTTTTGTGACACTGCGCCAGCTCAACTTATCCTGTTGGTAGCTGCGACGCGGCCATACCACAGTCCGGAATCCTTAATGGTCCGCTGTTGAGTTCTGAAGTCGACGTAAGTCAGACCGTAGCGGAATGCGTACCCGTCTCCCCACTCGAAGTTATCCAGTAGGCTCCAGGCGTGGAAGGACCGCACCTTGGCGCCGTCCTTGATGGCGCGAGCAAGCTCTGTGAGCTCTTGCCGGAAGAAGTCGATGCGACGTGCGTCAGGCACTCTTCCGCCGAGCGAGGGCTCGGGCGGATCCAGGAAGACGCATCCGCTCTCAGTCAGTTCGATGGTGGGGTAGTTGAACTCGCGCGAAATGCGCATAACCATGTCGTAGATGCCGCGCGGATACATCTCCAAGCCTGCGTGGGTCAGCGGACCCTCGCTGGCCATGGTGACGCGGATGCCGGTATACGGATCGCGGCCGCCCGGAGGGTCGTTTTCTCCTTCGGAATCAAAGGAACCGCCGCCGCCAACTGGGCTTGTCTTGCTGGCGTCTTCGACGATGCGGCGCGAGTAGTAATGGAAGCCGATCCAGTCGAGCGGCGCCTTCATGATTTTGTCATCGCCCGACTTGTATCCCATGATCTTGTAAGGCTCGTCCGTGAGGAAGGCTTTCGGGTATTGGCCCGTCATGGTGGCGTTTAAGAAATACACGTTGCTCATGGCGTGGTAGCGCTCGGCTGCGGTCCGATCTGCTTCGGAGTCAGTTTTGGGATATCCCGGAGCCATTTCGTAGGCGCTGCCGACGGTTGCGTGGGCGGAGTTGGCCTTGATGGAGCGATGAGCCTCCGCCTGGGCTAGTGCGACCGTATGCATCGCCTTGAGCCAGTCCGGAAAGCTTTTGCGAGCGGGTGGCTGCACGCCCACTCCGTACCCGAAGAAGGTGAAGGACCAAGGCATGTTGAATGGAGCCCAGATGGTGATGCGATCGCCGAGGTGTTTTGAGAGAATGCCGGCGTAGTCTGCGAAATACCCAGCCAAGTCTCGGTTGGGCCAGCCACCACGATCTTCGAGGCCTTGCGGCAGGTCCCAGTGGTAGACGGTGCAGAACGGACGGATGCCTGCTTCAAGAAGAGCATCGACGAAACGGCTGTAGTGGTCGAGGCCTTTCGGATCGGGAGCGCCGGTGCCGGTGGGCTGGATGCGGGGCCAGGAAATGGAGAAGCGGAAGCTTTTCAGGTTGAGCTTTTTGAGGATCCCGATGTCGTTTGGGTAGCGATGGTAGAAGTCGCATGCTATGTCGGCGGTGTCGCTGCCCTTGACGTGGCCGGGCGCGTGGACGAAGCGGTCCCAGATTGACTCGCCTTTGCCGTCCTCATTCCATGCCCCTTCTACTTGATAGGAGGAGGTCGCCATGCCCCAGAGGAATCCGTCAGGGAAAGCGGCCCCGTCCATCTGCGGTGCAGGTTCCTGGGCCGGGGCCAGAGAAGCATCTGCGAGAGCCTCGCCCAGTACCCGACTCGCGAGGGCCGCGCCGCTTGCCGCTGCGATGCTTCCACCGAGAAACTTTCGCCGATCCATATTTCGTGTTCCTCCCGATAGTGGGACACATTACTATTCGCTGAACCGCAGGGTCAAACGCTTGATTAAGGCATTTGTGTTCTGACTGCCTGGATGACGCGGAGTACTCATCCCCAGGGGTCTGAAACGATGCACTTCGACGGGCTCAAGGGCAACTGTTTGGTGGGGCTTGATTGCTGAAGAGGAAGCGGAGCCATATATTCGCTGCGGCGGAAAATATGGATTCCGTACAATAGAGAAGGATGGCATTTACCGAACAATATGATGTGGCGGTGGTAGGCGCGGGTCACGCCGGGTGCGAGGCGGCGATGGCGGCGGCGCGCATGGGGTTGAAGACCGCGCTGATCACGATGAATCTGGACCTGATTGCGCAGATGAGCTGCAATCCCGCGATTGGCGGCGTGGCCAAGGGCCACCTGGTGCGCGAAGTGGACGCGCTGGGCGGCGTGATGGGCGAAGTGGCCGATGCGGTGGGCATCCAGTTTCGCCTGCTGAACACCTCGCGCGGCCCCGCCGTTTGGAGCCCCCGCGCGCAGTGCGACAAGCAGCTCTATCGGGTGAAGATGCGCGAGGTGCTTGAGGCGCAGAAGGATTTGCACATCCGCCAGGCCGAGGTGGTGGACCTCCTTCTTGAAGACGCTGGTTCCTCCGGAAGTCCGGGTGCCCCAGGTCTCGATTCTGAGACCTGGGAAGCAAATTCGCCCGACGGTCTCCCAAACGATCTTCAGCGCCCCATGCGTCTGCGCCGCCGCGTGCTGGGGCTGAAGCTGCGCGACGGGCGCAGGCTGATGGCCGGGGCCACGATTATCACCACGGGCACGTTTCTGAATGGGCTCATCCACTGCGGCGAGGAGCGGTATCCGGCGGGGCGCAGCGGCGAGCCGGCCAGCGTCCTGTTGGGCGAGGCTCTCCGGGCTCTTGGGCTTCGGACTTGCAGACTTAAGACCGGGACGCCGCCGCGGCTGGATGGGCGGACGATTCGCTGGGAGGCTTTCGAGGAGCAGCCGGGCGACGCGGACCCGACGCCGTTCAGCTTCAGGACGAAGAAGATTGCGCAGCCGCAGGTGAGCTGCCACATTGCGTTTACCACGCCGGAGACGCTGCGGCTGATTCGCGAGAATGTACACAGGTCGGCGATGTACTCGGGGCGGATTGAGGGCATCGGGCCGCGCTACTGCCCGTCGATTGAGGACAAGATCGTCAAGTTTCCCGACAAGACGCAGCACCAGTTTTTTCTGGAGCCGGAAGGGCTGAATACGCACGAGGTCTATGTGAACGGGATGTCCACATCGCTGCCGATGGAGGTGCAGTGGCAGATGGTGCATTCGATTCCCGGGCTGGAAGATGCGGAGATGCTGCGGCCGGGCTACGCCATCGAGTACGACAGCGTGGACGCGACGGAGCTGGACCGCACGCTGCGCGTGAAGAGCATGGAAGGGCTGTATCTGGCGGGGCAGATCAACGGGACGAGCGGCTACGAGGAGGCCGCCTGCCAGGGCATCATGGCGGGCATCAACGCGGCACAGTGGCTCAAGGGCCAGACGCCGTTCACGATGGACCGGACCGAGGGCTACACGGGCATTCTGATTGACGATTTGATTTCGAAGGGCACCAATGAGCCGTATCGCATGTTTACGTCGCGCGCGGAGTTTCGGCTGCACCTGCGCATCGACAATGCCGACCGGCGGCTGACTCCGCATGGGCGGCGGCTGGGGCTGATTGGCGACGAGGCGTGGGCGGAGTTTGAGCAGAAGCAGGCGCGGCTGGCGGCGCTGGACAGACTGCTGCAGACAGGCAAAGTGGACGGCGCAGGGCTGGCTGCGGCGGGGTTTGGGAAATTGACAGGAACGGCAGGACTTAACTGGGCGCAACTGCTGAAGCGGCCGGAGGTGGCCATTGAGCCGGTGCTCGGCGCCATGCGCGGCGCGCTGGCCGCGGAGCCTCTGCTGGCGGAGATGGCAGCGGCGGT
>JAJYAE010000053.1 GCA_021779695.1 Acidobacteriota bacterium | reverse complement strand
ATAGAGCGACTCCTTCTCAAGGTAGAAGCAGTACTTGCAGTCGAGATTGCAGATCGGCCCGATCGGCTTAGCCAGAACGTGGAAGTTGGTGCTGCTCATATTGATCCTTAGGCTCATGCACTACGCAACACCTTCAAGCGTCGAATGCGCGTGCTTTACTTCTATCACCGCTCCGTTATTCCTTGTCGAGAATCTTTGTCGGCCAGTCGGCAGGAATTGGATCAGGCCGATTCGGATAGAAAGGCGGGCAGTTGCGCGAATCCTTGTCGAAGGGCGCTACGCCGCTCGTTTCAAGAAAATGATCCAGCAGCTTCATCTGTAGCTCTGCGTGCACCGCTCTGACACTGCTCTCGCCAAAGAGATTATTTCTCTCTTCAGGATCGTTTCCGTAAAAGTAGAGTTCGCTCTGGTCCTGCGGCCGGATAATGAGCTTGTGTGTCCGTGTACGCACCATCGCGCTGCGCGACACGGAGACAGGCACTTCGTTCTGTAGCTTCTGCTTGCCTGCGTACATGCCTCCAGTGCCCGACGGAAAACACTGCGGTTCGTAGATGTTGTAACCACCTTCGCTGAAAGCTGCCCGGTTCGGATCGCCCTTGCCACCGCTCAACTGCGGCACAAGGGTCCGGGCAAAATGCGTGTGGTGCGCACGGGCGCCGGCGAGGTCGAGCGCGGTCTGCATCACGTCGTACAGCTCGACCATGTCTTCTGCCACCGTGCCCGCCTTGCCGCCGGGAGCTCGGCCGATAAGGGGAACATGGCTCAAACAATCCTCCAGCCCGCTCGGCCACTTCTCCACCAGCCCATAATCGCCCGCGTAGTCACCATGGTCAGAAAGTAGAAAGACCGCCGTATCTTTGTCGTGGCTTGTCTTCTCCAACTCGGCAAGCAGTTCGCCCATTAACCAGTCGCTGTAGCTCACCTGCCCGTAATAGACGGCGCGGATCTTGCGGAAGGTGGTTTCATCAAGTCGATCCAATGCGTCGAATTTTCGAATGCCTTCGTGGTACATCGGCTTGCGCTTCAGCCCCGGCGGAATTGGAGCCGGAACGTCGGAGGGGGAATACATATTAAAGAAGTCTTCTGGGATGGTGTACGGCGGGTGCGGTTCGAGGAGCGGCAGGAAAATGCAGAACGGCCGGTCCGTCTCTTTGCGGTCCAGGATATTGAAAGCTCTCTGCAGATTGGTGTAATCGGAGGTTGATCGCCGGTCGCCAGAGGCCGAATACAGCATCGACGTGGAGCCGGGGGTAAGATCGCGCATCGTTCGCATTGCACTCATCATGCCCGCGTATCCGCTGTCCTGCCACTCCGTCACGCTGCCATAGAAGCTTTGCGCCGCCAACGCATCGTTCTTGCCGTACCAAAACACGTCGTATCCGGCATGGCGCAGGTAACGGAAGAGGTTTGGCTCCTCGGGGCGGAGAAAGTATTGCAGGCTGCGATGACCGCGGACGCTGGTCGGCCATCCTGTCAGCAGGCTGCAACGCGATGCCCCGCACACTGGGAACTGCACGTGGCAGTTTGCAAAGCGCGTTCCTTCTTTGGCCAGGCGGTCGAAGTTCGGCGTCTTTGTCACCGGATTTCCGTAGCAGGCAAGGCTGTCTGCCCGCATCTCGTCCGGCATGAACAGAATCAAGTTCGGGCGTTTCTTCAGATCCTGCCCGGCAACAGCAGCATCAGTCGAGTTCGTCACGTCGGGTGTCGGAGGTTGACCCGCGCCGTTTCCCAAGACCCCCGTCATCATCGTTGCGCCAGACATCCCCAGAAATTCGCGCCTGTTGAATCCAGAGCTCATCCCCATCTCTCCGCGTATCTTCCGTACTTGAGCCGTTCCGCCATCGTTCCGGACAAAACTTTTGACTCGGCTTCCCGTCGCTCTACGCGTGGGCCAACGAGTGCTTCATCCCCCGGGCCCCCGCGATCTCTTCGAGCCTGGAACGCAGCCTGGACTTGAGCGCGGACTGGCTCGAGTCACTCGCAAGATTCTTCAACTCGTGCGGATCTGTTTCGTAATCGTAAAGCTCCTCGCCGTCCGCACCGCCGCTCCACATCGTGTAGCGGTAACGTTCTGTGCGCACGGAATAGCCCATCGTCGCACCCGATTGGTTACGCCGTGTGACCTGCGTGATCGCTGGATGGTCCCAGGCCGCATCCGGATTCTGGAGCAGTGGCACCAGGCTGCGTCCCTGCAGATTGGAAGGTGCTCCCTGCAAGTCGCATAACTCAGTCAGCGTCGGATAGATGTTCAGGTGCTCCGACGTTCTCTTGCACGGTCTGCCCGCAGCAGTGACGCCTGCTCCCGCCATGATGAACGGCACCCTGGCCGAGGGCTCGAAGAGCTTCATTTTCTCCCACTGTCCGTGTTCTCCGACCATGAATCCGTGATCCGCCCAGAAAACAATGGTTGTATCCTTGGCGAGATCGAGGCGCTCCAGCGCATCGACAAGTCGACCCACCTGCGCATCCACGAAGCTGATGGCCGCATAATAGCCGCGCACAGCCTCTCGATGCTGCTGCGGCGTCATGCCATAGTTGGGATCCATACTGTCATAGGCGATGCGTGGTGCTGTCGTCAGGTCCGAAGAGTTGAACGGCGGGACCTGAATGTCTTCCACCTGGTACAAATCGAAATACTTGGAAGGCACGATGAATGGAACATGCGGACGGAAGAAGCCCGCCCCAATAAACCAGGGCTCGTCTCTATGCTCATCCATCATGCAGATGGCTGCTTCTGCAACTAGGTAATCGGTGATGATCTTGTCGTCGCCGTCCGAAGGATGGCCGGCGATTGCGATTCCAAGATCGCCATTCTTGCTGAGCGGGAGCAGGGGCGTACACCCATCCTGCGAAATCCGAATGCCGCCCGGACCGCCGCCCCCGTGACGCCACGGGGCCTTGGGGCCACTGTCCTGCCAATGCGCCTCCATCTCTTTCTCCCTCTGGGCTTGCATTCGCATGTAGTCCTGAACCATCCTCCCGCCATACATGCGCTCCTGCGCGGCGTAAAACGTCACCAGACTCTCGTCGTGTGTGCGATCATAGCCCGCCGGATAGGAGACCTGGTGCCAGCTAGCCCTATCATCAAACCCCGGAGTTCCGATCTCGCTGGGATTGTTGTAGTGGTAGATCTTTCCGGAACGCGCCGTAAAGTAGCCGTTCTTTTGGAAGAGCTGTGAAAGGGTAACTGTCTGGGGAATCGTATCTCGAAAATCGGTGTTGAGGTCGAGACATCGCGTCGTATCCGGCGCCAGTCCGGTCATCAGCGAAGTGCGCGAAGGCCCACACAGAGGGAATTGGCAATAATGATGATCGAAGCGCACGCCAGATTGCGCCAGGCGATCCAGGTTCGGCGATTTTACAGGCACACCATAGCAGCCCAGACGATTGCACATGTCGTCCGTGCTGATGAAGAGGACGTTGCGCCTGCGCTTGCCTTTGTTGATTGCTGGGGCAGCCAAAGCTCCGGAACTCGCAACCTCTGAAGATGCAGAAAGGGCGCTCGCAGCCGCGGGCACAGCCAGGGCGCTGGCCGCAAGAAAAGTTCGCCTGCTGATGTTTTTGCTCTCTTCATTCATACTCATCTGTTTTCACCGTTGACGCTTGCATGGGTTAAGAGCGGCTCTTGCTTCCATGTTGAAAAAGTGGGCGGTGTCGGGCTTACCAACGTGCCGCCCAGGAAGGTACGAATCAGACGGATAGAAGTTCTTCTCCAGATGAATCAGAAGCGAAACGTCACCGCGAACTGATACACCCTCGGCGTGTAACTGGCGAGCATACTGGTAACCTGGCCGAAGTGAGTCGGATTCACTTTGGTGTCGTTGATGTTAGAGAGCGTAACAACAGGTGTATCCGGCGCTGTCACCGCAGGCAGAGTAGCGTTCGGGTTGGCGAAGTTGGGAGTGTTGAATAAATTGAAGACCTGCGCCTGGAAATCCATGTTCAAGCGCTCCCAGATCGGAAAGGTCTTCATCAGGCTAAAGTCCATGTCCCGATAGTGCGGGCCATAGTACTGGTTGATTTTCTCCGAGCCCAGCGTGCCCTTGGCCTGCGAAGCAAAAGCACCGGGGTTGAAGAACGCCGAAGTCGACTTGTTCGAAACGCTCGAAGATCCGAGCACATCCACGCGATCATCCAGGCCCGGCACCGTGTTGCTCACGTTGGCGGCATTGACGACAGTGAATGGGATGCTCGTCGACCAAGCTCCGATCACGTTCGCGTGCCATCCCTGAATGAGGCCGCCTTCCAATCCGTGAGTATTCTTTCCAAATGGCAGCGCATAGGTGATCGTGCCGTTCACTCCCGCCGGAACCGCAATTCCCGCATTACCCCAATCCAGCGTATTCACCTCGCTGGGCACAATCCCAAATCCGCCAGCAGTGCCGGTACTCGTCGAGATAGCATTGGTGAGGTTCTGATCGTAGTTGAAGTTCACCATGAACGACAGCCCCTTGCTGAGCCGGCGCTCAAATGATGCCTGCAGTGCGTTGTACTTCGAGGTCCCGTGGCTCTGGATAAGTTGCACCGCCTGGAGATTCGGAGCCTTGGAATAGTACGGGCGCAGCTTCTGGAAGGCAGCCCCGGAGGCCGTGTTTGGTGGCGGAGCGTTGAAGTCGGTCAGCGTCTGGATCAGATCCCTGCCAAATTCCCCGATGTAACTGACGGTGAGCACATTCCCTGCCAGTTGCTTCTGGACGGTCGCGTTGACCTGATGGACCCATGCGGTCTTGAAGTTGGGGTCGGTTGCATCGGGAATGGTGTAGAGCGGATCCGTGGGCTGGGTTGGGTTGGGCGCTACAAAGCCCTTCGCGAATGAAGTCATCGGCGCAGGACATTTTACCGGCGAGATCGCCATCACACCGCACGTAGAAAGACTGGAGGTAAACGGTGGATTCTTCATATCGGCAACAGATGCAGTGTTGTCCGGGAAGAAGACAATGCCGTAGCCGCCGCGGATGACGAATCCGTCCCCGGGGCTCCATGCCAGGCCGAGCCGGGGTTGAAATCCCTGGTAGTCCGTCTGGACGCCGGCAGTACTTCCTACGCCGTTTTGTCCAGCCACTAAAAGCTGTCCGGTCGAGGGGTCAAATGTCGAGATGTGACCGAGTTTTTCTGCATAGGGCGTGTAAAGGTCATAGCGGACTCCCAGGTTGACAGTGACCTTCCGCGTCAATCGCCAATTGTCCTGTGCGTAGGCGCCGTTCTCCCAAATGCGGTAATTCGGCGGAACCAGATCGATGGAGCGCTGCGTCGTCAGATACTGCCCCTGCAAGAGCAGCGGGTAGCTGAGAAATACGAAGAGGCCTTCCGGAAAACTGCTCTGGACAGTGTGTACCTGACGACGCATCAGGCTTCCGCCAAACTGCAGGTTGTGGCTCCCATGCGTGTAAATCACCGACCCAAAGTACTGAAATGCATTCTCCTGGTGTTTGACGGGAATGAAGAGGCTGTTGCCGAGCGCGGTCCCCGTCGCGACGACGATGTTCGCGAGCATGGTGGCGTCGGCAGACGGCACGTTCACGTTGGGTTGTCCCATTGCTGCGTTCGGACTGGTTCCGCCGGCCAGCGCAATGTCGTCATTGTCCGCACGCGTGTAGTTGGCGGCCAGATGCATAAGCAAAATTGGACTGAAGATGTGAGTGTAGCCGAGCATAGCATTGTAGTTAAGATCGGTCGCGTAATCGCCAGTCGGATCGAATGGCTTACCGCCCGCCACCGACACAAGAGGGAAACCGGAAGGCAGCTGCGTGTAGGCATGGTTGTAAATGTAGCGGGCGAACAGCGTGTCGTTCGCACCGATGTGCGCGTCCGCACGCAGGTCAAAATCGTCGCTGTTCTGCAACTCTCCGGGAATCCTGTAGTACTGGTTTGTTCCCTGATTCGGCGCCGGATACATTTTGAAGTAGGCAAGGCCTGCGGCATCGAGGCTCGTGATCGTGGGGCCGCCCACATCGGAAAAGTCGCCGGGATGCTGTTCTTCATAGAGCGTAGGAACCGTATTGATGACCGGCGCGCTGGTGCTTCTCAGTCGATACCCCTCATACGCGCCGAAGAAGAACATCTTGTCCTTTTGAATCGGCCCACCCACGCTGCCACCAAACTGATTCCAGCGAAGCTTGGACTTGGGAAGCTTCGCGCCGAAGCTATAAGAAGTCCCATCGAGCGCGTCGTTGCGGATGTATTCGAATGCGTCGCCGTGAAACTGGTTCGTGCCCGATTTGCTGATGACATCGACGACGGCGCCCGGCGATCTACCCACGTCGGCAGTGTAGTCATTCGTCTGCACGTGCATCTCGTCGATGGAATCCAGGGCGGGACGAACGGGGATGTCCTGGGTGCCTTTTGTATTGTTGTCTGCGCCATCAATCATGGCGTTGTTCAGGCCTTCACCCTGGCCATTGGCAGAAAAGGCCGCCGTCTGCCGTCGATCCAGCAGCCTTCCACCGTTGGTCAGAGAGTTGGGCGGTCCCTGATTCATACCCGGCTGCACCTGGATCAGGTTCACGAAATTGCGACCATTCAGCGGGAGGTTCTGCACGGCATTCTGCGTAATCGTGGAAGAGACCACTGAAGAATCTGTCTGGAGTGCCGACGCCTCCGCCTCGACCGTGATCGTTTGCGACACCTGCCCAACGGTCAGCCGGGCATCCACACGGCGCCGGTCACCCGCAGACAGTTGAATATCCGACACCGAGAATGCCTGGAATCCGGGGGTCGTAATGGCTACGCGATAGGTGCCGGGCTGCAAGAGGTTAAAAACATAATCCCCGTTGCTCGATGACGGCATGTTTCTCGCCACGTTCGTTGCGGTGTTCGTCACGGTTACCACGGCGCCGGCTACTGAGTTCCCTGAGGAATCGGTCACCGTCCCAAGGATGTCCCCCGTTGTGTTCTGGGCCATGATGGACACGGACACCGTGAGCATCAGCGCGAACAGGCCGATGGATGCAATCCAGGTCTTTTTCATGTACAGCCTCCAGTGTGCGAAGTGAGCGCCTTCAAGGGTCTAGTCGAGTCTGGCTGCTCAGCGGTGCGGCTCCGCAGAATGACCATCCGGGGAATCCGCAGTTGGCGCGAGAAGAGTAAGAGACGATTTTTACTGTTTGGAAGTGCTGAACGGTAGAGCACCTGCGCATTTCTTCCAGCCGTATTGTTTTCAGAGGATTAGCAAAGGTCCCAAGAGAGGTTCCGAACCTGCCCGAAACGCGGCGATTTCACCGCTGACGGCCAAGAATGGAGCCGGGTTGTCAATCGATTATTCCGAGGAATATGCTTTCCTGCACCGACAGCGACGAGCTCCCCATGGCCACTTCAAAGTTGAATTTGACTCAGGACGAAAGCCTTCCGCCCAACGCAGCCCACGGGACCGGTCTGAAGACTGGCGAGGCAGTTCATGGCTCAGATGGAGTCAGTAAAGAGGAAATCCTGACTCAACTGGATCGGATTCTGGCCAGTCCGTCCTTCAAGCACAGCAGGCGTCACACGCAGTTTTTGCGGTTCGTCGTCGAAGGGGCTCTATCGGGAAGGCATTTCGAATTCAAAGAGAGGCTGATCGGAATCGAAGTCTTCGGTCGACCTTCCGACTATGATCTGGCTGCCGATGCGATCGTCCGCGGCGCGGCCGTTGAACTCCGCAAGAGAATCGCTCAATACTACGCAGAACCGGATCATGCGAGCGAGCTGCGCGTGGAGCTTCCCCTGGGGACCTACGCGCCGGTCTTTTACTGGCCCAACCCGGCACACAAAGAGAAGCAGGATCTGGCTGCATTTGAGGATCAGATAAACGCCGTGGAGGAAGCACTTTCCCCGCCTGCCAATCACGCGCAGCGGGATGACGCGGGTGCCGTGTCGGCCTTGTCCATGAGAATGATTGCAGTCGTCACCGGTTGCGCAATCGTTTTTGTCGCAATCGGGGCCTTCTTTGCGGCCCGTTCCTTCATGACTCATTCGCCACAGCGCTCGCTCGACGCGTTCTGGGCCCCTCTGATGAATGAAGGCAATTCGATCACGGTCTGCGTGGGCGATCTCAACTATATGTTCGAGACCCCTCCTTTGAACAAAGTTCTGGAAGTTCACCCGACGGCCGACAATCTTCTCAACCCGAATGCGGGCGCCGCGCTTCTTCGCGTTGGAATCATCCTCGGTTCCAGAGGGAAACGAACTACGCTGCGGTTTGCCGACCGAACCGAGCTGAATGACCTTCGCCAGCAACCCGTGATCTTCATCGGCGGGATGAATAATCCGTGGACGCAGAGGATATTGGCAGGCATGAGGTTCCGATTGCTGAGTACGCCGAGCAAGCCCTACGGAACGGATGGGACACTTACCGATGAAAAGAACCCAGCCTTGAAGACTTGGAGTGTCGCTTTGGAAGCACCGCTGAGCTCGATCACCCGGGACTACTCCCTGGTGACACGCATGAACGATCCGCTGACGGGCGAGCCGGTGCTCATCCTCTGCGGGCTGGGACCCTATGGAACCGCGGCAGCCAGCGAATTTGTCTCTGATCCCAACTACTTTTCAGAATTCAGCAAGCAGGCACCGAAGGGATGGGAAAACCGTGACATTCAGATCGTTCTGGAGACCACCGTCGTCAACGGACGCGTGAGCGTGCCCCGGGTGGTAGCAGAACAGGTCTATTGAGAACAAAATGCCGCGGTAGCATTTCCGAGATTCGTTTGTTTCGATAGAGTTCGGAACTATACTGCGCCATCTCGTTCCGGCACATCTGCTCACTGCCTCACCGGTACCCTTTCGGGGTGCGGATTCTGTTCTCCGCCCGACTACTGTCCCTTGGTGTACCTGGTCTGCGCTCGAAGCCGCAGGAAAGTTCATTACCAATCCACTACAAGTAGCGGGTTGATTAAATCGATTAAGTTCACGTCCCTTCAGGAATTGCCTTCCTTCGAAGTCGTAATCGAGGTAGCGGGCCTGCAATCCGTCCCTGAGGATGTGCGCATCGTCGCTGTGCGAGAGGTGAAACCTCAGTGAGCACTGGTTTCAGGTTTCACGCATGCTGGATTCGAACTTGTTTCGGTATCGCCCCCCACCTTGATGCATTTGACTTGTGCCCACGCTGAGACCCGCTCCAATGCGTTGTGAGTCCATTGCGCGAACCCACCAACACGTCTTCCGCATTCAAAATTGAGATACAGCTCGAGCCAGCCTCAAGGGGGTATGATCTCCGACTGAGTGACTAGACGCTGGACTCCCCACGAATCGAGAGTATATTGTTTCTGAGAAATCCGTCTGGCTAAGGTGCGGGGTCCGAAAGTACACTGCAGGCCGAAACTGGATACAGTTTTATGGCTACAACGGCTTCATCGCGTGTATCGATGCCGAATCAAAATTTGTCTGGCTCAATGTCTCCCGAGTTGATCTTGGAGCAACTCGCACGAGTGCTTGCGAGCCCGTCCTTCTGCAACAGCAAGCGCTACACGCGGTTTTTGAAGCTTATCGTCGAACAAACCCTCCTCGGTCATTCGGACCAGTTGAAAGAGCGTTTCCTTGGAATTGAAGTCTTCGATCGACCAGCAGATTACGACCTTGCGACAGATTCGATTGTTCGCGTCGCCGCAGGCGAGGTACGGAAGCGACTTGCGCAGTACTACGTTGAAAATGCGCACTGCAACGAACTGAGGATTCAACTGCAGCCAGGATCGTATGTTCCCGAGTTCGCTTATCCCTCGGCACCAACGAGGCCTCACGATGTTGCGGTGGCAATATTGAGTCCAGAATGCGCGCTCGACGCACCCTCTCCCAGCCGCCCTTCCAAGGCCCAGTTCATCTTCGGAGGCGTCGTACTTGCAGCCTCGGTGGCAACGATAATTGCGCTCTTTGCTTATATTTATTCGCGCCCTACCCCTACTGAACTTTTCTGGAAACCATTCCTCAATGCAAATAATCCGCCAATCATTTGCCTAGGCAATGTCGACAACGGGATGCAGTTTCTGAGCCCTGCTGGTACTACTGCGCTGGCTGCAAGCGCCAGGAGCGGCGATGTATTCAGCGCCGGGGACGTGCAGGCGATGAACCGAATTTCTAGAATGCTTGACCAAGGCGAAAGGCAGGTCGTAACCATGAATTCTGCCTCGGCCACCTTGGCAGACCTTAGGCGTCAGCCTGTCATTCTAGTTGGCGGAAGCACAAATCAATGGACTCTGAAAGCGATGCAGTTATTGCGCTATCAACTCGTCCTCAATATTCTTCCCGGCGTGAATGGCATTCGCGATCGGAACGAGCAGTCACGAGTCGCTTGGACAGTGGACTTTAATCTGCCGTTGAGCAAGGTGCCGAAGACCTATGCGATCATAGCTCGATTTAATGATCCTACAACGGGACAGCCCACAGTTATCATTGATGGGCTCGGAGCTGCAGGGACTGCTGCGGGGGCAGACTTCCTGTCTACCCCCGCCTATTTCAAAGACTTTGTGGATCGAGCGCCACGACATTGGGAAGAGAAGAACCTGGAAGTAATCATAGAAACGCCATTGATCGGCGGCGATTACGGTCCTCCACACGTGCTTGCCACATACTATTGGTGAAATTGCTGGACCGCCTCACCAATTCACATCCGGAAACCAGCGACTGAAGTCCAATTCTGCTGAATTGTGCTGGACTGCTCCTTTTTGCATGTCGATGATGCAGCTGAGCTCGCCGCAAGCGCGTAAATGCCTGGCCAATTGCAGTACGGACGAGCCTTTCTTAATCGAATCACTCCATCATTTATCGAGGATCATCTCCTGCCAATTTGGCGGCGTCATGTTTATTCGTGTTGGGTAAAACGGTGGACAATCGCGCGAATCCTTGTCAAACGGCGCGATTCCGGTTGTGTTGACGAAGTGATCGAGTAATTTTGATTGCAGCTCTGCCTGAATCGCTGCGGCACTTCCATCGCCATAGAGATTTCTTCGCTCCTGAGGATCATCGGAGTATTGATAGAGTTCCCCCTCGCCCTGTGGACGAACGATCAGCTTGTGCGTCCGGGTACGGATCATCGCGCTTCGGGACACCGTCTCTGGCCGCTCATTCTGAAGGCGGATCTTCCCTGTGTAGGGTCCACCTCCTGCCCCTTCCGGCTCAAAGCATTGCGGCTCATAGACGTTATATCCTCCTTCGCTGAATGCCGCTCGATTGGGATCCCCGAGTTGGCCATTCAGCTGGGGGACGAGACTACGCGCGAAATGAGTATGGCGTGCGGTTGTATCGGCCAGGTCAAGCGCTGTCTGCATGACGTCGTACAGCTCAACCATGTCCTCTGCGACCACTCCCCGTTTGCCGCCGGGTACGCGTCCAATCAGTGGAACATGGGTAAGACAGTCTTCAAGACCGCTTGGCCACTTCTCCACCAGGCCAAAATCTCCAGTGTAGTCACCATGATCAGATAGGAGAAAGATCGCCGTATCCTTGTCCCTTCCGGCCCGCTCCATCGCTTCCATCAATTCACCCAGTAACCAGTCGCTATAACTGACCTGTCCGTAATAGACGGCCTTGATCTTGCGCAGGGTTGTCTCGTCCAGCTTCGTCAGACCATACATCTCGCGGATTCCTTCGTGAAACGATGGCTTTCTCTTAAGCCCGGGCGGAATCAAGGGAGAGATGCTGGATTCTGGATACAGGTCGTAAAAATCTCGAGGCACAGTGTAGGGTGGATGCGGCTCCAATAATGGTAAAAAGATACAAAATGGTCGATCTGTCTCCTTGCGTTCCAGCACTTCGATTGCCCGCGAGACGAGTTCATAATCGCCAGTCTCCCGCCGGTCCCCACCTGGGGTAAAGAGCATCGACATGACACCAGGCGTTACACTGCGCATCGATCCGAAGGACCGAAAGGCTGCGGCATAGTTCACGTCCTGCCATCGCGTGACACTGTCCGCAAAGCATTGAGCTGCAAGTGCGTCATTCTTGCCGAACCAGAAGACGTCATATCCGGCCTGACGAAGATAGCGAAACAGGTTTGGCTCCTCTGGCCGCAGGAAATAGTAGAGGCTTCGATGGCCACGTACGCTTGTTGGCCAACCTGTCAGCAGACTGCAACGTGACGCTCCGCAAACCGGGAATTGCACGTGGCAATTGGAAAAGCGTGTGCCTTCATGGGCCAAACGATCGAAGTTCGGTGTCTTGGTTGTTGAGTTTCCGTAGCAGGCGAGACTATCTGCTCTCATCTCGTCCGGCATAAAAAGGATGATGTTGGGACGCTTCGCGAGGGAGGATTTTTCCGCAGACGCGTCCGCCCCTCCTCTCAGCCCCGCGCCGGGACTGAACGGCGCACTCGTTCCATTTCCAATCATTCCCGTCATCATGGTTGCGCCTGATATGCCAAGAAAATGGCGCCGATTCAACTCTGATGCCATCAGTTGCCCCCCGTTTCCGCATTTTCCAGCACTTCACCGTTCAAGTTCAGCACTTGGAAAGAGCTGGAGATCAACCGAAAATCATCGATCTCCATGCTCCACCCTATTTACAGAAAGTTTGCTCCACTGCTATCTGCTCCTTGGTTTCGCTCGACGCCGGTTAGAAGATCAGCTTGGCCGCAAACTGGACCAGTCGTGGATTGTAACTTGGCATCGTCGAAGTGAGTTGACCAAAGGTTGGGTTTGTCTGCTTTGTCGGTGCCGTTGCCGTAGTCACGAAGGAATTGTTCGGAGTGTTGAAATTCGTGACGTTTGCAATGTTGAATCCTTCAGCACGGAGTTGAAGTACCATCGCATCGTGAATGGGCAAGGTCTTGAAGAGGGACACATCCAAATGCCTTTGATGCGGACCATAAATCTGGTTTCTTCTTTCCCAGTCAGGACCCGGCGTTGGGTTGATTAAGGCAGGAGAATATCCGAGAGGAAATCCAAGCGTGCCGGTTGCCTGCCGCGCAAATGCAGCGGTGTTGAAGAACTCGCGCACGCCAGGCTTGGACAATTTGGGGCTCGCAATCATGTTTGGACTGTCTGTACCGGCAGTTCCCGGCCGATTATTCGAGACATTGGCTCCGCCATTCGTGACGGTGAAGGGAGTACCCGTGGACCATACTTGGAGGATGTTTACCTGCCAATGCCCTAACAACCCACCTCGGAGGCCGGAATCGTGCTGACCGAAAGGCAGATCATAGCTGCCGGTAAACACGATTCTGTCACGCACGTCCAGATCGCTGTTTCCAAAGTCCATGGAATGCGAGAGTCCTGGAATGGAAGCATAATCGGTTCCTGCACCCGCACTGTTTCCCGGTGTGTTATCCAAGCCGCGCGCGAGTGTATAGTTTGCGCTCATGGTGAGTCCGTGTTTTGTCCTGCGCTCGAGCGTAGCTTGTAGCGAATTGTAGTTTGATGCGCCGCCCGTACTCAACAACTGAATCTGCTTGATATTCGGCAAAGTGGCATAATATGGCCGCAGGGAATTTGGGTTGGAGGCTGTATTCGGAGGGGCCGCATCAAAATCCGGCATTTGTTGCCGCAGATGGCGCCCAAGCATGCCCACGTACGACACAGATGCGACATTGCCCGAGAAGTCATGTTGGATCGTAAGGTTATAACCTTCAAGATAGCTGTTTTTGAAATTTGGATTGACAGCAGCTGTAATAGCGCCAGAGGGATTCGATGCCGACTGCGGCGTCGGCAATGGGAGACCGGAAGCAAGACTCTGATAGCCGACCTGGCAGGTACTGGACGAACAAGGGCCAAAAGCAGAGTTGAACGGTTGGTTCTCTAGACTTCCCGCTGCGCCAAAGTTATTCGGGAAATAACTGGTTCCAAACCCACCACGTATCACTGTATTGTGCCCTGGCGAATAAGCAAATCCGACCCGCGGCGAGATGTCTGAGTAGTCCGTTTGAATTCCTGCGGTCTTCGAAATTCCATTCACACCTGCGACTTGAATCATGCCGGTCACTGGGTTGAAAGTCGAGATTTGATTCTTGATTTCTGTATAGGGCGTAATTAGGTCGTAGCGAATGCCTAGGTTAAGGGTCAATGGACCTGCCACATGCCAATCATCCTGCGCAAAGAATCCCCATTCCCATGTTCTGTAATGCGGAATGATAAGGAGATTCGAACGCGTTACAGATGCAAAGGTCCCTTGTACAAGTGCAGGGAGGCTGGCAAAAGTCCAGCTCCCTTCAGAAGCAGAGCTTTGCGCATTTGCTGCTTGACGATAGATTGCCGTGACGCCAGTCTTGGCCGAATGCTTGCCGTGAAGGTAAGAAACACTGCCATTAAGCTGATAGGAATTGTCTTTGTCTTGTAGGGGTATAAAGAGGCCACCGTTCCCGAGACCCGAAACACCTACAACGGAGATGGGGGCAAGAGAGCTCGAGCCTTTATCAATATTAATATTGGGCTGACCGGCAGCTTGATTTGGATTGGTTCCGTTGCTTAATGGATTGGATAGGTTATTAATATGCGTGTAGGCTGCCTTCAAATCCATGACGAGCGAGCTGTTGAAGGTATGTACAAAGTCGGCCATGAAGTTGCCGGCAAACTGGTTTGCTTGTCCAGGAAAAGAGAAAGCATTGCCACCTGGTTGGACGACAACACCGGCAAACGAGGCACTTGGAAAGATCCCCGGCGTAAATGTGTTGACATTGTTGTAAGTGTATCGGCCATACAGCAGATTGTTGGGATTGAATTGATGGTCCAGGCGGACGTCAAATGTGTTGCTGAATTGTGTGCGATTTTGACTGCCCACGTATTGATTCGTTCCGACGTTGGGTGCTGGAAAGAGCTTGAAATAAGCTAGTCCGATCGGATCTGGTGAAGTAATTAGAGGTCCGCCCACGTCGGTGAAGTCACCGGGATGGGCCACTTCGTACGCAGTTGGAACAGTTAGTGCTGCCGGCGGTGTCCCCTGAATGAGGCGAAAAGCCTCGTAGTCTCCGAAGAAGAAAGCCTTTCCGCGTTTGATTGGGCCCCCGATGCTTCCGCCGAATTGGTTCTGACGGAGTTCCGGGTTAGGGTTGTGTGCTCCGAACTGAAATGGTACTGCGTTAAGTTTGTCATTCCTGAAAAATTCGTACAGCGACCCATGAAACTGATCTGTTCCAGACTTGGTGATGATGTTCACCACGCCACCGGCCGTCCGCCCAACTTCTGCCGCGTAGCTGTTGGTCTGAATTCGAACTTCAGCGATCGCTTCAATCGAAGGGCGGACACCTAGCGTTCCGATGATTCGCTCATTGTTATCCGTCCCGTCTATAAGTTCATCGTTGATAACGTCGGATTGACCGTTCACAGACATCGAAGAGGTTGCACGTCGGTCATCAGGACGAGTGCCGCTTGTCAACCCGTTGGGTGGCCCCTCATTCACGCCAGCCTGCACTTGGGCAAGGTTCACGAAATTGCGACCATTGAGTGGGAGATCCTGTACCGATCTCTCTTCGAGGCCAGTAATCATTGTGGAGTTGTCCGTCTGAAGAGCTGGAGCTGTTCCCTCTACCGTAACGGTCTCACTCGTTGTACCGACCTGCATTGACCCATTGACGCGGACACGGTCTCCTGCGAGCAGCGAAATGCTCGAGACCTCGAAGTTCTTGAATCCTGAAGCCGAGATTTGGATTTTGTAACGTCCCGGAGGAAGCAGTGTGACGGCATAGTCTCCGGAACCACTGGAGTTCGTGTTTCTCGTTTGCTTTGTATCGAGATTAGTGAGCGTGACCTTGGCATTGGGAACAATAGCCCCCGTAGTATCTGTTACCGTACCAACTACATCTACGGTTGTGACTTGTGCCCAGTTTAGGCATGGTAACAGCAGTGCGCCAAGAGCGACGACCAAGAACCGCCATCTCCAACCAGTACGATATTCAATCCGATTCCTCATGGTCTGCCTCCAGTGAGATTCCAAGATCCAAGCACACGCGTCCGCATCTCTTCTCCCGAAAAAGTAAGCGATGCGATGGATAAACTGAAACGCGTGTGACACTAAAGAGGACCGAGGACGTAAAACAAGCTTGAAACGGTTAATTGCGGGGGCCTGCACAGTGACGGGGCGCAGAAGATCAGTCATGTCTGTGGGTTAGGCCGCGCGACTGAAAAACTCGTAAAGGGGTTAATAACGCCTCCGTACGCTGACTTTCGCTGGCCTGCCCGGCAATTTGTGCTAGTGAGATTGTTCGTGTAGCGCAGCCGTGAGGAAACCGGCTTGAATTATGTCAGTGTGAATGAGAGAGACCGAACAAGGAGAGCGTATGGGACCGGGGAAAAAAGCGCCAGCCTGATCAGGTTGTGAATTGGCTCCGTCAGATCGAAGTTGCTGCTGCAAACGCGAACTATTTGCGGCAGAGCCCGGGTTCCCGTATGAATTTCCTCGCCGATCCACTGAAGATTGCTGGCCATTGTCTTTCTTCGTCCAAGCGCGTCTATGGGAAGCCAAGTCTTTTGGGGGTGTATTCGGAGGTATCCGGATTATGAAATCTTACAAAATATAGTAAATAAGCGACTTATAATTCGCTACGAATCCAATCGTGCCTGATTCAAAGACATCCAAGACAGTCCAGAGGATCAAGATAAGCCGCTGAAAAATCAACGGCTTTTGTCACAGGAGTGAAGGGCGCTGGTACTGCAGAGGGCACAATGTACACTTCCTCGTGTACTTGGAGGGATTGGCCGTGAGCACTGCGGAATTGAATACAGACAGCTTGCTGGATGTGGCATGGGTACGTTCTCAATTTCCATCTCTCGAAATGCAGGTCAACGGACAGACGGCAGCGTTTCTGGATGGTCCTGCGGGTACCCAGGTTCCCACTCCGGTCATCATGGCAATTCAGAACTACCTCACCCACTGCAACGCCAATCATGGTGGCGTGTTTGACACAAGTCGTCACAGCGACGAGATGATTGCTGACACGCGTGAAGCGCTGGCCGATTTCTTCAATTGCAGCTCCGATGAGGTTGTCTTCGGTCAGAACATGACGACTCTCACCTTTGCGCTTTCGCGAGCCATTGGCAGGGAGTTTGGGCCGGGCGATGAAATCCTCCTCACTACACTGGATCACGATGCCAATTTCTCGCCCTGGAAGGCTCTTGAAGAAAAGGGAGTGACAATCCGTGTAGTTGATATCCGGGAGGAAGACTGCACTCTCGACCTCGAGGACCTGAAGGCGAAATTGAGTGATCGCACGCGGCTGGTTGCCGTTGGCTATGCCTCCAATGCTGTTGGAACCATTAACCCGGTTAGAGAAATCGTCCGCCTGGCCCATGCTGCAAGCGCCATGACATATATCGATGCCGTGCACTACGCTCCTCATGGTCTCCTCGATGTCAAAGAACTTGATTGTGATTTCCTGGTCTGCTCGCCGTACAAGTTCTTCGGACCTCACATGGGTACGCTCTTTGGCAAGCGCGAGCATCTCGAGCGCTTTCGGCCCTACAAGGTGCGTCCGTCCCTTGATGAAAATCCAGATCGCTGGGAGACCGGAACTCTTGCACACGAGCTGATCGCTGGAGTCAGAGCGGCAGTCGAATACATTGCAGACGTTGGCCGTCGCAGTGATCATACTGCGAAGACTCGCCGCGAAGCTCTTGAAGCTGCGTACCGCACCACAGTCGCATACGAGCGACGCCTGGTTTCGAGTCTTATTGATGGCCTACATAGAATCCCTGGCTTGCAAATCTACGGAATCACCGACCCCAACCGATTGAAGGAGCGCTGTTCCACTCTCTCTTTGCGCATCGGGGATCATCATCCGAAGGCGATTGCCGAATTTCTAGCTCAACGCGGTATCTTCACCTGGGACGGTAACTACTACGCACTCAATCTGTCTGAGCGCCTGAAAGTCGAACAGGAGGGTGGAATGCTGCGCGTTGGCCTGGTGCATTACAACACACCGGAAGAGGTCGATCGCCTGCTTGGTGCCCTGCGCAAGTTCACATCTGGCTAGAGTGCAATTTGCCTAAGGCTTGTGCTTCTGATAGGCCTGGCGAAAACTGGACCAGATGGACGGTTAGTATTTTGGCAAGAACCAGCCTGAAGAAGGTCTAGGGCCTAACCATCTGTGACTCCGAGTCAGGGCTCATCACGTACAATTCGTTTTGCTCAATTCAAAGTGAGCTCTTGCACGCATCATCTAGGAGAATCCAGATGAATTCCTCTGAGCTTTCAAGACGATCCTTTCTCGCGAGAATCGCTGCCACAGGCGCAGTCGCCGCAGCTGGAACTGCAGTGAGCCCTCTTGCTGCGCAAAGTGAGAGGAATACGCCATCTAC
>JAJYAE010000355.1 GCA_021779695.1 Acidobacteriota bacterium | reverse complement strand
AGCGCGGATTATTCATTTTGAAGTCCCGGAATACGCCGACAATCTCAAAGGATCCTGAATACTTCGTGAGGTCGACTCCGAAGTGCTGTCCGATCGGGTCCACGTGCGGAAAGAACTCTTTGACAAAGGTTTCATTCACCAGCGCAACCTGCGGACTTCCCGCGGCGTCCTGCTCGCTGAAGTTCCGGCCACGCACAAGCGGCACGCCAACTGATTCCAGAAAGCCGGTGCTGACACGGTCCCATGTTGAGCCGCATTGATCTCCAGGCCTGGGCTGGGGGTGGCCTTGTTGAATAACGCATTCACCCCAGTTGTCTCCTTCAAGAGGGCTGTACATGGCAAGGCCGATATGCCGCATGCCCGGCAGCGCAGAAAATCGATCTTCCAGTTGTCGATACAGCGCTGGAAGCCGACTCTGCGTGTAGCCCGCTCCAGCCGGGTCAATATGCACAACGTAGCGATTGGCTGTTGTAACTCCGAAATCCTGATGTTCCAGGTTCACCAGGGATCTCGTGGTGAGAATGGCACTGGCCAGAAGAACCACAGACAGCGCTGCCTGAAAGATGACAAGAGCCCTTTGTGGCAGTGAAGATCGGTCCCTGGTGGAGCGATTGGCGCCACGCAATGCTTCAGCAGGTTGCGCATGGGAGGATAGCCATGCCGGACCCAGTCCAAACAGGATGCCCGTGAGCAGTGAAACCAGAAGTGCGAATCCAAGCACGATGAGGGAGGGACTTGCACTGATGGGCAGGTTCCTGGCATCAGGAAAAGCAAGCGCTAGAATCGTACGGCTCCCCGCATATGCAACCCCGAGGCCCGCCAAGCCACCAATGAGACTGAGCAGGATGCTCTCGATGAGAATCTGCCGGATGATCCACTTGCGTCCCGCGCCCAACGCAATCCGCAAAGCAATATCACCACGCCGATTTGTCGCTCGCGCCAGCATCAGGTTGGCGATATTGGCGCATGCAATCAAAAGGACAACGAACGAGAGCAGCATTAGCAACTTCAGCCCTTTGCCAGTCTGCTGCTGGAGGTTTTGCACGCCTCCTCCCGCCGGCGTCAGCACGACATGCATCTTCGGGATGATCGCCGCTCCGCCATCCGCTGTAAGTGCCGGGCGCGTGGCCAGCCACTGCCGCAGCTCGTTCGAGATGTGTGACTGCAAGGCAGTGATGTTGGTTCCAGGGCGGATGCGCCCGATCGGGTAAAGCCAGTGTGATTCCGCGTGATGCAGAATCGAGTTCTCCGCGCGAACATACGGCTCTGTATTCAGCGGAAACCAGAAGTCTGGCGGATTGTCCGTTACCCGGTCGCCGAAGAACCCAGGCGGCGTGATGCCGATGACCGTGAACGGCCTCGTCTGCACAAAGATTGTGGAGCCGACAATCGATGGATCCGATGCATACTCGCCCTGCCAGGCACGAAAACTGATGACGGTCGCCGGGGCCGCAGCAGGTTGATCGTCACTGTCGGCGAAAAGCCGTCCTGCAAAGGGCTGAATGCCGAGCGTCTCAAAATAGTTCCCTGAGACAAACTCGGCATGCAGTGGCTTCGCTTCAGCACCACCGCGCCGGACGCTCCACGTCCACACCCCGGACTGGACAGCGGCTAACTGCTCAAACTCCCTTGTCGACGCCTTCAAATACTGATAAAGATCGAAGGAAAAAATCGTGAAGTCGCCATTGTCGGATGCGCCACCCGGAAATCCGCCCTCGACACAGCAATCGTCGTTATCGCCAATGCGATAGAGCTGCGCAGGATTTGCAACCGGAAGAGAACGCAGCAGGATGCTCTGCACAAGTGTAAATATCGCGGTGTTTGCACCAATTCCAAGCGCCAGAGTCAGCACGGCCGTGAATGTGAAACCTGGCGATTTGCGCAGTTGGCGCAGCGCATAGCGGATGTCCTGTACCATCGTTACGCTCCCAACGCGGCAGTCAGCTTCTTCAGGTCCTCTTCTGAAACGACCTTGCCATCAAAAAGGTGAACTTCCCGCTCGGCATGTTTCGCAAAGCGCGGGTCATGAGTCACCATGCAGATCGTCGAGCCCTCGCGGTGCAAGTCAGCAAGCAGATGCATAACTGCTTCGCCGTTCTTTGAGTCAAGGTTTCCCGTTGGCTCGTCGGCCAGCAGGATCGAGGGTGACCCAGCCAGCGCTCGCGCCACTGCCACGCGCTGTTGTTGCCCTCCGGAGAGCTGCGCAGGATAATGCCGCATCCGATGCGCCATGTTCACTCGTTCGAGTGCATCCTTTACACGCTTCTTCCGCTCGCTCGCCGGCATGCCGGCACGATATGTCAGTGGCAGCTCAACATTCTCTTCGACAGTCAGATCTCCAATCAAATTGAAGCTCTGAAAGATGAAACCAATCTCCTGGTTCCGAATGCGGGAGCGCTCACTGAAGCTGAGATTTTCAACTGCTTTTTCATTCAGCAGATACCGGCCCGCGGTGGGCGTATCAAGCAGGCCAAGGATGGAGAGAAGCGTGGATTTGCCGCAGCCCGACGGGCCCGACATCGCCAGATACTCTCCCCGCGAGATGGAGAGATGAACACCCGAGAGCGCATGCGTTTCGACCTCGTCGGTGTAAAAGACCTTCGTAAGGCCCTCAATTTCAATCAGCTTGTCGCTCATCGTTGTCCTCTCTGCGCCCGGATGGGCGGTCCGCCAAAGCAATCTTTGAAATACCGACCGGCCGTCGGCTCCCTTTGTGCCGAATGGAATCTAACGCAGGCGAATGCGATCCACGTTGTCATAACGAGACATGTCTGAAAGGATCACTGTGTCTCCTTCCTGCAGCCCGCCCAGGATTTGAATATCGCTTACCGATTCGCGCCCTACGCGCACCGAAACTCGCGTGGCCCCTTTGCCATCTGCATCCACTTTGAACAGGCTCAGCGTCGAATTCTCATTCCCCAGCGCGGGCCGTCCCATATACAACACATCCTTCATCCTCTCGAGATCAATGGTCCCATCCACACTGAGCTGCGGCACCGCGCCCGGCGGAAGAGGCCCATCAAGCATTACGTCAACCGTGCGCGTTCCGTTCACTACAGCTGGATCAATTCGAATCACATGCCCCGGAATAGTGCCGTTATGCGTGTCGATGGATGAGGGTTGGCCAATCTGAATGTCACGCGCCTGCGTCTCTGCAATCTGTAATGCCGCCTTCAGCTTGTCCCGCTGGATCACCTCTGCCAGAGATGTCCCTGCAGCAACGTGCTGCCCCACCTGAAGCGGCGTCGCCAGCGGCGCCAGCGTGCCCGCGATACTCGGACGCACCTCCAGCCCTGCGGCCTGTTTCTCATAGAGATCAAGCAATGCCTTCGCCTGATCCACCTTCGCCTGGGCTGAGGCAAGTTGCACCGCAATCGCCTTCTGATTCACCGCGATCTGCTGCTGACTGATCCGGTGCTGTTCGGAAAGTTGTTCCGCGGTGCTTTTCGACTTGTTGTAGGTAAGTCCAGAGATCACGCCCAGTTCATAGAGCGCCTTGTCCGTCTGCGCCTGCAGCTGATCCTGCGTGAAGTCGGCATTCACTTGTGCGGCAGACGCCTTCTTGTCCATCAGCGTGCTTTCAAGCGTCCCCTGCAGGCTCTTGTAGTCAGCCTCTGCTGCCTTCAGCGCAAGCCGGGCATTCAGTAGTTCCTGCTCCAGCTGCGGATCGGAAAGGTCCATCAAAATGGTTTGTGGAGTCACTTGCGCGCCCGGCAAGACACGAATCCGTACTACGGTCGCTTCCGTCTGCGCGGGGATCAGCTCAATCGAGTCTTCGCGCGGCACCAAGGTGCCGGTCGAGGAGCGCACCTGGCGAATCATCGGCCCGCGCTTCACTGTATCGGTCCAGATTGCGGATCGATCCACCGTCGGCGCTGCCGGTTTGAGTCGCGAGATTCCAATCGCTAGTCCCGCAAGGACTACACCACCTGCCGCGCCCCACACCATGGCGCGACGCCGTTTCTTCTTTCTCAAATCTGGGCGCGCAATATCCATCGCACATCCAGCCTGCAATTTATATGCCGGATGACGCTGCCCCTGCCGATTGAAACTAAATGAGATAGAGTCGAGCCTGGATACTCAACCTCAGGTCAACTGTCCGCTTTCATATTCAGCTGTCCGAAATCGAACAATCCCCGCGCGCCCTAGAACGGATAATGCCGCTCCCCGGTCTGCACCGTGATCCACCGCAGCGTCGTAAATTCATCAATTGCCGCTCGTCCCCCAAAGCGACCATAGCCCGAGGCCTTCACTCCGCCAAATGGCATCTGGGCCTCATCGTGCACCGTCGGCCCATTAATGTGACACATGCCGCTCTCCAGCCGCTGGGCCATCTTCCAGGCTCGCGCCATATCCCGGCTGAAGATCGACGCGGATAGA